>LZSH01000101.1 GCA_001665255.1 Mycobacteriaceae bacterium 1482268.1 | reverse complement strand
CGGCGCCCGGCCAAACGCGTCCCGATTGGCAGCTGATCTGTCAGCTGGCCACCGCACTCGGTTTCGGCGACCACTTCACCTATTCCTCCAGTGCAGAGATATTCGACGAGATCCGCCGATTCTCCAACCCCGCAACGGGTTACGACTTGCGGGGGGCCAGCTATTCGCGGTTGCGTGAAACACCGCTGCAGTGGCCGGTACCGCCCGATGACGACTCCGACCGGCATCCCATCCGCTACCTCAACGACGGGGTGAGCCAGGACCTGTTCGTCGACGAGAACGGCCACCGGCCGAGGCTGGCCTTCCCGACACCGTCGCGGCGGGCGGTCTTCCACCCGCGGCCACACATGGACGCCAATGAGCTGCCCGACGACGACTATCCAGTGATCCTGAATACCGGTCGGCTGCAACACCAGTGGCACACCATGACCAAGACCGGCCGGGTCGACAAACTCAACAAGCTCAACAGCGGGCCGTTCGTCGAAATACACCCGGTCGACGCGGTGGCATTCGAAATCGTTGACGGCCAGCCGGTCGAACTGACATCGCGTCGGGGCCGGGCGGTGCTGCCCGCCGTGGTGACCGACCGGGTCCGGCCCGGCAACTGCTTCGTCCCGTTCCATTGGAACGACGAACACGGCGAGTACCTGTCGATCAACGCGCTCACCAACGACGCCGTCGACCCCGACTCACTCCAGCCGGAATTCAAGGTGTGCGCGATCAGCATGCGGCCCCTGCATGCCGTCGACACCCCAGCTCTCCCCGTCGCCGCGCAACTCGGACTGGCAAAGACCCGGGCGCCTAGCCTGAGTGATCACGAGAAGATCTACCTTGCAGGGTTTTTCACCGGCATTGGCGCCGCGTCGGCTGGTGTCCCGGTGCTGCCCGACTCGGCGCCGGTCAGGCCAGACGTACGGTTGTGGATCGACGGCATGCTGGCCGGGCAGTACTCGCGCGCCGAGCTCGTCGGGGGGCAGCCGCAGGGCGGTGACGGCGGTCCGCTGGTGTTGTGGGCCTCGCAGACCGGCAACGCCGAGGAATTCGCGGCGCGGGTGGCCGAAATGGTGCCCGGCTCCCAGCTTGCCAATATGAACGACATCAGCCTCGACTCGCTGACAGGTGCGCGCGATATCCTCGTGATCACCAGCACCTTCGGCGACGGCGGCCCGCCGGACAACGGCGCTGATTTCTGGCAGCGGCTGGAGTCCCCGGATGCGCCCTCCCTCAACGGCATTCGCTATGCCGTACTGGGCATCGGTGACCGTTCGTACGACAACTTCTGTGGACACGCCAGGTCGATCGACAGCAGGCTCGCCGACCTCGGCGCCATCCGCCTGCGCGATCGCACGGAATGCGAGATCCACGACGACGAGCCGATGGACCGGTGGGCGCAGGAGGTCATTCAGCTCGCGGGCGTTGCGGCAGAAGAACATTCGAACGGGCGAGTGAGCGCGATGACGACCATCGCGCGGCCCAAGAAGGCCGCCGATACCTTCACGCGGACCAGGCCGCTGCTTGCCCCGCTGTCGACCAATGTCCTTCTGTCCGGGCCCATGTCGGCCAAAGAGGTGCGGCAGTTCGGTTTCGACATCAGCGCTGCGGACGGCTCCTATGCGGCAGGCGATTCTCTCGGCGTGTACGCCACCAACAGCGCGCATGCGGTCGACAGCTGGCTGGCGTCGACCGGGCTCGCCGGCAGAGAGGTCGTCGAGGTAGACGGCGAGCAGCGCACACTGCGCGATGCGCTCACGTCGTGCTACGACATCTGCCGGGTCACCCCGGATCTGCTGCGTTTCGTCGCCGAATCCTGCCCCGACCGCAGCGCAGCCAAGATCTTGCTCGCGCCGCGCGAGAAGCTCGACAAGTGGCTGGTCAACCGCAACGCGCTGGACATCGTCCGGGAGTTCGCGGTGCGCGCCGATCCCGCCGCGTGGCAGGAGGTGCTGGTGCGGCTCACGCCGCGGCAGTTCTCCATCTCGACCAGCCCGCTGGTCAGCCCGCACGAGGTGCAGCTCACCGTGTCGGTGATCCGGTATCACGGCGCCGACGGAGGTCCCCGCGGCGGGGTGGCGACGACGTTTCTGGCCGACCGCGCCGCCGACACCGCCGTGCCGGTGTTCCTGCAGCGCTCACCGCACTTTCGCATTCCGGAGGACGGCGACGTGCCGATGATCATGGTCGGGCCCGGGACCGGCATCGCC
>LZSH01000100.1 GCA_001665255.1 Mycobacteriaceae bacterium 1482268.1 | reverse complement strand
GCACGGTGTGGCCAAACAAAAACAACAAACAAAAACCACCAAACACACTATTGAGTTCTCAAACAACACACCCGTTTACAGGCAACCCTGCCACTGTACTCGACAAGGGCAGAGACGTCAAACCCCGTCCGCCAGTGCTGAACTGGGGCCGTGGGCTACAGAGAACAATACGCCTTTTCGGACGAGAGTCCCAAATCGGCCCGGGTCGCGGGACTAGCTGACCCGCTCGATCTCCGCGCCGAGGCTGACCAGGTTCTCCACGAAAAGTGGATAACCACGGTCGATGTGAAAGACGTCGTGAACCTCTGTGTCGCCGTCCGCAACCAGGCCGGCCAGCACGAGCCCGGCGCCGGCCCGGATGTCCGAGGACCACACCGGCGCACTCGAGAGCTGCGGAAGGCCCCTGACCACCGCGTGGTGGCCGTCGGTCCTGGCGTCGGCGCCCAGCCGGATCATCTCCTCGACGAACCGGAACCGCGCCTCGAAGACGTTTTCGGTGATCATCGACGTGCCGTCGGCGATCGAGGCCAGCCCGATGGCCATCGGCTGCAGGTCGGTCGGAAAGCCCGGGAACGGCAAGGTGGCGACGTTGATCGCCTTGGGCCGTTCGTATTGCGCGACACGGAAGCCGTCGTCGGTCTGCGTGACGGTGGCACCCGCATCGTGCAGTTTGTGCAGCACCAGCTGCAGGTGCTGCGGGTCGACCCCCGTGACCGAGATGTCGCCTCGGGTCATCGCAGCAGCGATGCCCCAGGTCGCGGCAACGATCCGGTCACCGATCACCCGATGCTCGGTGGGATGAAGCCGGTCGACTCCGGTGATCGTCATCGTCGACGAGCCCGCGCCTTCGATCTGGGCGCCCATCTGGTTGAGCATCGTGCACAGGTCGACGACATCGGGTTCACGTGCGGCGTTGTGAATGGTGGTCACGCCCTCGGCCACCACCGCCGCCATCAAAATGTTCTCGGTTGCACCGACGGAAGGAAACTCCAGCTGGATCTCCGCTCCGCGCAGATGGTCCGCATCACGTCGCCCGACGAACCGAAGTACGACGCGGATTTCGCAGCGGTCCGGCAATTCCGGGCGTCGGTGTGCGTGCTCGGGCCGTTGGTCGGGCGCTGCAAGCGGGCCAGGGTCGCGCTCCCGGGTGGCGACGCCATCGGCTCACGCCCCCTGGACATGCACCAGGCCGGTCTGCGACAGCTCGGCGCCCGCTGCAACATCGAGCACGGGTGTGTCGTCGCCGAAGCGGACCATCTGCGCGGAGCGGAGATCCAGCTGGAGTTTCCTTCCGTCGGTGCAACCGAGAACATTTTGATGGCGGC
>LZSH01000099.1 GCA_001665255.1 Mycobacteriaceae bacterium 1482268.1 | reverse complement strand
GCCGACCCACGCCGACGTCGGTGCCGAAATCACCGCTGAAATCAGCACGGGCCCCTATCGATTCGTCTACCGCAAACGGTTCCACAAGCGTGCCGAGACCGCGCTGACGATACTGGCGCCCCGCCGAGAACAGCTCACCGGCGACGAGGCCCACGACCGCGTCCGCTCGATGCTCGACGAAACGGTCGACGTGGCGCTGTGGCAGGCCCAGCGGGTACTGCAGGCGGCATCGACGGCGGTGGTGGATCTGTCCGGTTGTGATGCATTGTCGCGCGCACTCGACGTCGCCGCCGGTGAAGCGGTCGAGCTGTCGGGCGCCGAGCCACTGCTGGTTGATCGGATCGAAAGCGAATACCTGCGGTACTTCACCCCTACCGGCCGCCCGACCGGCGAGTGGGCCGCCGCGACCAAACGCATGCAGGCTGCCGACGACGAGGTCGCCCGGTGTGCGGCAGCGGTCGCCGAGGTCGACGACGCGGTCCGGACGCACACCGCCCTCACCGCAGAGCTCGACGGGCTGAGGGCCCAGCGTGCGGAGGCGATCGAGACGCTCACCGCCGCGCGCACTGCTGCCGAAAAGGTCGCCGCGGTGACCCTCCAACTCAAGCAGGCGGAGGTGGTCGCCGCGGCCGCCGACGCCACGCTCCAAGCGTCGGTCGCGGCACTGACCGACCGGCGCAGGCTTCAGGCCGACGTCAACGAACGCACCGCCGTGGTCGCCGAACTGGAAAAGGCCGCCGCGCAGGCGCACGACGACGAATTGACCGCCCGCGAGGTTCAGGAAGCTGCCGAAGCGGCCGCCGAAGATGCCCGCGCGGCCATGGAAGCCGGCCGGGCCCGCGTCGAGTCCGCCCGCCTCGCCGTCGAGCAGCTGTCCGCCCGAGACGAGGCCGACCGGTTGTGCAGCAGGCTCACGAAGATCGAGACCGCATTGGGCGAGATCGATGCGGTCGAACGCGAACTCGCCCCGATCACGCTGACCGACGCGCTGATGCGCGACATCGAGACCGCAGCCATCGCCGTCGAGCGGGCGGCCGGGCAGGCCGAGTCGGCGTCGGCCCGTATCGAAATCACCGCGGCCGCAAACATCGAGCTGCACATCGGCGGCGAACCGATCACCCTCGAGGCGGGCGGCACGTGGTCGTCGAACGCTTCCACTGCAACTGACATCGCCCTACCCGGTGTGCTGACGGCGCGGGTGGTGCCCGGCACTCCGGCGTCCGACAGCCAGGCAAAACTGGATGCGGCACAACAGATCTTGTCGAACGGGTTGGCGGCCGCCGGTGTCGACGACGTCGCGCAGGCACGTGCGCTCGACCAGCGGCGCCGGGATCTGGCCGGAACCCGCGACCGGTTGTCGGCGACCATCGATGGCCTCGTCGGTGACGACGACGTCGACGCGCTGCGCGGGCGGCTCGCCGAACTGCGCGACATCGCCGCCACGGGCGACACGGGAATGCTGGCCGATTCGGCAACCGCACGCGCCGAACTCGACGACGCCACCGCAGCACAGCAGAAGGCTATCGCCGATTGCGAGACCTCCAGAAAGGTGGCAGAAGCCGCGGCAAAGCGGTTGGGGGAGAGGGCAACTCAAGCAAGTGTCGCCCGCGAGAAGTACACAGCCTGCTACGCCGAGCTGACCAACGGCCGGGATCGCTTGGCGCAGCAGCGCGCCACCGTGACCGATGACGCTCTTGTCGTCACGGCCGAGGCCGACATGGACAAGGCCCGCCGCGCCACGGTCCTCGTCGCCGACCTCAACGACGAACTGGCCCGCTGCGCTCCGGAAACCGTCGCGGCCGCTCTCGACGTTGCGCTGCGCCGCGTCGACGCCCTCAGCGGCCGACACGACGAGGTCGCCGACGCCCTGAGTCTGGTTACCGCTGCGCTCAAGGTGTACGGCACCGAGGGACGCAAGTGCCAGCTCGACACCGCCGAAACCGAGCGCGAGCACGCAGAGGCCGAGTACCAACGGGTGCACAGGCGGGCGCGGGCCGCGCAGCTGCTGCGTTCGGTGATGGCGCGACACCGAGACGCCACCCGGTTGCGCTACGTCGACCCGTTCCGCAACGAGGTCGAGCGGCTGGGCCGCATCGTCTTCGGAGACACCTTCGAGGTCGAGGTCGACAGTCGGCTGCAGATCTGCAGCCGCACACTGTCGGGACGAACCGTGCCCTATGAGTCACTGTCCGGCGGAGCCAAGGAGCAACTGGGCATAGTGGCCCGGCTGGCGGGCGCGGCGCTTGTCGCCAAGGAGGACACCGTGCCAATCGTCATCGACGACGCGCTGGGCTTCACCGATCCCGACCGGCTGGTCAGGATGGGCGCGGTGTTCGACGCCGTCGGCGGCGACGGCCAGGTCATCGTGTTGACCTGCAGCCCGCAGCGCTACCAGAGTGTCGCCGCGGCGCACCACATCGAACTGTCCGCATAGGACCGCGTCACCTCCTAGACTGCGGCGGATGGAAGCCGACTACATCGTCGTGGGAACCGGCTCAGCCGGATCGGTGCTTGCCAATCGTCTCAGCGCCGATTCGGCCGTGTCGGTCGTCGTGCTGGAGGCCGGCCCCAAGGACAAGAACAGGTTCATCCAGATCCCCGCCGCGTTCTCGAAGCTGTTCCGAAGCGAGGTCGACTGGAACTACATGACCGAACCGCAGAAACAGCTCGGTGGCCGCGAGATCTATTGGCCGCGAGGCAAAATGCTCGGCGGTTCCTCCTCGATGAACGCGATGATGTGGGTGCGCGGATTCGCCGCAGATTACGACGAGTGGGGCGCTCTCGCCGGTGAGGACTGGGACTTCGCGCATGTGTCGAGGTACTTCGCGAAGATCGAGGCGGGCCCGCTCGTCATCGCACCGCAGCGCAGTCCGCGCAGCTCCACTGCGGCATGGTTGAAAGCCGTGCAGGAATGCGGCTACGCCGTCGAAAACCCCAATTGTGATGCGCCCGAGGGGTTTTGCCAAACAGTGGTCACCCAGCGCAGGGGCGCGCGCTGGAGCGCCGCCGACGCCTACCTCAAACCGGTCCTGCGCAGAGCGAACCTGACGCTGCAGACCGAGGCGACCGCTACCCGGGTGCTCTTCGACGGACGGCGCGCAGTGGGAGTCGAGTTTCACCAGCTCGGTCAGCGCCGCGTGGTGCGGGCGCGCAGGGAAGTGGTACTCGCGGGCGGGGCGGTGAACAGC
>LZSH01000098.1 GCA_001665255.1 Mycobacteriaceae bacterium 1482268.1 | reverse complement strand
TTGGCGTGCAGCACATCGGCGTCGAGAGGGCATTCGGGCGCCATCATCGCCATCATGTCGCGGATCTGTTGCGCCTCGGAACTGAAGCGCGGCTCAACGAGGTCGTCCAGGTGGACGACGGCACCATGCGTCACGGGACTTATGTTACTCTGAGTTTCGTAATGACAACAGACCTCGGCCGCCCTCGCGATCCGCGTATCGACGATTCGGTGCTGCGCGCGACCGTCGAGTTGTTGGGCACGTCTGGCTACGCCGACCTCTCGGTCGACGCCATCGCGAAAAAGGCGGGCACCAGCAAGCCGGCGATCTATCGGCGCTGGGCGAGCAAGGCGCATCTCGTGCACGAGGCGGTGTTTCCGATCTCCGAGACGACGGAGCTGGTCGCGACCAGATCGCTGAACGGCGACGTCCGCGAGATGGTGCGACGCACGGCGAGCGTGCTGACGACCCCGGCCGCGCGGGCGGCGCTGCCCGGACTGCTGGCGGAGATGGCGACCGACCCGGCGCTGCACGCCAAGCTGCTGAGCCGTTTCGCTGACGTGACCTCCGAAGGCATGACCGCGTGGCTTGGAAACGCCACCA
>LZSH01000097.1 GCA_001665255.1 Mycobacteriaceae bacterium 1482268.1 | reverse complement strand
TTCGGCCCGGCACCGCCATGCGCGACATCGCGGTGGACGCCGTCTTCGTCGGCTCGTGCACCAATGGACGCATCGAAGACCTGCGCGTGGTGGCTGACATATTGCGTGGCCGCAAGGTCGCCGAGGGCGTGCAGATGCTTGTTGTGCCCGGTTCGATGCGGGTGCGCGCCCAAGCCGAATCGGAGGGCCTGGGCCAGATTTTCACGGCTGCGGGTGCGCAGTGGCGGCAGGCGGGTTGTTCGATGTGCCTCGGCATGAACCCAGACCAGTTGTCGCCAGGACAGCGCTGCGCGTCGACATCCAACCGGAATTTCGAGGGCCGGCAGGGCAAGGGCGGCCGTACACATTTGGTGTCACCGGCTGTCGCCGCTGCGACCGCTGTGCGCGGAAAGTTGTCCTCGCCCGCAGACCTGAATAGCTAAAGGGAGATCAATCATGGAACCGTTCCGCACACACACCGGCATCGGCGTTCCGTTGCGCCGATCCAATGTCGACACCGACCAAATCATCCCGGCGGTGTACCTGAAACGGGTCACCCGAACAGGTTTCGACGACGGGCTGTTCGCGTCGTGGCGCGCCGATCCGTCATTCGTCTTGAACCTGAGCCCGTTCGACAAGGGATCGGTGTTGGTTGCCGGACCTGATTTCGGCACCGGCTCGTCGCGCGAACACGCGGTGTGGGCGCTCATGGACTACGGCTTCCGCGTCGTGATCTCGTCTCGGTTCGCCGATATCTTTCGCGGGAACGCCGGTAAGGCCGGTCTGCTGGCGGCCGAACTCGCCCAAGATGATGTGGAACTTTTGTGGAAGCTGATCGAGCAGCAGCCAGGGCTGGAAATCACTGTGAATCTTCAAGATCGGAACGTGTCCGCCGGAACGGTCATGCTGCCGTTCAAGATTGACGATTACACCGCTTGGCGATTGCTTGAAGGCCTCGACGATATAGGCCTTACGCTGCGGAAACTGGATAAAATCGAGTTGTATGAATCTAATCGCCCGCAGTGGAAACCACACACCGTGCCTGCTTCCGGATAGCGGTCAAAGCAACCGAAATTAGGGGTCTGCAAACCGGTGTTGCGACCCCCTCGCCAGCGGCCATGCGCGGCAACCAGATTGCAAAATTTCGCGCCAGCAACGCTTGAAATTGCGCGTGGCTCTTGGAAATCAGTGCTATGTCGTATTACCGTGTCCTTCTAGTTGGTCCAAGGTGGATCACGGTGTGGAGGTTTTGCATGAACAAAGCAGAGCTGATCGACGTACTCACGAAGAAGCTCGACACTGACCGAAGGACGGCAACCGATGCCGTTGAAAACGTCGTCGACACAATCGTGCGTGCAGTGCATAAGGGTGACAGCGTCACCATTACCGGTTTCGGCGTCTTCGAACAGCGCCGTCGTGCAGCCCGGGTCGCGCGCAATCCGCGCACCGGCGAGACAGTGAAAGTGAAGCCAACATCCGTGCCGGCATTCCGGCCCGGTGCTCAATTCAAAGCGGTTGTCTCTGGCGCACAGCGCCTCCCGGCGGAAGGACCTGCAGTGAAGCGTGGAAGTGGAGCCGGTGGGGCTCGCAAGGCTGCCAAGAAGACGGCGGCGAAGAAGGCCACCAAGCGCAGCCCGGCCAAGAAGGCTGCCAAGAAGACGGCGGCCAAGAAGGCAGTGAAGCGCAGCCCGGCGAAAGCCACCAAGCGCACCGCTGCTAAGAAGGCCACCAAGCGCAGCCCGGCCAAGAAGGCAGCCAAGAAGACAGCTGCAAAGAAGACGGCAAAGCGCTCACCGGCGAAAGCCACTAAGCGCACTGCCGCCAAGAAGACTGCGAAGCGCAGCCCGGCCAAGAAGGCTGTGCGTCGCTCGCCGGCCAAGAAGGGCCGTCGGTAATTTGTCATCAGATACGCCGTGGGTTGCAATGACCCACGGCGTATCTGCGTATCAAGAAGTCGGTTGAACCGCTGCGCGGCAGCTATTTCTTTATGGCGAGCGGACTACCGATATGGTCGGCTGCCACCAAACGGCCGCCCCATAATGACATCACCCATGTGCTGCCCTTGCGGTTGCGCGACTTGTCGGGGCGCACGCCGTCACGGCCACACCACCACTCGATCAGATCCGGTATGACCTTGCCTTGGGTGCAGATGACCGGAGTGCCGCCGGCGACTGCGATCTCGAGCATGCGGCGGCGGGCCGCCTTTCGATCGTCTGCGTAGGCTTCCTCGGTCAGCAGTGGTTCGTTGTGGATCGCCAACCCGAGTTCATCGGCCAACGGTTCGAGAGTCTGGCAGCAGCGGGTGCGGTCCGCTGAGTAGAGCGTGTCCGCGCCGAACGCCATCAGTTGGCCGACCAACGACTCGGCCTGCGCCCGGCCGCGTTTGTCCAACGGACGGAGCCGGTCGTCGCCCTTGTAGCGAGACTTGCTACCCGCGGTGCCGTGCCGAACGATCAGAATGGTCTTGGTGTCGGCGGGCACCTTGGCGAACCGCCGCAACACCTTCCGGTCATGGGGGTACCCGAGTTGTTTCATGGCCGCCGTGACGGGCAGCCACTTCATGTCGTCGACTTCTGAGCTCGATGTGAACGTGCCGTCGATGGCGCGGGCCGCCCAGTACTGCACCTTCTTGAGGCCCTGCGTTTCGACCGGATAACTCACCGACGCCAGCCGCCTGCCGAGATGCGAACGGTAACCCGTCTCCTCGAGCACCTCGCGCACCGCAGTTACAGGTTCGCTTTCTCCGGTCTCGACTTTGCCCTTCGGGAGCGACCAGTCGTCGTAGCGCGGTCGGTGGATCACCGCGACTTCGGGTTCGGCACCGTCGTCGCTGGCTCTCCACAACACCGCGCCCGCAGCAAGGGTGGCCTTGCCCTGCCGCGCCGCGCTGGTAGAGGAATTCCTCGACACATCAACTCCTGCAGGTCATCCGAGCCGCGGGGACGGTCAAGGTTGACGGTGGCGTTCCATCAGCCACACCTGGTGGTCGCGCACTGTCTCGCCCTCCTGCGGCGACGCCGTCCAGTTTCCATCGGCACCCAGTTCCCAGCACCGGGTCTCCGGGTTCATCGCTGACTCGAACACCTCGTCCAGTTGCGCTTTCAGCCTCGGATCCTTCACTTGAGCCATCACCTCGACTCTGCGGTCGAGATTACGATGCATCATGTCTGCGCTGCCAATCCAGAACTCGTCGATGGCGCGGAAGTGAATTATGCGCGAGTGCTCGAGGAATCGGCCCAGGATCGAGCGCACCACGATGTTGTCCGAGAAGCCGCCGGCGCCCGGCCGAAGCGCACAGATGCCACGCACTACGACCTCGATCCGCACACCGGACTTCGAGGCGCGGTAGAGCGCGTCGATCACTTGCTCGTCGACCAACGCGTTGGCCTTGAGCCGGATCCGGCCCGACGCACCGTTGCGCGTGGCCTCGACCTCGCGTTCGATGCGTTCGATGATGCCCTTGCGAACGCCGTGCGGTGCGACGAGCAGGTTGCGGTAGGAGTCCTTGCGGGAATAGCCGGTCAGTGAGTTGAACAGATCGGTGAGATCCGCGCCGATATCGGGGGCCGCCGTCAGCAGCCCGACATCCTCATATAGGCGAGCCGTTTTCGGGTTGTAGTTGCCGGTACCCACATGGCAGTAGCGCCGGATCGCCGACCCTTCCCGCCGCACCACCAGACACGTCTTGCAATGTGTCTTCAACCCGATCAGCCCATAGACGACGTGCACGCCCGCCTGCTCAAGTGCGCGCGCCCACTTGATATTGGCCTGTTCGTCGAAGCGAGCCTTGATCTCCACCAGCGCGACGACCTGCTTGCCCGCCTCGGCGGCGTCAATGAGCGCGTTGACGATCGGCGAGTCACCCGACGTGCGGTACAAGGTCTGCTTGATGGCCAACACGTTCGGGTCGGCCGCGGCCTGTTCGATGAACCGCTGCACGGTGGTCGAAAACGAGTCGTACGGATGATGGACCAGGACGTCGCCATCGCGCAGTGTCGAGAAAATGCTCTTCGGTGTTTCGCGTTCGCCGAACGCCGGCGGGGTCGCGGGCACGAACGGGGGATCCTTCAACTCCGGGCGATCCACGCCGTAGATCTGCCACAGCGACGAAAGATCCAGCAGCCCAGGCACCTCGATGACATCACCGGGGTTCACGTCCAGTTCGCGCAGCAGCAGTTCCAACATGTTCTCGGTCATGTCATCGGCGACCTCGAGGCGCACCGGGGAACCGAACCGCCTACGGGCGAGTTCGCGTTCGAGTGCCTGCAGAAGGTCCTCGTCACGGTCTTCTTCGACCTCGAAATCCGCGTTGCGGGTGATCCGGAACGCGTGGTGCTCGACGATTTCCAAGCCGGGGAACAGGATCGGCAAGAAGGCGGCGATCAGTTCCTCCATCGGCAGGAAGCGCAACTCGCCGTCGCGGCTGTCGAGTTCGACGAAGCGGTCGACATTGTCAGGCACCTTGATTCGGGCGAAGTGCTGGCCGCCGTCGTCGGGATGTTTGACGGTGATGGCCAGGTTCAGGCTGAGGCCGCTGACGAAGGGGAAGGGATGCGCGGGATCAACCGCAAGCGGTGTCAACACCGGGAAGACCTGTTCGTGGAAGTAGGCAGACAGCCGATCGCGTTCCGCGTCGTCGAGCTGGGCCCACGTGACGATGACGATTCCGCGCTCTGCCAGCGCGGGGCGCACCGATTCGAGGAACACGTGCGCGTGTCTGTCGGCGATCTGCTGCGTGCGCTCGTTGATCCGCCGCAGCTGTTCGCGCGGCGAGAGGCCGTCGGCGGAGCGAACCGACAGACCCATCTCGTCGCGCCGTTTCAGGCCGGCCACGCGGACCATGTAGAACTCATCGAGGTTTGACGCGAAGATCGCGAGGAACTTCGCTCGCTCGAGCAGCGGCAGCGACGGGTCAGCGGCCAGCGCCAGCACGCGGGCGTTGAAGTCGAGCCAGCTCAGTTCGCGATTGAGGTAGCGATCGTCGGGCAGCGCATTGTCGACCGCGGGCGCTGTCGCCGCAGGTGGCGCTTCCGGGTTTCTGCTGTCCTCCTCCACTGGGGAGGCCGAATCACCCGCCACCGCGTCGGTGTCATCGCGTCGAACTCGTGTCTCGGCTTCGGTCATCTCACCGATCATCCCTCATCGGCGATCCGAACTTCTACCGACGGCGAATTTCCGTCGACAGCTGTTTACCTTGGCCTTCCGATGGCTTGGGCCGTGGTCGCGCCCACGCCGAGGCGTCGTGCCACCAGCAGGTCGTCGGGCGTGTCGATGTCGCAACGCAGCCCCGGCCACGCTCCGGTCAGCTCGATGGCTCCCGAATGCTGATGCCGCCGCGCCGAATCGGTGCCGAAACGGGGATCCAGCGGGACTCCGAACGCAAACAGCGCTGAGGTTCCCGTGCCGTGCCGGTCACCGACGAAGCTGCGGCGGTATCCGCGCGCGGCGGTGATCGCCTCGGCCAATTCCTGCGGCTGCAGGGCGGGCAGATCGCCCTGCAGCGCAACGACATTCGAGGTGGATTCCCGAACGACCGCCTCGGCGGCGGCAATCGCGTTGTTGAGCGGGTCGCGGTGTCCGTCCGGTGTGGGATCGGTGAGCACGTGCGCGCCCAATTCCTGTGCGGCATCGGCAGCCATCTGGTCTGGTGTCACGACAGTCACCGTGTGCAGCGCGGGCACAGCGAGCGCGGCCTTGATGGTGTCGATCATCATGGCCAGCACGACACGTTCCCGCGTCGATGCGGAGAACACCGGGGCGAGCCTCGTCTTGGCCGCGCCGAGCCGCTTGACGGCGATGATCAATCCGACGTCGGCCGCCGCGCCGGTCTGCGTGCCGCTCATGAATTTCATCCTGCCAGTGCGGCACCTCAACGCGGCTGGCGCCGCTTGATCGTCGCCCCGCTAGGTCAAATGGCGGGCCTCCTCAACGCGGCTGGCGCCGCTTGATCGTCGCCCCGCTAGGTCAAATGGCGGGCCTCCTCAACGCGGCTGGCGCCGCTTGATCGTCGCCCCGCTAGGTCAAATGGCGGGCCTCCTCAACGCGGCTGGCGCCGCTTGATCGTCGCCCCGCTAGGTCAAATGGCGGGCCTCCTCAACGCGGCTGGCGCCGCTTGATCGTCGCCCCGCTAGGGTTGAACCCGTGGTTGACGCCGCTGTAATGGGAGCCGGTGCCTGGGGAACGGCGCTGGCCAAAGTGTTGGCGGATGCGGGGAACAACGTCACGTTGTGGGCCCGCCGCGAGGAGCTGGCCGACGAGATCAACACCACGCACCGCAATCCCGAGTACCTCGGCGACGTCAAGCTGCCGGAATCGATCCGCGCCACAAGCGACGCCGAGGCAGCCCTGGCGGATGCCTGCACAGTGCTGCTCGCGATGCCGTCGCAGACGGTCCGGGGCAATCTCACCGAATGGACCGGGTCGCTCGGCGACGACGTGACGCTGGTGACCCTGGCCAAGGGCATCGAGCTGGACACGCTGATGCGGATGAGCCAGGTGGTGACTCAAGTCACCGGCGCCGACCCGTCGCGCGTCGCCGTCGTCACCGGTCCCAATCTGGCCAGCGAGATCGCCGAGGAGCAACCCGCCGCCACCGTCATCGCCTGCGCCGACTCCGGGCGGGCGGTGGCCCTGCAGCGCGCGCTGGCCACCAAGTACTTCCGTCCCTATACCAACGCCGACGTGATCGGCGCCGAGGTCGGCGGCGCATGCAAGAACGTCATCGCGTTGGCCTGCGGTATGGCGGCGGGGTTGGGGATGGGCGAGAACTCGGTTGCGGCGATCATCACCCGCGGGTTGGCGGAGATCATGCGGCTTGGCATCGCGTTGGGCGCCAAGCCCGCGACATTGGCGGGTCTTGCCGGTGTCGGCGACCTCGTCGCCACGTGCACGTCGCCGCACTCGCGCAACCGCACATTCGGGTCCCGTCTCGGCGCGGGACAGTCGTTGGAGGCCGCGAAACTCGCAGCCGGCGGCCACGTCGCCGAGGGTGTCACCTCATGCGAGTCGGTGCTGGCGCTCGCGTCGAGCTACGACGTCGAGATGCCGTTGACC
>LZSH01000096.1 GCA_001665255.1 Mycobacteriaceae bacterium 1482268.1 | reverse complement strand
TCGTCGAGCTATCGCCGATGTTGACCAGATCGGGTCTGCCGACGTCGCCGATGAACAACGAGTCACCGGTGAGCACCGCCGCAGGCTCAGCGTCGGCGTGCGCCCGAACCAGCACGCTGATCGACTCCCAGGTGTGGCCGGGAGTGGACATGATCTCCAGATCGACCGCGCCGAGCGACAGGTGCTCACCGTCGGCGAGTCTGCGAATCGGGTAATCGGTCTCGGCTGCCTCGCCGAAGCCGATCCATGCGCCGGTGGCGTCGACCAGTTCCAAATGGCCGGACACGAAATCCGCGTGGAAGTGGGTATTGATGACCCCTTCGATCGCGAGGCCGTATTCGCGTGCGTCAGCAAGGTAGTCGGCGATGTCGCGTCGCGGATCGACGACGATTGCGCGTCCGGTCGTCTCGTCGCCGATCAGGTACGACGCGTGCGACAGGCACTCGACGTAGTACTGCTCGAGGATCATCTCGTCTCCTGTCGAATCATTGGGGCCCAGGGGCATATACCCCGTCGGGTATAGGAGAAGATTACCCCAGGGGGTATATCAGAGGGAAGCGGTGTGAGCAATTGCTCAATACCCCCAGGGGTAAGGTGGGTTACACGAAAGTGAAAGGAAACCGCTGTGGTCGGAGACCAAGAAGCCATCGATGCGGTTCTCAACCGCCTTCGGCGCGCTCAGGGCCAGCTCGCCGGTGTGATCTCCATGATCGAGCAGGGCCGCGAATGCAAAGACGTCGTTACACAACTCGCGGCGGTGTCGCGCGCACTCGACCGCGCCGGCTTCAAAATCGTCGCTACCGGGTTGCGCGAGTGCGTCACCGGCGAGCAGGAAGGTGCGGACAAGCCAATGTCCGAGGCGGAATTAGAAAAGCTCTTCCTCGCATTGGCCTGACACCGCGAAATAAGAAGGCTCTCGAAGTCAGTCGGGAACAAACTCACCCCCCGGCCTCGTCGGCCCGGGGGGTGAGTTCTCTTGAGATGACTAGTTCTTGGCAGCGGCCTTTTGGCGGTTCTCCTGGGTCTTCGCCTTCGCGCGCGCCTTGTCGGCTTCGGCCTCGGCGCGAGCCGCATCGAGCTGATTGGAAGCTTTGTCCACTTGAGCGCGACCCTCTTCCTGAAGATCGCTTCGACCCAAGATCAGCCCGACGACCTGCTTGGTAAAGCCAATCGCTCCAGACACTATGCCTCTGACGGCCTCGATGGGACCACTGTTGTTGTCCGCCATCAGTTCCCTCCGTTCGTCGATGAATCGGTCTCTCAGTGGCTACCCCAGTGCTAGCTCTTGCAAGCACACTGTTAGCAGTGTCACATTTGTTCGACTGGACCGCGCTGTATGCCTAGCCGCCGAGCGCGTCCTCGATCCGCGCGACTTTGGCGGCCAACTGACCGGTGTGACCGGGCCGGATGTCGGCCTTGAGCACCAGGCTGACGCGCGGCGCGACGGCTGCGACGGCCTCCACTGCCTGCTTGACGACCGCCATCACCTCGTCCCACTCACCCTCGATGTTGGTGAACATCGCATTGGTCTCGTTCGGCAGGCCGGAAGCACGCACCACCCGAACGGCTTCGGCGACGGCCGCACCCACACCGCCGGTCTCGTCGCCGCCCGACGGGCTGACGCTGAAGGCGACGATCACTGCTTAGTGTAGGCGGTCGGCCGCACCACGATGATCACTCGGTCGGCCTTGTCCGGCGGTGGCTCGGTCAGTGGACCGCTGTAGCGGTCGTTGAGCTGCAGGTAAAAGTCGCCCGTCGGGTCCGGAACGATTTCCTCGACGACACCGCGGACCTCGAGATAGCGGTAGGGGTTGTCCGGGTCGACGATCGACATCGCCACGTTCGGATTGGTCGCGAAGTTGCGGAACTTCTGCCGCTTGGTGGTGTGGGTGAACCGCAGCAGCTCTCCGTCCCAGTCGAACCACATTGGGTTCACTTGCGGGTTGCCATCGGGTCTCACGGTGGCGAGATGCCCGAAATTGGGGCGCTCCAGCAGCGATTCGTACCCCTGCGGAATGGCGACCATGACGGATCCTCTCTATCTATGGGGCGACCTTCGACTCCACCAGACAATCATCCGCGCCGGGCATGGACACCCCGAAACGCCATGCAGCTGGCGGTCCTGGCGGCAGCCGCGTTCGTCTACGTGACCGCAGAGATGGTTCCGGTGAGCGCGTTGCCCGACATCGCGTCCGGCCTTCGCGTGAGTGAAGGGCTGGTTGCGACGCTGCTGGCCAGTTATGCGTTGGTCGCCGCAGTGACGACGGTGCCGCTGGTACGCCTCACCGCGCACTGGCCCCGGCGCGCCACGCTGCTCCTGACATTGGCGTGTTTGACTGCGTCGCAACTTATTTCGGCACTGGCACCGAATTTCGCGGTACTGGCGGGCGGCCGGGTACTGTGCGCGGTCACCCACGGGCTGATGTGGTCGGTGATCGCCCCGATCGGCGCGCGGCTGCTGCCCGCGACGCACGCCGGCCGCGCGACCGCTTCGGTCTACGTCGGCACCACTTTGGCCCTTGTCGTCGGCAACCCGTTGACCGCGGCGATGAGCGAGCTATGGGGCTGGCGGCAAGCGGTTGTTGCGGTCACCGTCGCTGCCGCAGGTGTGACCATCGCTGCGAGGGCGGCCCTGCCGCCGATGGCGTTGGCGGGCGCCGACATCGACGTGGTCCGCACGCAACGACGGCCGCACCGCGACCGCCGACTAATGGCGCTGAGCCTTTTGACGCTGGTGGGGGTTACGGGCCATTTCGTCTCCTACACGTTCATCGTGGTGATCATCCGCGACGTGCTCGGCGTGTACGGGCCACAGCTGGCGTGGCTGCTCGCCGGTTTCGGGATCGCGGGGCTGCTGGGGATGGCGGCGATGGCAAGGCCGGGCGACCGCAACCCGAAGGTCGCGGTCGTCGGCTGCCTTGCCGTGCTGGCCGCTGTCTTTGCGGCTCTGGCGGCGCTCGCGCTAGGCCGGCATTTCGGGGTGCTGACGATCGCGGTCGGCGCGGCGGCGATTGTCCTGTGGGGTGCGGCGTCGACGGCGTTGTCGCCGATGCTGCAGGCCGCGGCCATGCGCACCGCACCGAACGACCCCGACGGCGCGTCCAGCGTCTACGTCACGGCATTCCAGGTCGGGATCATGGCGGGGTCGCTGGCCGGCGGCCTGCTCTACGAACGGGCCGGTCTCGCCGCGATGATCGGGTCGTCGGCCGCCTTGATGGGCGTCGCCCTCGGCGGGGTCCTGACCGTCCGCGGACTCTTCACGCTTCGTTCAGGTAACCAGCAGGAAGTAACATTGAGCGCCGCCTGTCGATGAACACACCAGGTCAACGCCCTTTCCTGGACAGCTGTCCGGCCGGGGGAGGCCCGTTTGGACGTTAGCCGGTCCACTTGCTGTGCGAGACTGGTCGGAGCTTTGACTGGAGGTGTTCCATGCCGCAGCGCAAGATGCGGAAGCTCGTCACCGCGACGATCGCGGTTGGTCTGATCGGTACAACGGCCTTCGGCAGTCCACTGGCCTTCGCTGAACCCGAGCCGGCTCCGCCGCCGCCAGGCCCCGATCCCGCCCTCGTCGCGCCGGCGCCCGAGGCGCCCGTCGACCCCGCGGCTGCGGTAGCGCCCGCCCCGCCGCCCGTCGACCCGGCTGCGCCGCCGCTACCGGCGGCCGATCCGCTCGCTGTACCACCAGCTGCGACTTCGGCCGACAACTCGATGCCTCCGGCCGATCCGGCCGCACCGCCGGCCACTGCACAGTCGCAGCCGACGACCATCCCCGAGGGCACCCCTGCAGGCCAGAACCCGACGCCGTACACCGGCGAGCCGGTGTTCGTGCCGCCGTCGTTCAACCCGACGAACGGTTCCATGGTCGGCGTCGGCAAGCCGATCATCATCAATTTCGCGCGGCCGATCGTGAACCGGACGATGGCCGAGCAGGCGATTCACATCTCGTCCAATCCGCCGGTGCCGGGCAAGTTCTACTGGATGACCGATAAGCAGGTGCGCTGGCGTCCGCTGAACTTCTGGCCGGCCAACACCACGGTGAACATCGATGCCAGCGGCGCGAAGTCCAGCTTCCGCACCGGCGAGTCGCTGATCGCCACGATCGACGACAAGGCCCATCAGATGACCGTCACCCGCAACGGCAAGGTCGAAAAGACGTTCCCGGTGTCGATGGGCAAGCCCGACGGCAAGCACGAGACCAAGAACGGCACGTACTACGTGCTGGAGAAGTTCGCCTCGATCGTGATGGATTCGGCGACGTACGGGGTGCCGAACACGGCGCCGGACGGTTACAAGCTGACGGTTCAGGACGCGGTACGGATCGACAACAGCGGCGCATTCGTGCACAGCGCGCCGTGGTCCGTCGGCGACCAGGGTAAGCGCAATGTCAGCCACGGCTGCATCAACCTCAGCCCCGCCAACGCCCAATGGTTCTACGACAACTTCGGTAGCGGTGACCCGGTCGTCATCAAGAACTCCGTCGGCAGCTACACCCAGCCCGACGGCGCCAACGATTGGCAGATATAGCCATACCGTTGCGGCGCTGACCTGACCGCGCCCAGGATGGGTTATGGCCCATCGGCCGCGCGTGGTCGCCGTGATCGTGCTCCTGATCGTGGTCGCCGCCGCGCTGCACGGATATCTGCCCGGCGCGGCGTCGCCGCCGCGCGAGCGGCCGACCGGCGGCCTCGGCAGCCTATTCGCGGCCTTCGCCATGGTCCTGGTGTCAGTGGCGATCATGGTGATAGCGATCGTCACGCAGTGGCGGCGCCGACCGCTGGGTTACGGCCCAGGCGAACCGCCCCGCGAGAAGGCGGGCCAGCGGCGGCCGCTGACGTGGCGCATGATTCTCGTCGCGGTGGCCGTGGTAATCGCGTGGCTGCTGTTGGTCGTGCTGCTGTCGCAACTGAACGCGCAGATGGATCTCGAACAGCAACCGCCCGCCGTGGATACGCCGCCGACCGGCACACCCCCGCCTCCGCCCGAGCCGCCGGAAGATCTGGAGCCGTCGTCCACCGTCTTCTCTGTGCTTGCCGGAGCCACGATGTTGCTGATGATGGTCGCATTCGTCGGGGCGGCGATCGCCGGGCGACGGCAGCGGCGTCGAGCACCTGTCGCAGCGACTGACGACGGATACCGGCCTGCGCCAACAAGTCCCGCGTCCGATTCGCTGGCGCGGGCCGCCGAGGTCGGCCTGGCTGAAGCGGCGGATCTGAGCCGCGAACCGCGCGAAGCGATCATCGCCTGCTATGCGGCGATGGAGCATCAGCTGGAGAACTCGCCGGATATCGTTCCGCGAGAATCGGATACGCCGTCTGAGGTGTTGGCTCGGGCGGTGGAACACCGCGCGTTGCGCGCCGACAGCGCGACCGAACTGGTCGAGCTGTTCGAGGAGGCGCGCTTCAGCCCGCACGTGATGACCGAGGCCCATCGTGAGACGGCGATGCGGGTGCTTCGGCTGGTGCTCGACGAGCTGCGGAGCCTGGCATGACGCTGAAAAAGCTTGTCGCCGCGGGCCTTTGCCTGGTAGTGGGCGTGCAGGTGCTGGCGATGATGATGCCCGATCGCCGGTTCGTGCTTCTGATCGTCGGCATCGCCGTGGCGATGGCGTTGCTGGCGTTGCGCTGGTATCTGGCGCACCCCAGCGAGGAGGTGCCGCCGCAGGTCAACGTGAACGACGCCGAAGCCTCGTTGCGCCGCTGGCTGTCTCGCACCGAGACGCAGATCCAGTGGGCCGAGTCGACCCGATCGGACTGGGATCGGCATCTGCGCCCGATGCTCGCGCGGCAGTTCGGCATCGCGACCGGGCAGAAGCAGAACAAGAACCCGGACGGCTTCCGCGCGACAGGTCGGATGCTGTTCGGCGACGAATTGTGGCCGTGGGTGGATCCCGAGAACATTGCCCGCACCGACGCGCATGTGCCCGGCCCCGGCCGCGAAGCGCTCGACGAAATCCTCAGGAGGCTGGAACAGGTATGACCGGGTCATCACTGCCAGCGGCGACGACCACTGCCAACTGCGAGGCCGTACTCGACGAGATCCAGCGCGTCGTGGTCGGCAAGCGATGGGCGCTGACCCTGATCCTGACGTCGGTGCTCGCGCGCGGGCACGTGCTGATCGAGGACCTCCCGGGCCTCGGCAAGACGTTGATCGCGCGGTCGTTCGCCGCGGCGCTCGGACTCGAGTTCACCCGCGTGCAGTTCACCCCCGACCTGCTGCCGGCCGACCTGCTCGGCTCGACGGTCTACGACATGCAGTCGGGCCGTTTCGAATTCCGGCACGGACCGATCTTCACCAACCTGCTGCTCGCCGACGAGATCAACCGCACGCCGCCCAAGACGCAGGCCGCCCTGCTCGAGGCGATGGCCGAAGGCCAGGTGAGCATCGACGGCATCACCCACCGCCTGCCCGACCCGTTCATCGTGCTGGCCACCGACAACCCGATCGAATACGAGGGCACATATCCGCTGCCCGAGGCGCAACTGGATCGCTTCGCGATCCGGCTGGAATTGCGGTACCTGTCCGAAAAGGAGGAGGCGTCGATGTTGCGCCGCCGCCTCGACCGCGGGTCGGCGGAGCCGACGGTGAATCAGGTTGTCGACGCCCATGATCTGGTCGCCATGCGCGAATCGGTCGAACAGGTGACCGTGCACGACGACGTCCTCCAGTACGTGGTGTCGCTGGCCAACGCCACCCGCCAGCACCCGCAGGTAGCCGTCGGCGCCAGCCCGCGGGCGGAACTCGACCTCGTGCAGCACGCCCGTGCGCGTGCGCTCCTGCTGGGTCGCGACTACGTGATCCCCGAGGACGTGAAGTCGCTCGCCGTGCCCACCATCGCGCACCGGATCAGCCTCAAGCCGGAGATGTGGGTGCGCCGTGTACACGGTGCCGATGTCGTAGAGGAGTTGTTGCGACGGCTGCCGGTTCCGCGAGCCCGCACGTGAACGACGCGCGGCGAACCGAAGCCGAGTTGCGTTGGCGTGCATCGCCCTTGGCTCGCGCGATCGCCACGTGCGCAGGCGTGGTGCTGGTCGCCGCGGTGATCGGGTCGCGGTGGCAGCTCATCGCATTCGTGGCGCCGCTGCTGGGCGTGCTGATTTCGATCGGTTGGCAACGTTCGGTGCCGAAGGTGTATGTGCACGCGGAACCGGCACTGCAACGCTGCTTCGAAGGCGAGCAGACACAGCTGAGTGTGTGGGCCACCGCGGAACCTGCCGACGTCGCCGTCGCGGTGGTGGTGTCCGGCGTGGCGGGGATGCGAATCGAGGCGACCGATGCTGAACCTGTTGGGCGGCAGACGATTACGGTAGAAGCTGACCGGTGGGGCCGCTACCCGATCCGCGCGTCGGTCGACGTCGTCGCACCGGGCGGCCTGCTGTCGGGCACCGCGACCGTCGACGCCGCCGACGTGTTCGTGTTTCCGTTGGCGCCTCCGCAGTCCACCGCGATCCCGAAGACCGAATTGCTCGACCGCCTCGGCACGCATTTGACCCGGCACATCGGGCCCGGCGTCGAATATGCCGATATCCGGCCGTATGTCCCCGGCGACCATATGCGCACGGTCAACTGGCCGGTGAGCGCCCGTCGCGGCAGCCTGCACATCACCCAGCGGCTCACCGACCGGGCCGCAGATGTGGTGGTGCTCATCGACATGTATGCGCAGCCGCCGGGGCCCGCGACCGAGGCGACCGAACGGGCACTGCGCGGTGCGGTACAGGTGGTTCAGAGCGCCCTGCGCAGCGGCGACCGCGCCGGGCTCGTCGCACTCGGCGGCGGCAGGCCCCGCTGGCTGGCCGCCGACATCGGCCGCCGCCAGTTCTACCGCGTGCTGGACACGCTGCTCGGCGCCGGAGACGAATTCGAAAGCACGACAGGCACACTGGCGCCGGGAGCCGCGCTGCCGCCGGGAGCGATCGTCGTCGCGTTCTCCACGATGCTCGATACGCAGTTCGCGCTGTCGCTGATCGACTTACGGAAACGGGGGCACACCGTCGTCGCCGTCGACGTCCTCGAAGGCGCGCCCTTCGTCGGCCACACCGCCGACCCGTTGTTCACCAGGATGTGGGCACTGCAGCGGTCGTTCATGTATCGCGATATGGGCACCATCGGGGTGGACATCGTGTCGTGGCCGTCGCAGAACACCCTTGACCAGGCGATGCGGCTGGTGCCCGAACGTCGCCGGCCGGTGCGGGGACGACGATGACCGACATCGTGCGCAAGGCACACCTGCTGTCAACGGCGTTCGGGTTGATGATGGTGGCAGCGGTCGGGTTTGAAAACGACGGAGCCGCACTGGTTCTGGCGATGTGTGCAGCGGCCGCGGTGGTAGCCGGGATCGCGGTGCGCGTCGCCGCGACGGCGGCGGTGCTGTCGGCCGCCGCGGCACTCGTGGTGTCCGATGCAGCGCCGATGCTGGCCGCGCTGGCCGGGTTGTCCGCCGCGTGTTACCTGGTGCTGCGATACACCGAGGGTGAGTCCACCCGGGTCATGGGCGCATCGGCGCCGGCTTTGCTTGCAGCGCTTGGCTTCAGCTTCGTCGGCGTGCTGGCCGTGTCATTCCCATTCGAACTGCCGTGGTTGCCGCTGCTGGCTCCGCTGGCCGTGTTCGGGATCTATGTGCTCGCCATCCGCCCGTTCTACCGGGCCGGCGAGGGCAAGCTCGAGATCAGTTCCAGATCCTGACCCGCCGCTGCGGCTCCAGGTAGAGGGCATCGTCCTCCGTCACGTCGAAGGCCTCATAGAACGCGTCCATATTCCTGATCACCCCGTTGCAGCGGAACTCCGGCGGCGAATGCGGGTCGATGGCCAGGCGCCGGATCGCGTCCGCGTCACGCGATTTCGTGCGCCACACCTGCGCCCAGCCGAAGAACACCCGTTGCACCCCGGTCAACCCGTCGATCACCGGCGCCGGCTTACCCTCCAGCGACAGCTCGTAGGCCAGCAGCGCGATCGACAGGCCGCCGAGGTCACCGATGTTCTCGCCGACGGTGAAGGCGCCGTTCACGTGATGGCCCTCGCTGAGGGCACGCGGCACGTATTCGTCGTACTGCTCGATCAGCGCCTTGGTGCGGACGCCGAACTCGGTGCGGTCCTCGTCGGTCCACCAGTCGACAAGGTTCCCGTCGCCATCGTATTTGGCGCCCTGATCGTCGAAGCCGTGACCGATCTCATGGCCGATCACCGCCCCGATGCCGCCGTAGTTGGCGGCGTCGTCGGCCTCGGCGTCGAAGAACGGCGGCTGCAGAATTGCTGCGGGAAAGACGATCTCGTTCATGCCGGGGTTGTAGTAGGCGTTCACGGTCTGCGGCGTCATGAACCACTCGTCGCGGTCGACGGGACCGCCCAGCTTGGCCAGCTCCCGCTCGGAGCTGACGGCGTAGCCGCGGCGGTAATTGCCGTACAGGTCGCCGCGCTCGATGACCAGCTTCGAGTAATCCCGCCACTTCGCGGGGTAGCCGATCTTCGGCGTGAACTTGTCGAGCTTGGCCAGTGCGCGTTGACGGGTCTGCGGCGTCATCCACTCCAGCTGGTTGATGCTGACGCGGTAGGCCTCGCGCAGGTTGGCGACGAGTTCGTCCATGCGGGCCTTGGCGCCCGGGCGGAAATGCCGCTCGACGTAGAGCTTGCCCAGGGCGTCGCCCATGAGGTTCTCCACCACCGAGACGCCGCGCTTCCACCGCTCGCGGATCGACTCGGTGCCGCTGAGCGTGCGGCCGTAGAAGTCGAAGTCCTCGGCGACAAGATCGTCGGTCAGCAGGAACGCGCGGGAGTGGATCAGCCGCCAGCGCGCCCACCGCTTCCAGTCCTCGAGGTCCTCGCCGGCCCACAGCGCGGCGAAGGCTGTCAGGTAATCAGGTTGCCGCACAACGACTTCGGTGGCTTTCTCCGGTGAAGTGCCCATCGCGGTGATCCAGCCGGCCCAGTCGAAGCCGGGCGCCTCCTGCGGCAGGTCGGCGAACTTGCGCAGGTTGTAGGTGAGGTCGGCGTCGCGTCGCTTGACGACGTCCCAGTGCGCGGCGGCGAGCCTGGTCTCCAGCGCGACGATGCGTTCCGCGGTGGCCTGCCATTCGCCGGGCTGGGGCTCTTCGCCGTACACGAGGCCGAACATCTTCGCGATGTGGTGCGGATAGGCGGCCAGAATCTCGGCGTGCTGCTCGTCGCGGTAGTACGACTCGTCGGGCAGGCCGAGCCCGGACTGATTCAGATGCAGCAGATAGCGGGTGGAGTCCTTGGAATCGGTGTCGATGAAGGCGCCGGTACCGCCGCCGACACCGTGGTGCTGAAGATCGCCGACGACCGCGGCCAAGGCGTCGGCATCGGCCGCGCCATCGATCGTCGCCAGCTCGTCGAGGAGTGGGCCAACGCCGATGCGCTGGACCGTAGCCTCGTCCATGAAGCTGGCGAACAGATCGCCGATCCGCTGCTGGTCGGTGCCCTTCTCGGCGCCGGCCGCCGCCGCTTCGTTGATCAGGTCGCGGATCTGCTCCTCCGCCCTGTCGTACAAGGAACGGAACGCGCCGTCGGTGGCCCGGTCGGCCGGGATGGTGTACTCGGCCAGCCAGCGGCCGTTCACGTGTCCGAACAGGTCATCTTGGGGGCGGGCCTGCGGGTCGACGTGGCTCAGGTCGATGCCTGACTTGATCGTCGCCTCCGCTCGGCCGCGGGTCGCTTCTACCGTCACCCCACCAGGTTGCCAGACGTCCTTGGGTACCCTCACGGCCATGCCCGACGACGAGCCCAGCGACGAGCGCACCGACGCCGAGCGCACCGACGCCGAGCACACCGACGGCTCCGTCTTCTCAGGCTTCGGCGTCGCGTCGGCCGTCCTCGGCCTGCTCTCGGTGGCGGCGATCGTCCTCGCGGTGATCATCTGGTCAGGTCACCGATCCGACGTCGACGAGCGTCGCTACCACACCGAGGTGCTCAAGACCGCCGCCGACTGGACCACCGTCCTGATCAACATGAACTCCGGTGACATCGACGCCAGCCTGCAGAAACTGCACGATGGCACGGTCGGTGAGCTCAGCAACGACTTCGAGTCGGCGCTCGAGCCCTACAAGAAGGTGGTCCAGACGCTGCAGTCGCGGACCAGAGGCCAGGTCGACTCGGTCGCGATCGAATCGATCCACCATCGGCCGCAGACCCTTCCCGACGGCCGGCCGGCGCCCGCGCCCACCCCGCAGCCCGCACTCGCCGCGATGGTCCGCAGAACCGACACCGTGATGGTGGTGGCCACGTCGATCAGTGACAACGTCGGCGGCCAGCCCAAGACCCTGCGGTGGAACATCCGCCTGGATGTCTCCGATGTCGACGGCAAGCTGTTGATCTCGCGGCTGGAGCAGGTCCAGTGAGGAACCGCCTTCGGGTGCTGGCGTTCGACGCCGCCGCGCCGCTTGCCGCGATCGCCGCGCTGGTCTACATCGGAATCGCGTTGGCGTGGCCGTTGTGGTGGGTGGCGCTGACGTCGGTGCTGTGCCTGCTGATCGTCGAAGGCGTCATCGTCAACGCCGTGCTGGCGCGCCGTGACGGCGTGACGGTCGGCACCGACGACGACGCGCCCGGCCTGCGGCTGGCGGTCGTCGGTCTGGCCACGGCCGCGTTGGTGGCAGCGGTGGTGATCGGCTACACGCGGTGGACGGTGCCCGACCGCGACTTGCGCGAGGACAGCGCAGAGGTGGCGGGGATTGCGAGCAGCGTCGCCGAAGCCAGCGCAACGTTCACGCCGTCGAGTCCTACGGCGGCCATCGACCGCGCGACGGCGTTGATGACGCCGGACCGCGCCGACAAGTACAAGAATGAATTCTCAACTATCGCAAAGCAATTGACCGCCAAGAACGTGACGGCGTCGGCCAGCACGATCTCGGCGGGGGTGGAGGCCATCGGCCCGCAGGACGCCAGTGTCGCGGTGATGATGCGCGGCACGCAGAACGTTCCGGGTCAGCCGCCCGACACTGCGGTGCTGGCGTTGCGGATCACGTTGTCGAAGGACGGTGGACGCTGGCTCGTCGACGACGTGACGCCGATCAACTCGCGCTGAGCATGCGGGCGTAGTCCACCTTCAGGCAGCGGTCCATGACGACGGTGAGGCCCGCCGCTTCGCCGTCGCGCTCTATCCGCTCGTCCCATAGGCCCGATTGCAACCAGAGCGTCTTCGCGCCGACCGCGATCGCGTCGTCGAGCACCTCGGGTAGATGCTCGTGGCGTCGGAACACGTCGACGAGATCGGGTACCACCGGCAGCGCCGCCAGATTCGGATACGTCGGGGTGCCGTCGACCTCGTCGATGGTGGGGTTGACGAGGTAAAGCTCGTAGTCGCTGGCCGACTCGAGGTAGCGCCACACGCCATAGACGGGGCGCATCTTGTTGGCGGACGCGCCCACGATCGCGACGGTCCGGGTTTCGCGCAGGATGCGGTCGATGTCGGTGGCCATGGCTTCCGGTATACCCGCAATTCACTGGCCGGTGCGGTGCGCCTTCATCCTCGCGAAGCGGTCCGACAGCCGGCTCATCCGAACCATCAGCGACGCCGGTGGGCTTGTCTTGCCCTCGAGATATGCGGCGAGTTCCTCACCGGGCACGCCGATGCGCGACGCGAACTCCGACGTTCTGAGACCGGATCGACTGAGCAGCACCCGGATCTGACGGGCCACCTCAGCTCGTTCGTTGGCTTCCAGGTTCTCCCTGGTGCGGCTCAGCACTTCAGACAGTGCCTTGGAAACCCCATACGGCTGTGTCGACTCCACCACCTCCTCGACTTGGCGCGCCGTCCTCCCGTACGGGTCGCGCTTGATGGCGGCGGCGATACGCTGCCATACCGTGAGATCGTCGGTTTCCAGCGCCTCGCGGATCGCGGCGGTCGGCCAGAACTCCACGGGCTTGTCGTCGCGCATCGCCGGAGGACGCGGCCGTTTCGGGGCGCCGGTCGGTATGCGCGCGGTGGCAGCATCAGGGCGCGCGGCCCGGATATCGGGAGCCACCGTCACCTCGCCTCCTCCAGCATCGCGACCGCCACGGACAAACACCGCTCTCTAACCTTGGCCCATTGTGCCTCCGCCTCAGGGCCCAACGTCGGGATATCGAACTCATCCGACGGATGCGGATCGGCCAGCCGGCGCACCAACTGGGTGGCCACCCACTGCTTCCTGGACGGCTCACCACAGTAGTACCGATCCATCCCGGCCAGAACCACAGCGGCCGTTTGAGTCTCCATGTAGTCGACCAGATCGGCAAACTCAGCAAAATCTTTTGTGCTGTTGCGGCACATGATGAGGTAGCTCTTCAACCGCAGCGTCTCCGCGCCGGTCGGTATCGAAAGCCGATCGCCGGTGGGCAACTGAACGTTGGTGGTCTCCATCGGGCTGTTGCGCTCGACGGGCGGCCGCTCCGTTTCGGCCGCGGTCTCCAGCGCGTCCAGCGCCACCGACAGCCGACCGCGCCACATCGTCACCGGATGCATCGGCCTCGGGCCGCGCCGCACTCTGACCGTCCTGGCAGTGGCGACGTTGGTGGGCCCGTTGGTGTGGCCGTTCAGGGCGTTGACGCAGTCGGAGTCGTTTGAGGGCAGGCAGCCGCTGAACGCGAGCGGGTCGGCGACGGTGATCGTCTGCGGCGCCATGTTCTTGAGCTTGGCCGCCGACTTCACCACGTTGCGGATGTCGATGCCCGACGCGGCCAGCGTGGAAATGTCGTCGGGGATGATGACCAGATCGCCGATGTCGGCTTTCGGCAGCGGCTTCTCGAAGTCCACCGACGGCAGGATGCGGTCCAGCCAGCGGGGCAGCCACCAGTTCCATTGGTCGAACATCGCCATCAATGCGGGCACCAGGATCAACCGCACGATCGTGGCATCGACGGCGATGGCCACCGCGCACGCGACGCCGAGCTGGGCGACCAGCGGCATGCCCGCGAACGCGAATCCCACGAACACCGCGATCATGATGAGCGCCGCGCTGGTGATGGTGCGTGCGCTTGTGCTCACGCCGTACGCGACGGCGTCGCGGGTGTTGTTCGTCTGCAGGAACCGTTCGCGGATGCGGGTCAGCAGGAAGATTTCGTAGTCCATCGACAGGCCGAAGGTCATCGCGAGGACGAGCGGCGGGATCGTGCTGTCCAGCGACGAGATCGGCCGGAAGCCGAGGTCGGCAAACCAGCCCCACTGGAAGACGACGACCAGGCTGCCGTAGGCGGCGGCGACAGACAGCACCGTCATCAGCACGCCCTTGAACGCCAGGAACACCGACCGGATGGATACCAGCAGCATCACGAACGCGATCAGCGCGACGAACCCGAACACCGCCGGTTGGGTCTTGGCCACCCGATCGTCGAAGTCCTTGATCAACGCGGTCGGTCCGCCGACAGAGATCCTCGCATCGTCGCCGACCACCGGCGGCAGCTGCGCCCGCATCCAGTCGACGGCTTCGCGGGCGGCCATGTCCTCGGGGTCGACCGACAACACAGCCGACACCAGCGCGCTGCGGTAGTCGTTCCCGAACACCGCGGGCTGCACCGTAACGACGTTGGGCGCCTGCGACATTCGTTGCTGCACCTGTTGCAGCAGTGGCTCTTTCGCCGGCGCCGACGCGGCGTTGCCGTCGGGGAACGTCACCAGCACGCGGACGGGGCCCAGCGCGCCTGGGCCGAGCGCATCCGCCGCTGCGTTCACCCCGCCGCGGATTTCGTGCGTCGGGTCGAACTGCCGCTGCATGCTGTTGCCCAGCACCATCGAGAACGACGGTGCTGCCAATGCCAGCAGCACCACGGTGGCACCGAGCGCCGACACCCATGGACGGCGCATGACCCAGCCGGTCCACCTGGTCCAGAACCGCGACTGCGTGGTCTCGGGCCGTCGAGACCAGTGCAGCAGCCACGATCGCTTCGCCGCGGCGCGCCCGAACGTCGCCAGCACCGCGGGCGTCAGCGTCGTCGACGTGAGCACCGCGACCGCGACGGCGAGGATCGCGCCGGTCGCCATGGACACCAGCACCGGTGTATTGATCAGGTAAATGCCGGTAACCGATGCGATGACGGTCAGCCCGGACAGCACGACGGCCAGCCCCGAGGTGGCCATCGCCGCGTCGGCCGCCTGCTCCGGTTCGCGGCCTGCCCGCAGTTCCTCGCGGAACCGCATGAGAATGAATAGTGAATAGTCGATGGCGAGCGCGATCCCGAACATCGACACCGTCGACGTCACGAAAACCGACATCGTGGTGACCGTCGAGAGCAGATAGACCAGGCCCATCGTGACCGCGACCGTGCAGATGCCCAGCACCAAGGGCATGGCGGCGGCGGCCAGCGAGCCGAACACCGCCAACAAGACAATCAGGACGATCGGAAGGTTCCACTGCTCGGCCTGGGCGATGTCGTGCTTGGTGGCCGCGGTCGCGGCGGCGCCGAGCGCGCCCTGCCCGATGACGTACAGCCTGACCTTGCCGTCCTGTGCCTCACCGGGCTGATCGCCGTCGATGCCGATCTTCTGGCGCAGCTGCTTGGCGACGTCGACGGCACCGGTGTTGTTGAAGTCCAGCTGCAGGGTGACGACGTAGGGCCGGTCGGGCTGCGGTGGCGGCTGTTGCGGGTTGGGCACGACCTTGACGCTGGGCACCTCGCCGGCAAGCCGTTCCAGGTGTGCGACGGCCGCGTCCATGTCGGCGAACGAGGCGTCGGCGCGCGGGGCCGCGACGAGTGCCAGCGGGGAGGCGCCCTGGTCGGGAAACTGCTCTTCGAGCTCGTGCTGCACGTACAGCGACTGCGAGCCGGCCACCTCGAAGCCGCCCCCGGTGAGGCGGCCGGACTGGTTCACGCCGAGATACACCGCGGGCACGAGGAGAAGAAGCCATACCACGAATACCGCCCAGCGGAATCTGCGCAGGCCACTGCTCAAGCGCATCATGAACTGCTGGATGGTTGTCCCGCTTTCTCCCCGGCCGCGAGTTACGTAGCCCGAGGATATATCAGCGTGGGCTGCGACGATGCAGCCTAAGTAATGCCTTAACCTGCTCTCACCAGCCGTTGTGAATTCGCCGCGCTTCTTGCTGCGCGCCCCTCGACGCCTGGCTCTCGCCTGTGGATTCCGTTGCTGGATTGGCCCGGCCGCGACCGCAATGGCATGATGTCGCAAATCGTAAGGAGTTGTCGATGACCGCAATGGCCGGGACTCATGTGACCGTCCGTCGCAGCTTGTTCGCCGCGTTCGCTGTTTGCGCAGCGGGCGGCGCCACGATCGCCGCGCTGTCCGGCTCCTCGCCGTCGGCGACGGCCGCGTCGGATCCGTGCGCGGCCAGCCAGGTGGCGAAGACCATCGGCTCGGTGGCCAACTCGACGGGGTACTACCTCGATTCCCATCCGCAGACCAACCAGGCGTTGACGACGATCTCGCAACAGCAGGGCGGACCGCAGTCGCTCGCTGCGCTCAAGACGTACTTCGATGCCAACCCGCAGGCGGCCAAGGACATGCAGGCGTTGCAACGGCCGCTGACCGATTTGGCGGGCCAGTGCAAGCTTCCGGTGACGCTTCCGCAGGTGCTCGGCCTGCTGCAGTCCGCGCAGCAGGGTGGCGGCGCCGCGGGTTTGCCAGGATCACTGCCCGGGGCGCAGGCGGTCGGCGTTCCCGGTTCGGCTTTGCCGGCACAGTCCTCACCGGTATCGGCCGCGGTCCAGGGCGCGGGACCGCTGCCCGGACCGGCCCGGTAGCTACGCGATAGCTGACCTGCGCCGCGCGGCCGCCTGAGTCGCCGCGCTGACCTGCGGTTTTAGACTTTTCTCCCGGCGGTTTTGCGCCAAGGCGGGAAAGTGGGCAGTGATTCTGATTAGCTTTCGGTGTCTGTAACCGCAATGGTTACTGCCACAACTCATTCGATGAAGGAGCTTGTAGATGATGCTCTCTACCCGTACGGCGGGGCGCGCGGTAGCTGGCGTGGTGGGTGCCGGTGCGCTTGCCGGCGCGATGCTGTTCGGCGCTCTTCCGTCGGCGATGGCCGATGAGCCCCCCAACTGCACCGCAGCCGACCTTGCCGGCGTGGCCGCAGGCGTGTCGCAGGCGACGGCGGATTATCTCTTCAGCCACCCGGACGTCAACTTCTTCTTCACCAGCCTCGAGGGCAAGAACCGCGACCAGGTGCGCACCGAAGTGCAGAAGTACATGGACGCCAACCCTGTGCGGAAGAGCGAGCTGACCGCCGTCCGCCAGCCGCTGGTGGACATCAAGAACCGGTGCGGCGATACCAACGGCGACGGCATCGCTGACACCCCGTAATCCACGTGCGGGTCGGGGGAGAGCCGCCCGCGCAGGAGAGCACTGGGCGAACGGTGCTCATGGTGGACGACGACCCGGACGTCCGGACGTCTGTTGCCCGCGGGCTCCGGCACTCGGGTTTTGACGTACGGGTCGCCGCGTCCGGCAAAGAGGCGCTGCGGGTCCTGTCCAGTGAGAAGCACGACGCCCTGGTTCTGGATGTGCAAATGCCCGAACTCGACGGCGTCGCGGTGGTTACCGCGCTGCGTGCGCTGGGAAACGACATCCCCATCTGTGTGCTGTCCGCGCGCGACACGGTGAACGATCGGATCGCCGGTCTCGAGGCCGGCGCCGACGATTATCTGACCAAGCCGTTCGATCTCGGTGAGCTCGTAGCACGGTTGCACGCCTTGCTGCGCCGCGCGAGTCATTCCGACCAGTCGTCAGACACCATGACGGTCGGTCCGCTGACCATCGACACCGCGAGGCGGCTGGTGTTCGTCGACGGTGAGCGCGTCGAGCTGACCAAGCGTGAATTCGACCTGCTGGCAGTGCTTGCCGAGAACGCGGGTGTGGTGCTGAGCCGGCAGCGGCTGCTCGAGCTGGTCTGGGGCTACGACTTCGACGTGGACACCAATGTGGCCGACGTGTTCATCAGCTATTTGCGGCGCAAGCTCGAACGCGAGGGCCTGCCGCGGGTCATACATACGGTTCGCGGAATCGGTTACGTGTTGCGAGACGAAGCGTAGTGGAGTCGAGCATGTGCTACCGAGACGAAGCGTAGTGGAGTGCGCCCGTTCAGATTGATTCGTTCGGCGTCACTCCGCACCAGGGTCGCCTTGGCCGCCGCGGCAGCCGCCGCCGCCGTCGTCGCGGTGTTCACCATCGTGACATCGGTGGTATTGGCGAATAACGATGCGGCACAACTAGATCGACGCCTCGACTCGATCATCGAGGCGAGCATGTATCCCAATCAGCTCTCCAGTCCGCGGCAGGGCGTACTGACCACCGGGCGAATGGAGTCGACGGGGCAGGTGATGTTCCAGCGCGGACTTCAGCTGCCGCCACTGCCGCCCGGGACGGCCGACGTCAAGGTGAACGGTGTCGACTACCGCGTGCGCACCATTCCGGTGGAACAGCAAGGCGGCGTGCTGATCTCGATCGGGATACGGGCCGACAGCATCCTGTTGAGCCGGGCCCGCATACCGTTCTACGTCGCGGTCGGAGTGGTCACTGTGCTGATCGCCGCGGGCGCGGGGTGGCTGCTTTCCGGCCCCGCGATCCGGCCGCTGCGCCGGCTCACCGAGCACACCAGGCGACTCGGCAAGGGCACCGAGAAGATGCCCGAGGTGCACGGTGTCCGGGAAGCCGAAGAACTGTCCGAGGCGATGACGGGGATGCTGAGCCGGCTCGCTGCGGCCCAACAAGCCACCCAGAATTCCCTTCAGGCCGCACAGGATTTCGCCGCGAATGCCGCACACGAGCTGCGCACACCGCTGACCGCGATGCGTGCCGACCTGGACACGCTGCGCATCCACAACCTGCCCGACGATGAGCGCGCCGAAGTGGTCAACGACCTGTCGCGGGCGCAGCGTCGCGTCGAGGCGATCATCACGGCGCTCGGGCAGCTCGCCTCCGGAGAACTGGCGCGGGTCGAGGACCGCGAGGAGATCGACGTGACCGACCTGCTCGACCGGGTGGCGCGGGAGAACGTGCGACCGGGCGAGCCGGTGGAGGTCGTTGTGCAGGCCGACGAGCAACTCGGCACCATCTGGGGCTGGCCCAGCGGGCTGCGCCTCGCCGTGGACAACCTGGTGCGCAACGCCGTCACGCACGGGTCGGCGACCAGTGTCGTGTTGACCGGCCACCGGGGCGAGCACTCGTTGACGATCACGGTCGACGACAACGGCCGCGGTCTGCCCGCCGAAGAGCACTCGAACGTGCTCGGCCGCTTCGCACGCGGAAGTACCGCTGCGCCAGGGGGTTCGGGGCTGGGCCTTGCGCTTGTCGCCCAGCAGGCGGCATTACACGGCGGGACCATCGTGCTGTCCGACAGCCCGCTCGGCGGGCTGCGTGCCACCCTGGTCGTGTCGGCCTCCGCTGAGCCGCAACGGGATTCGTCCGATCAGGAGTGATCCGGTCGGCGCTGCAATGCCGTGACGGTGACCCGCCAGCCGAGCAGAAGCACCGCGGTCGCGGCGGCGGCCACGATGACGAAGCTCACGGCCACGCCCGCGGAAGTGGCTTTGCGCAACAGCATTCCGACCGCGACGGTGCACACCCACACGGCCAGCCCCGTCGGAACCAGGGCGGCGGGGCGGCGCCATCCGCGGCTCAGCAGCCAGCCGAGCACGGCGCCGACCAAAAACGGCCACGCCGTCTCGGCCACGCCCGATGCGGTCAAGCCCTCGGCGTGGCTGCGCCGCCCGATCGCGCAGAACACCAGCACCCCGGCGACATCGGCGAGCGCGGCGGCGGCGCTACTGCGGCTCATCGCGGCCCTCCGAGTCGGTGCCGGCCACCCCGAGGCCGGCGTCGGGGTCGACATCCTTTTCGGTGCGGAACATGAAGAAGAACACCACCCAGCCGATCGCAGCGATGAAGATCCAGCTGATCAGCCGGTAGATCAGCATCGCCGAGATCGCCGCCGCCAGCGTCATGCCGCTGGACACCAGGCCGGGCACCAGCACCGCCTCGACGACCAGCAGCCCGCCGGGCATCAGCGGGATCGACCCGACGGCCCGCGCCGCGGCGTAGGCGACCGTCAGCCCCGCCAGCGACGGCTTGCCGCCGGCGGCGTACGCGGCGAACGCCAGACACGCCACGTCGGCGACCCAGTTGAACAGCGACCAGCTGAACGCGATCGTCAGGTCGCGACGGCTCAGGCTGACCGCCTCCAACTGGTGAAGGTGATCGCGCCAGGTTTCCACGCCGGTGTCTGCCGGCTTCCCGCGCAGCGAGTTGACCCACGCCAGCACCTTTACCCCGATGCCGTCGATCAGGTCGGGCCGTGATGCGACGGCCTGCGCGAGCAGCAGCAGCGCGACGAAGCCGCCGAGCGTAAAGATAAGCGACAGAGGGTTTTTCGAGGCGCCGAGCAGAAACGCGCCGCCCAGGCCCAGCAGGGCGAGGCCGACGACTTGCAGCACCCCCGACATCACCAGCTGCCAGGACGCCACCACCGGCGAGGCGCCCCACATCCGTTGTTGACGGTAGATGAACGTGGCTGAAAGCACCGGTCCGCCCGGCATCGTCGTCGACAGCGCGTTGCCGGCGTAGAACGCCGCCTCCGACCGCCACTGCTTGACCTCCACGCCCGCCGACTTCAGCAGCGTGCGCTGAATCTGCGCGAAGCTGTGCATCGAGGCCATCGCGGCCACGATCGCGGCCAGCACCCACAGCCACTTGGCGGCGTACAGGCTGTGGACCGCCTTCGCCAGTTGGTCCCACACCAGCACGATCTCGACCGTCAGCACCACCACGGCGACGCCGATGATCACCCAGCGCAGCCACCAGTACTTGCCGCGGGTGGTTCCCTCTTGGCTGCGGGCGTTGCTTGCCGGCGCGTCGTGGGACACGCCCTCCAGGGTAACGGCGAAGGTCTCCGACCGGCCGTTACGCTACCGGCATGGCCGCGCTCGGTTCGGGTCACGACGAGGCGGTCCCGCCCCTCATCCAGAAAGCGGCGGCGTGGGCGTGGCGCTTCCTGGTGATCCTCGCGCTGGCCGTCGCGATCCTGTGGGTGGTCCGGCGGCTGGAAGTCATCGTCGTGCCGGTCGCCCTGGCGTTGATGGTGACCGCCCTGATGATTCCCGCCGTCGATTTCCTCGACCGCCGGGGCGCTCCCCGCGGAGGTGCGGTCGCGCTGGTGCTGCTGACCGGTGTCGCGATCGTCGGCGGCGTGCTCACCTTCGTCATCAGCCAGTTCGTCACCGGTCTGCCCGGCCTGGTCGATCAGGTCACCCATTCGATCGAGACCACTCGGACGTGGCTGATCGAAGGCCCAGCCCACCTGAGCAAGGACCAGATCACCAACGCGGGCAACTCTGCGATCGAAGCGCTGCGCAACAACCAGGCCAAGCTCACCAGCGGGGCACTGTCGACGGCGGCCACCGTCACCGAAATCGTCACGGGTGCACTGCTGACGCTGTTCACCCTGATCTTCTTCCTGCACGGCGGGCGCAACATCTGGCTGTTCGTCACGAAGATCTTCCCGGCCAACGTGCAGGAGCGGGTCCGCGACGCCGGCCGCGCCGGATTCCACTCGCTGATCGGCTACGTGCGCGCGACGTTCCTGGTCGCCCTGGTCGATGCCGTCGGCATCGGAACGGGCCTGGCGATCATGGGGATTCCGCTTGCGTTGCCGTTGGCCTCGCTGGTCTTCCTCGGGGCGTTCATCCCGCTCGTCGGTGCCGTCGTCGCCGGCTTCCTCGCCGTGGTCGTCGCTCTGCTCGCCAAGGGCTTCATCTACGCGCTGATCACGCTGGCCCTCATCATCGCCGTGCAGCAGCTGGAAGGTCATGTGCTGCAACCGCTGGTGATGGGTCGCGCGGTGTCGGTCCATCCGTTGGCAGTGGTGCTCGCCATCGCCGCTGGAGGCGTGCTGGCGGGCATTGTCGGTGCGTTGCTGGCCGTGCCGACCGTCGCCTTCCTCAACAGCGCCACTCGGGTGCTGCTCGCGCGGGAACCCGAAGCCGAGGTGGAGGCTCAGCGGGAATCCGAGCCGAGCAAGGTCATCGAGGCTGAACCCGACGACGTCGAGGCCAAGAGCGACTAGCGGCCCCGCCGCTGACAACAACTAGCGGCCGCGGCCTTCCCTGCGCAGCAGGTCGGCTGCGCTGAGCTTGCCGCGTCGGCGGCCCTCATCCTCCGCCTGCTGTGCGGTCAGCTTCTCGGTCGCATCCGGATCCTGTTGCCGCTGAGAAGGTATCGCGGTCGTCGGATCGGCGTCCGCGCTCGCGTGCCTGCTGGTGCGCGGCCGCTGCACCGGAATCGCCGTGGTGGGCTCTGCGCCCGGCTGCGGAGCCGGCGTGGGCGCGGGCCGCGTCGGCGCAGGACCGTTACCGCGGAGCTCGCCGAGCCACGACTCGATCTCACGGTCCTCCCGTACCGGAGGAGGTGCCGCGCGCCTGGCGCGCGGGGGCGCGGCGTTCGCGCCTGCGACCGCGTTGCGCGGCGTTCTGCCTGCGCCCGCGGGAATGCGAGTCGTCTGCGGCTCACCGGCCGGAACCGGACGCGCAATCGGCATCCGGGTAGTGCCCGCCACCGACGGGCCGTTCGCCCTGGCCGGCGCGGTCGGGATGCGGGTCGTGGAAGCACCGGGCCGTGTCGACCCCTCGACGGCCGGATGGGTGGGATCGTGCGGCGGCAGCGGACGCGGCGGCACGGGTGCGCCCGCGCCGACCAAGGCCGCTTCCTCCGATTCGCGGACCGATGGACGTTTGCGCTCGTCGGGCAGTTCGGTCTCGCCGAGGCCGAGCCGCTGCTGGATGCGCTTCATCCACTTGGGCGCCCACCAGCAGTCGTCGCCCAGCAGCTTCATCACGGCAGGCACCAGGAACATGCGGATCACGGTGGCGTCCAACAGCAAAGCGATCAGCAGGCCGAACGCCAGGTACTTCATCATCACCAGGTCGGAGAACGCGAATGCACCTGCGACGACCGCCAGGATGAGCGCGGCGCCGGTGATCAGCCGGCCGGTGGTCGCGGTGCCGATGCGGATGGCCTCGGCCGTGGACATGCCCCGCTCGCGCGCCTCGACCATGCGGGATACCAGGAACACTTCGTAGTCGGTCGACAGACCCCAGATGATCGCGATGATCATGCCGATCATCGGCGCCATCAGCGGCTGCGGCGTGTAGTTCATCAGGCCGGAGCCGTGTCCGTCGACGAACATCCACGTCAGCACGCCCATCGTGGATCCGAGGGTGAGCGCACTCATCACCGCCGCCTTGATCGGCAGCACCACCGAACCGAATGCCAGGAACATCAGGATCGTGGTCGTGACGATGAGGACCGCGACCATCAACGGCAGCTTGTCGAACAGGCTGTGGATGCTGTCCTGCTCCAGCGCCGGGGTCCCACCGACCGAAATGGTGAGGCCATGCGGTGGCGGTATCGCCCGCAACTCCTCAATCTTCTTGGCCGCGTCGTTGCGGTTTTCCAGACCGTTCTGGATCACGCGGACCGACGGGTCCTTCGACGCCCCGTCGAGGTAGGGACGTTCCTGCCACATCTTCGTGGGGTCGTTGTTGGCGTCGATGAAGCCGGAGATCTGCATCGCCTTGTTGCGGACCTCGGCGATCTGCGCGTCGGTCACCGGCTGGTCGTTGTCGCTCTCGATGACCATCGTCAGCGGTTCGGTACGGAAGCCGGGGAAGGTCTTGTCGAACTCCTCCTGTGCCTGGCGCACACCGTTGTCCGGTGGCAGGTATTTCTCGCTGATGCCGCCCAGCGACAACTGACCCAGCGGAATGATCAGCAGGATCATCACGATGATGATCGGCGCCGCAAAAGCGATGGGCCGCTTCATGACTCGGTTGACGAGCTTGCCCCAGAAGCCCTGCTCGACCTCTTCGCGTGTCTTGGTCTTCTGTGTCTTCTCAGCGAACCAGTCGATGATCCGCCGGGAGAGCGGCCAGTTCCGCAGGAACGGCACCCGCAGCAGGGTCCGCACCCCGAGCGCGTCGATGTTGGTTCCGACAATGGCCAGCGCGCCCGCGAGCACGGTGATCGACAGGATCGCCGAGAGCATGACCGTGGCGATGATCGCGTAGGTGATGGACTTCAGGAAGCCCTGCGGGAACAGCAACAGCGGTAGCGCCGACGCCACGATGATCACCGCGGAGAACGTCACCGTGCGGCCCGACGTCATCATCGTTCGACGGACGGCGGCCTCGGTGTCGTAGCCTTCGGCGATCTCCTCGCGGAACCGGCTCACGATGTAGAGGCCGAAGTCGATCGCGATGCCGAGGCCGACCAGGGTCACCACGGGTTGTGCGAAGAAGTGGACGGGGATGAACTCGGCCAGCAGGCGCATGATGCCCAGGGATCCGGCGATGGTCAGGCCGCCGACAATCATCGGCAGGCTGGCCGCGATCACGCCGCCGAACACGAAGAACAGCACCACCATCACCAGCGGTACACCGAGCAGTTCGCCGCGCTGCTGGTCTTCGCCGATGGTGCCCGTCAACTCGCTGGCCAACGGCTGCAGGCCGGCCTGTTTGACGTCGACGCCGTCGATGTTGAGCGCTTCGGAGACGGTCTTGCCGTCCTCACCGACGTTCTTGTTGTAGTTGTTCAGGATCGCGTCGTCATTGTCGCCCTTGAGCTGGATCGACATGAACGCGTGCTGTTTGTCGGCGTCGGCCATGTTCTTGAGCACTTCGGGGCTCTTGAAGTAGCCGATCGAGCGAAGGATCTGGTCGGGGTGGGTCTTTTCGACCTCGGCGAGGTTGTCGAGAATCTTCTTCTGGAAGGCCGGGTCGTCGACGGTCTTGCCCTCAGGGGCGGTGTAGATCCCGATGATGTGGCCGGAGGTGTCGCGGCCGTAGGTTTTGTCGGCGATGACCGAGGCGTGCACCGACTGGCTGCCGTCGTCGTAGAACCCGCTCTGGGTGACGTGCTGGCCCAGGCTGATGCCGTAGACGCCGCCGCCAAGGCACAGAGCGACCATCACTCCGATCACGATGTATCGGTAGCGGAAGACCATGCGGCCCCACCAGGCGAACACCTAAGCTCCTAACTCACAAATTCTCTATGCGCCTCGCGCAGTTCAATTGTTCACACACGCGAGGTCAGTAGCGAGGACAGCGGCCGGAACGGCTGCAGCCAAGCCCCTTGCTCGGGCAGCGAATCTAGGCCGATTCGCGGTAGCGGCTCCCGGAACACTCCGGGGATGTCCTCGAGGTCGACAAACTCCAAAGTATCCGAGGCTAGCGCCCAACTCGCATGTTCGCGAAATCCGAGCACCTGAACAGGAGTATGCCCACGCGCGATGTCCTCTAACGGCTGACGGAAGGCCTGTCCGTCGGCCGAGGCCACCAGCAGCCCGGCCAACCCCTCGCTGCGGCGAAGGGCAATGTGGTTGAGCATGTCGGCGTCGACGTCGCTGTCTTCGTCGACCTTGGGTTTTGCGAAGACCGCGAAGCCCACGTTACGCAGCGCCTCCACCCACGGCCGGACGACGTCGGCGCTGCCGGGCGCGATGTTGGTGAAGACGGTGGCCTCCGGCTCCAGCGATACGCCGTCCCGCCCGGCGCTGAGCTCAGCGGTGCGGGCCAGCAGCCAACGGCCGAGGGCATCGAACCGCGGCCGGTGCGCCGCAGTGGGCCTGCCGCCGAGAATCGAACCCAGGCCCATGTCGAGGTTGGGGGCATCCCAGACAAGCAGGACGCGCGACGTGCCCGGCGCCAGTTGCGGTGTCTCGACGACTTCCTCGGTAATGCTCATCGCGGCAGCTTCTCCCAGACCAGTTCGGCGATCGCACTGCCCGCGTCTCGCCCCTTGGACTCATATTTCGTTGCCGGCCGGGACACCGAGATCGGCAAGGCATCGTCCGCGGATACGCGACGCAGCCGCGGTTCGGCGTCGCCGCACTCGGCGATCTGTTCGGCATAACCCGCATGGTCAGTGGCGGCATGCAGGACACCGCCCGGCCGCAGCCGGTCGGCGATCAGCGCGACGGTGTCGGGCTGCAGCAGCCTGCGCTTGTGGTGGCGCGCCTTGGGCCACGGATCAGGGAAGAACACCCGAACGCCGGTCAGCGACTCCGGGCCGAACATGTGCTCGAGCACGTCGACGCCGTCGCCGCGGACCAGCCGGATGTTGGTGACGCCTTCCCGATCGACGGCGCTGAGCAGCTGCGCCAGGCCGCGCTTGTAGACCTCCACGGCGACGACATCGATGTCCGGCTCGGCCTTGGCCATCGCCAACGTCGACGTACCGGTCCCGCTGCCGATCTCCAGCACCACCGGCGCCGACCTGCCGAACCAGGTTTCGGTGTCGAGCCGTCCCGCGGGGCCTTCCGGTGATCGGGCGTGCGTGCCGAGTTCGGGCCACAGCCGGTCCCACGTCTGCTGCTGGCCGGTGGAAACGGACGAGCGCCGGGAACGGTAACTGGTGACCCGGGGATGAAGATGCGACGCGGGTGGAGTCATCGCCGCCTCTCGGAGGGCGGCGTGCCGGTGCCCCAGCGCTGCGCATGCATTTGTCCATGGTTGCGCATCGACGCGGCAGAACCCGCATCGCGGTGCAGATTGATACCCAACAGTTGCCAACCCCCGCTGTGCGCCCAAACTCACTTTTGGGCACAAAAGTGCGAGTAGTCGCCGCCATTTCGTCGATCTCGGCAGGGGCCGACGCGGAGAAAACATCCGTTCGCGAAGGCCTCCCGGAGGTGCCACCATTTTCGGTGGGGAGGAATCATGGGCGATACGGCGACCAGGGAAGGCCACCAGATTTTCACTGACGAACTGACGCGGCTCGCGCGGCGCACGGGTGACCAGCGGATAACCGCGCTTGCCGACGAGGTCGGCGGACCGCTTCGGGTCGCGGTTCGCGGACGCGACGGGGTGGGTCGCGCCACCGTGTCGGCCGCCCTTGCCGGAGCGGGGGTTTGTGTCGTAGGCGCCGCCGCAGACGTCGACGTGGTCGTCGTCGCCGAGGCGCTCAAGCCCGAGGACCGGGCGATGATCGAGGCCCGCCCGACGCTGCTGGTGCTGAACAAGGCGGATCTGGCCGGTTTCGGGGCGGGTGGACCGCTCGCCGTGGCCGACCGTCGCGCCGCCGAGCTCCAGGCGCTCACCGGCGCGCCGACGGTGTCGATGGTGGGACTTCTGGCCTGCGCGTCGCTGGACGACGAACTCGTCGAGGCGCTGCGCGCGCTGACGTCGGAGCCGGCCGATCTCGCCTCGACCGACGGCTTCCTGTCGGCCGAGCACAGCGTGGTCCGCAGTGTTCGCGCGCGGATGCTGGAGACCCTCGACCTCTTCGGCATCGCCCACGGCGTCCTCGCGCTGCAGCAGGGCACGGCAACCGCCGACCTGCCGGCGGTCCTGCGTCGGCTCAGCCGCATCGAGCGCGTCACGGCCGCTCTGGCTGCCGTCGGTGCGGAGGTGCGCTACCGGCGGGTGCGTTCGGCGCTGACCCGCCTGCGGGCCATGTCGGCGAGCGGCACCCCGGACGTGGCCGAGTTCCTGGCCGGTGACGACGCCGTGGTCGCCGTGATGGCCGCCGCGGTCGACGTGGTGGAGGCCGCGGGTGTGCCGGTCGATGCCGGGGACGAGCCGTCGGCGCATCTGGAGCGCGCGGTGCACTGGCAGCGCTACAGCCGCGGTCCCGTCAACCCCGTTCACCGTCAGTGTGGTGCCGATATCTGCCGCGGTTCGCTGCGGCTGATGCGGCGCTCGGGGCTTCGGTGAGAGACCTGTGACCGACATCGGCCAGGCCGACGATCCGGTGGCTGCGGTCGACGCATTGGTGGCGACGGCCGACCTCGGCTTGACGTCGCCTGGCGTGGAGAGCCGCGATGTCGTGCTCGTCGTCGGGCCGTGGCTGGCCGGTGCGACCGGCGTCATCGCCGCATTGCGGGATCGGTTGCCCGAGCACACATTCGTCGAAGCCCACGACGTCAGGGCCGTCGATGCACCGGCGGCCGTTGTGTTCGTGGTGTCGGCGGTGACACCGGTTACCGAATCCGACTGTGCCCTAGTCGATTTCGCCGCTCGACATACCGACCTGGTGGTCGGCGTGGTGTCGAAGATCGATGTGCACCGCGGCTGGCGTGACGTACTCGCAGAGGATCGCACTCGGTTGGCAGCTCACGCAGAGCGCTACCGGGACATGCCGTGGGTGGGTGTCGCAGCGGCACCCGAAGCGTCGTTGTCGTGGCGCGATATCACGGCCTGTAAACGAGATTCCCAAGCCCGCAGCCTATTTCGGCGCCTGACATCCGCGTTGTGGAGCCGGGACCGGAGCATCTCGACGAGTTCGTCGACGTTCGGCTCGCCGAGATCGGGTGCCGCTGCGACACCCACCCACGGCATGTCCCGGTAGCGCTCTGCGTGAGCTGCCAACCGAGTGCGATCCTC
>LZSH01000095.1 GCA_001665255.1 Mycobacteriaceae bacterium 1482268.1 | reverse complement strand
GTCCAGGACACCAAATCCCCGGTCCGATACATCCGCGCTCCCGGCGCACCGAACGGACACGCCACAAACCGCGACGACGTCAACCCCGACCGGCGCCAATACCCCACACCGACCCCGGCGCCGGCGATATACAACTCGCCCACCACGCCCGGCGACACTCGGCGCAACCCAGCATCCAAGACAAACAACGCCGCTCCCGGCACCGGCGAGCCGATCGGCACCACATCCGAACCCGGCTCAAGCGGCGTACTCATCGCCGCATACACCGTCGCCTCGGTCGGGCCGTAGGCGTTGATCATCACCCGCCCCGTCGCCCACCGATCCACCAGCGCAGCCGGGCACGCCTCGCCAGCCACCACCAATGCCGTGGACTCCAACCCCTCCTGCGGCAACACCCCCACCGCAGACGGCGTCTGACTCAACACACTGACCTGTTGCCCAACCAGCAACGCGTGAAATTCATCTGGCGAAGCAGCCACCGTCTCGGGCACCACCACCAACCGCCCGCCGTGCAACAACGCCCCGAAGATCTCCCACACCGAGACGTCGAAGGCATACGAATGCCACTGCGACCACACCTGCCCCGGCCCCCTGGGGACCCGGTTATTCCCGGTGGACAGCAACTGGATCGCATTGCGGTGAGCGACAGCCACCCCCTTCGGCACACCGGTGGTGCCAGAGGTGTAAATCAGATACGCGATATCGTCGGCTGCCGGCGCGGGCAACGCCGTGGCCGGAAACGATTCCACTTCCGGATCAGCAACGTCGACAACGGCTACATCGTGGCCAGCCAGCCGATCAGCCAACTCCGCCGTGGTCACCACCGCCACCGGCGCAGCATCACCCAACATGAACCCGACCCGCGCAGCAGGCAACGCCGGATCAATCGGCACATACCCCGACCCGGACTTCAGCACCGCCAACATCGCCACGATCGCCTCGGCCGAACGCGAAAACAGCAGGGCCACAAATGTTCCCGGGCCCGCACCGCGCTCCATCAACAACCGCGCTAACCGGTTGGCCGCCTCATCCAACTCCCGGTACGACACCGAACGATCACCACACGTCACCGCCACCGCATCGGGCGTACGGGTTACTTGCGCAGCGAACAACATCGGGATCGACACCGAAGAAGGCGCGAGCTGCGTCAAAACCGCACGGTTACCCCAGACGTCCAAATCATCGTGCTCGTCCTCGTCGAGCAAATCGAACGACAACAGCCGCCGCGACGCATTGGTCGTCATGACCGCCCGCCCGAATCCGCCGTCATGGCCTCCAACACCCGCTTGAACCGACGGACCAATTTCGCCACCCCGGTCGCATCAAACACATCGGCGTCAAATTCCACCCGCAAACTCAACTCACGTCCTGGCTGAACCTGCACTGACAACGGATAATGATTCAACTCCCTCGCTGAGAATTCGGTGACGGCCAATTCGTGGTCGCCGCCCAGTGCGGCCGTGTCGACCGGGTAGTTCTCGTAGACGAACAGCGTGTCGAACAGCTGGTCGTGGCCGGTGACGCGGTGGATCTCGGAAAGCGCCAGGTGCTGGTGCTCGAGTGTGTGGTTGTGAGCGGTTTGCAGCTGATCGACCAAGCCTTCGATGGTGGTGGCCGCGGTGATCGTGGCGCGCACCGGCACGGTGTTGATCATCAGACCCACCATCGACTCCGCCCCGGCCAGTTCGGTGGGCCTGCCCGAGACCGCGGTGCCGAAGACCACATCCTGCTGGCCGGTAAGCCACATCAGTATCTGCGCGAAGGCGCCTTGCAGCACGATGTTGACGGTGGTGTGGCAGGAGCGGGCGAGCTCCGTCAGGGCGTTGGTGGTCTCCTCGGACACCGAGAACGACTCCACGCCTCGCCGCCCCAGCCCCCCAAGCGCGTGCGGACGCACCAGGGTGGGAGTGTCCAAACCGGCCAGCACCTGGCTCCAGGCCGTACGGGCGGCGTCGAGGTCACGCTCGGCGAGCCAGGTGACGAACCTGCGATACGGTGCGGGCGCTGGCAGCCGCTGGCCGTAATAGCCGGCGAAGATCTCGCCCAGCAGGATCGACGTCGACCAGCCGTCGAGCACGATGTGGTGATTGGTCATCACGAAGCGGTGCCGATCGGCGCCGGTGCGGATCAATGCCACCCGGAACGCCGGCTGGTCACCCAGGCCTTGCACCGCCACGCGCTCGTCAGCGCACACGTTTCGGACTTGCTCGTCGAGATCGGGTTCGGCGGCGTCCAATTCGATGTATTGCCAGGGCACCACCGGTTGGGCTGGTACGACCTGCACCGGTTCGTCGTATTGGGCGCAGAACCGGGCCGCCAGGTGGGGGTGGCGAGCGAGCACGGTGTTCACCGCCTCGCGCAGCCGCTGCGCGTCGAGCCGGCCGGTGATGGTGATGTCCAGTTGCACGGCATACACATCGCCGTCCGGACCATCTGCCTGTGTGGTCGTGGTGTGGAACAGCAGTCCCTGCTGCAGCGGGGTCAACGGCAACACATCGGCGACCTCATAACGGCCGCACAGCTCGTCGAGCTGGGTCTGGGTCAGTCGGGCCGGGGCGATATCCGACGGTGTCCATCCCCCGCCACCCGCGCGCACATGGGTGCAGATGCCGGCCAAGGCCTCAAACCACAAGCGGCTCAACCGATCCACCTGCGAGTGATCCAGCGCCGAAAGCGCCCATCTCCAGTTGGCCTGCAACCGCGGACCGGTGTCGGTGTCGGCGGCGCTGGCGGCGAGCTCTAGGGTGTGCGCCAACGGGATTGGCAAAGCCGCGGTGACGCCGGTCGCCGCCATCCCCTCGGGGCTCAGGCGCCACACATCATCGGAGAGCTCACCAGCGGCGGCGCCCAGTCGACCCAAGTAGTTGAACCCGATCCGTGGATCCGATTCGGCCAGCGCCACATCGGGATTCAGATACCGCAGCAGGCCGTAGGTCAATCCATCAGGCAGGGCGCGCAACTGCTCTTTGGCTTCCTTGACCAGCGCCCCAATCCCGGCCTCACCGGTGCGCACCTGCTCCCAGTCCAACCCGCCACCACTCAACGCCACCGGATACAGAGTGGTGAACCAGCCCACGGTGCGGGTCAGGTCCACACCGGCGGCCAACTCCTCGTCGCGCCCGTGGCCCTCCACATCGATGGTGACCGGCGCATCGCTGCCCAGAAACTTCGCGCACGCCACACCGAACGCGATCAACAAGATGTCGTGCACCCCAGCGCGAAACGCCGCGGGCACCTCACCCAACAGCATCCGGGTGGTCTCGACATCGAGCTCGACCGACAGCTGCCCGGCCGTGGCGAACGTATCCACCCCAGGCTGCACCGCCGGCAGCACCGCCGGCGCCGAGGTCACCTGCCGCCATGCCTCGGCCTGGTCCACGACCTGCGGGTCGTGAGCGTGCTCGGCGAGCAGCGCGGACCACCGGGCAAACGACGTCCCCCCGGTCGGTAGGGCTATCGCCTGCCCGCCGTGGTGCTGCGCCCACGCAATGTTCAAGTCCTCCAACAGGATTCGCCACGACACCCCGTCGACAGCCAGGTGGTGAACGATCAACGCCAGTTGGCCGGTGTCGGCCGCCCACAGCGCACTGAGCATGGCTCCGGCAGCGGGGTTCAATCGCGACCGCGCTCCCACCAGCGCCGCATCCGTCAAGACCTGCACGGTGTGCAGGCAAGCGCGCGCATCCACCGCCCCCACCTCGGGCACCGTCAAGGACCATCCGCCGGCGCCGTCGTCGTCGGCATGGCAGCGCAACATGGCATGGCGATCCAGCAACGCCTGCAACACCACCACCACGTCGGCCTCGCTCGCCCCTCCCGGAGCCTGCACGACGACCGTCTGGTTGAACTGCTCAACCGGGCCGTCCATGCGCTGCAGCCAATGCATGATCGGGGTGGTCACCACCGCGCCGGTACCCTCATCGACCGGCCCGTCCTGCCCGTCTGCCAACCGGGTGACCCGGGCGAGCGCTGCCACCGTCTGCTCGACGAAAATGTCGCGCGGTCGACACACCAGTCCGGCCGCCCGAGCCCGGGCTACCACCTGCATCGACAAAATCGAGTCGCCGCCGAGTTCGAAGAAGGAGTCGTGGGTTCCGACGCGGTCGAGGCCCAGGACTTGGGCGTAGATGCCGGC
>LZSH01000094.1 GCA_001665255.1 Mycobacteriaceae bacterium 1482268.1 | reverse complement strand
ATTGCGATCAGTACCGCACATGAACTCGGGCATCGAAGGGCGGGACGTGAGCGCAGGCTGAGCAAGATCGCGCTCGCCCAATCCGGTTACGGACATTTCGTCGTCGAGCACAATCGCGGCCATCACGCCCGGGTCGCCACCCCCGAGGATCCTGCGAGTTCGCGGCTCGGAGAATCCCTTTATGCGTTCATTCCACGATCGGTCGTCGGCGGCGTGCGCTCCGCGTGGCGATTAGAGCGTGCCCGGTTCAACCGGATCGGGACATCGCACTGGAGCCTGCGCAATGACGTTCTCAACGCATGGCTGCTCGGCCTGATTCTGTTCGCGGTTCTGGTTGCCTGGTTTGGCATCGGGGTCGCGCCGTGGCTGGTCGGTCAAGCCGTCATCAGCTTCTGCATGTTGGAGACCGTCAATTACCTCGAGCACTACGGTTTGCAGCGGCAGAAGCTGCCCGATGGACGCTACGAGCGGGTGCGCGCCTCGCATAGCTGGAACAGCAACACGATCGTCGCCAATCTCTGCCTGTTCCATCTGCAGCGGCACTCGGATCATCACGCCCATCCGCTGCGCCGCTACCAAACCCTTCGGCACGCCGATGAAGCACCGCAACTGCCGTCGGGCTACGCGACCATGATGCTCATCGCGATGCTCCCGCCACTGTGGCGACGCGTGATGGACCACCGCGTCATCGACCACTACGGCGGCCAGATTCACCTGGCCGCGCTCAGCGCGCGCTACGCAGAGAAAGTTGATCAGCCGACTTCGGCGGCCAGCTTGCCGACGATGTCACGTAGTTGAGCGGCGACCTCGGCGTTCTCGCGCGGATGCTTCCCGTCGAGCGACTTGAAGGGCACCGACAACTTGAGATCCTCGACGATCCGCGGCCCCGCCAACCCGAACGACTTGCGGGTCTCATCGTGCGCCCACACGCCGCCGTATCGACCGAATGA
>LZSH01000093.1 GCA_001665255.1 Mycobacteriaceae bacterium 1482268.1 | reverse complement strand
TGACGACGGTCCACGGCGCTATCTCGGTGTCCGTCCAGGCGAACATGTCCTCTTTGGCCGCGGTGTAGGCGTCCCACTTGTCCAGCGACGCCAGGTCCGTAGGCGACAGCTTCCACTGCCGGACCGGATCCACCTGCCGGATGGTGAAGCGTGTGCGCTGCTCCGACGGGGACACCGAGAACCACAGCTTCGTCAGGCTGATGCCGTCGTTGACGATCATCTGCTCGAAAAGCGGTGCCTGCCGGACGAACTCGGCGTGTTGTTTGGCGGTGCAGAAGCCCATCACCCGCTCGACGCCCGCGCGGTTGTACCAGGACCGGTCGAACAACACGATCTCACCGGCGGCAGGGAAGTGGTGGATGTAGCGCTGGAAGTACCACTGAGTGCGCTCGCGGTCGGTGGGCTTCTCCAAGGCGACGACGCGAGCGCCGCGCGGGTTGAGGTGCTCCATGAACCGCTTGATCGTGCCGCCCTTGCCCGCGGCGTCGCGGCCCTCGAAGACGATGATGTGCCGGTGGCCGTGGGCCTGGCTCCACTTCTGCAGCTTCAGCAATTCGATCTGCAGCAGCCGCTTCTGTTCCTCGTACTCGTCGCGTCCCATCCGCTCGTCGTACGGATAGTTCTCCCGCCAGGTGTCGACCGGAATGCCGTTGGCGTCCAGAAGAACGGGATCGTCATCGTCGTCGTCGTGGACGCGGTAACCGTGTTGCTCCAGAGTCACCGGCCGAAAATATCCGTGCCCGCAAACCGTGACGTGAACGCTTGATGAACGAGCAGTGGCCTACTTCGCGGTGCGCCGCGGGCGCAGCAGCGCCAGCCGGGTCATCAGTTTGTTCATCCGCGCCAAGGCTTTATGCGAGTTGTTGTAGTAGTTGCCGCCCGCTCCGACGTTGGTGCGCGGAGCGACGACCGATTCGATACGGCAGTACTTGCGCAACCCCTCGGCGCCGCCGAACCGCGCACCGATGCCCGATGTCTTCCAGCCGCCCATCGGTGCGGTGGTGCACATCAGGTTGGAGATCACGTCGTTGACGTTGACGCATCCGCAGTCCAGTTGCAGCGCAACCTCTTTCGCGCGCTCGAGATCCTTCGAGAACACCGCTGCCGAAAGGCCGTACTGGCTGTCGTTGGCTAGCCGGATCGCCTCTTCCACCGACGACACCTTCATGATCGGCAGCGTCGGACCGAACGTCTCTTCGGTCATGCACGTCATCGAGTGGTCGACGTCGACGAGCACCGTCGGCGGATAGAAGCTGCCCTGGCCTTCCGGACGCTTGCCACCGGTGAGCGCCTTCGCGCCTGCGGCCACCGCCTCGCGAACGTGTCGGTCGGTGACTTCAACCTGGTCGTCGTCGATCATCGAGCCGACGTGGTAACCCTCTCCCGCACCGACTTTCAGCTTCTCCACATCGCGTACGACGGCGTTGACGAACTGGTCGTAGACCGACTCGAGCACGTACACCCGCTCGACAGACACGCACGTCTGGCCCGCGTTGAACATCGCTCCCCACACTGCGGCGTGGGCGGCCAACTCGATGTCCGCATCGTCCAGCACGATCATCGGATCCTTGCCGCCGAGTTCGAGGCTGACCGGCGTGAGACGGCGCGCGGCGCGCTCCATCACCTTGGCGCCGGTCGCGCACGAACCCGTGAACTGGATGTAATCACTAGCGTCGATGATGGCTTCAGACACCTCCCGTGCACCCTGCGCCAGCGCCAACACTTCGGGCGCGCCCGAGTCGTGCCAACCGCGCAGCAGTACCTCGGCGGTCAGCGGTGTCCGCTCGGACGGCTTCAGTAGGACCGAACAGCCGGCCGCCAGCGCGCCGATGGCATCCATCAGGGCGTTGGCCACGGGATAGTTCCACGGCGCGATGATGCCGACGACCGGCCGCGGGCGGTAGTGCACGGTGACCTTTTTGATCGCCAGGAACGGCAGCGACGCGGGCCTGGACTCGGGCGCGAGCGCCTTGTCCATCGTCTTGATGTAGTACGACAGGATCATGATCAGCAGCGGCACCTCTTGCGCCGCGTCAACCTTCGACTTGCCGGTCTCCTTGATCAGCAACGACTCAATCTCGTCACGGTGTTCGCCGAGCCAAACCGCATAGCGGGCAAGCACTTTCGCGCGGCCCGCGGTGCCACGCGCCTCCCATTCCTTCTGTGCCTCGCGCAGACCGGCCGCGATGCGCGGCACGTCGGCCGGGTCGGTCCAGCGGACCTCCCCGGCGATGTCGCCGGTCGCCGGGTTGAGGATTGTCGCGGACGAGGGTGAATCAACTTCTGGCGTCGCGGTCATAAGGCCATGTTAACCGCCGGTGTGATCTGCGTCGCACTCGGGTTGACGGGTGTCAAGTCGGACTGCCACCGCGGTCACGCAGACCACGGCGCTGCCCAGCAACAACGCCCCGACCGCGTCGGTGAAGTAGTGATAGGTGACGCCCTGTCCGATCATCGCCAGCAGCAACGCGATCGACGCGGCAAGCACCGCCCACCACGCCGCGCCCGCCAGCAGCACGAGCAGGCCCATCACCACGACCGCGGTGGTGGTGTGCCCGCTCGGGTATGCGTACGCCCCGCCGTTTCGCCGGTCGAAGATCCGCTTGGACAGTTGGACGAGTGCGATCCCGACAAGAGGCGAGATCACCATGGCCGCCGCCAGTCGCGTGCGATGCAAATGTAGGGCGATGGCGATGCCGAACAGGGCCGCGATCGTCAGGACCCAGGGGTCGGTGAAGAACAAGAGATAGCGGGCGGGGGTGTGCCGCAGGCGATGAAACCAGTCGTCCAGCGGCGTCGACCGCTTCCCCACCGCCAGGCCGAGCGCGACCATGGCCGCGACGGCCATGCCCGACCACAGCAGCAGCGTCCTGCGGCCGAGGACTTTCACGTCAGGACGCGATGCCGCGGATGTACGCCGCTTGGCCGAGGTGCTGGGCGCAGTCGTCGATGATGCTGACCAGGCGCGCGCTGGCGGTGACGGGCGGGTTCCAGTTCGTGTCGACGACGCGAGTGAGTTCGTCGGCGGTCACCGACGCGATGTAGGACAGCGTCACCTTGTGCACGGCGTGGTAGTAGCCGGCGAGCAGATCGGCGGGCGCCTTCACCCTGCCGACGTCGTCGGCCGAATGCCCGTAGCCGAAGTCGTTGCCTTCCAGATCGAGGTTGAACCGGTCCTTCCAGCCGTCGCGGGTCCACACCTGCTCGATGCCGGCGATGTCGCACAGTTGCAGATCCTGCACGCGGGCGCTGTGCCAGATCAGCCACGCGATGCTGTTGGCTTGCGCGGTCGGACGAAAGAACGACACCTCGTCTGTCAGTTCGTCGGTGAGGTCGTCGACGTGCCCGATCAATCGCGTGAAGGAGTCACGGAGCAGTTCGCGAACCGCTTGGACGTCGGAGTCAGCCATGGCCCCGACGCTACCCGCGGCCGCGGAACCGCCTATGTCGGTGGCGCGTCGTGGAAGACCGCTTCGACGTTGTTGCCGTCGGGGTCGCGGACGAACGCCCCGTAGTAGCCGGCGTGGTATTCCGGCCACAGCCGGGGCGCATGCAACGACTCGGCGCCGAGCTTGAGCGCGGTGTCGTAGAACGCGTGCACCGCGTCGCGGTCCTTGGCGTGAAAGGCGACGTGCACCTCGCGGTTGGGTCCGCTCGCGTCGCCGACATTCATGTCGGCGATCCAGAAGTCGGGTTTGCCGTCTCTGCCGTATCCGATGGCGACCTGGAAGTCCATTTGCCTGGTGTAGCCGAGCACGCCAAGGACCTCGTCGTAGAAGGTCTTCGACTTCTCCCAGTCCGCACAGTTGATTCCCAAGTGGTCGATCACGGCCCCATCCTGGCATGACGCCCCGACACAGTCGTAGATTCAGCTGATGACGTACGACTTGATCATTCGCAACGGCACGATCGTCGACGGGCTCGGCGGTGAACCGTTCGTCGGAGACGTCGCGGTCGCCGACGGTGTCATCGCGGCGGTCGGATCGGTCGACGGTCAGGCGGCACGGGAAATCGATGCGACCGGCCTGCTGGTCACGCCGGGCTTCGTCGACCTGCAC
>LZSH01000092.1 GCA_001665255.1 Mycobacteriaceae bacterium 1482268.1 | reverse complement strand
TCGCAGCCGATGCTGACCGCGTACCGGTACATGTCCGACCACTCCAGGTCGTCGGAATGGGCGAACAGGGTGCGCGACATCTCCCAGAACTTTCCTTGCAGTGCCGCCGCCTCGCTTGCGCGGGCCGCGTCGAACGCCCGCGGATGCACCCGTTCGAGCGGCAAATGTCGCCACACGTAGCGCAATTGGTCGCCGAAGTGATCGCGCACCTGATCGATCGACCCGGTGGCGCGGCTGCAGAACGGGCACTCGAAATCGCCGTACTCCACGAGGGTCAGCGGCGCGTCGGGGTTACCGCGGATGTGGTCGCGCAAGGGGTCGACGGGCCGGACCAAGGTGAGGCCCACCGGTTCCGGTGGGCTGATCCAGTCGGTGACTGCAAAGATGGCCCAGCCGAGCGCGAACGCCAGCAGCGACGCGGCCAGCACGCCGACGCGCGCCTCGTCCTGATGCAGCGGATCGTCGATGGCGATGTCGATGATGAACAGCGAGATGGTGAAACCGATCCCAGACAGCGCCGCCCCGCCCGCGACCCGTCGAAGCGTCAAGCCGGGTGCGAGCTGACCCCAGCCGAGGCGCGACACCAGCCATGTGGCCCCCGTGATGCCGATGAACTTGCCGAGGACGAGGCCGCAGACGATGCCCCACGTCAACGGCGACCGCATCGCCGCCGACATGGTGTCTGTGGTCAGCCGGACACCGGCGTTGACCAACGCAAACAGCGGAAGCACGACGAAAGAGATGTAGGGGCCGAACTGGGTCTGCAGCCGCTCGTTGATCGAGATCGACTCGCGCAGACCGCGACTCGCCGCGCGGGCGTACTCGGAGTTCGGCGACTGGCGAAACGCCCGGATCAACTCGACGGTCTGCTCGACCTGCCTTCGCTCCGGGGCGAACACCGGGATCAGCAGCGCGATCGCCACGCCGGCCAGCGTCGGGTGCACGCCACCCATGTAAAGCGCCACCCACAGCGCGAAGCCGAGCATGGCGTAGACGGGACCGCGGCCCGCGGGCAGGTAGCGCACCAGCGCGATTGCCGCGATCACGGCGGCGCCGACGACCAGCGGCCCGATCCGGAGATCGTCGGAGTAGAACAGCGCGATGACCGAAAGCGCGCCGATATCGTCGACCACCGCCAACGTGAGTAGAAAAAGCCGCAGCCGCGCAGGGAATTTCGGGTTGATGATGGCCAGCGCGCCGATGAGGAACGCGGTGTCGGTCGAGATCACCACGCCCCATGCGCTCGCGTTCTCACCCCCCGCATTTATCAGCAGGAAGATCAGTGCGGGGACGGCCAGACCTGCGATCGCCGCGAGCACCGGAACCATCGCCCTCGCACGGTCGGTGAGTTCACCGATCGTGAACTCCCCCACCACCTCCAGACCGACGACGAAGAAGAAGAACGTCATCAATCCGTCGTTGATCAGATGCTGGACCGTCAGTTCGAAATGCGCCTCGCCGAAGCTGAACCCGACGTGGGTGTCCAGCAACGTCCAATAGCTCTCGGCCCAGGGCGAATTCGCCCATACGATCGCGATGACGGTGGCCAGCAGCAGCAGGCCCGCGGCGCCGTTCTCGCCTGAGCGCTTCGCCTTCGGGTCCCGGCTGAAGCGGCTGGGCAGCATCCGAACGATGCGCGGGAAACCGCTGACGCTCGAGTCTCCCGCGTCGACGCTCACGCCCTGGAGTATCTCACTGGAGTGTGTGTCGGCCTGTCCGGGCCGCGTGACCGAAGATGACCCGACAGCAGGCTTGCCTGCTCCAACAGCAGCGTGCCCAGTTCGTGACGGCGGTCGGGTCTGAAACGCGTCTCGACCCCGGTCAGGCTCAGCGCCCAGGCGGGCCGCCCGCTGGCGTCGAAGACCGCCGCGCCGATGCCCCAACTGCCCTCGACAATCAAAGCGGGATTGACGGCGTATCCGGTGCGGCGGGTCGCGTCGATGCGGCTGCGGATCGCTTCCTCTGCGTGGTCGGCGCCCCAGGCCGACTCCGGCTGGACCCGCGCGAAGAAGGCGTCGATCTCAGGGTCGGGTAGGTGGCTGAGGATGGCCAGCCCGGCGCTGGCGACGCCGAGCGGGAATCGGATGCCGACGTGGAGGACATGCGACCGCACCGGAAAGCTGCCCTCTTCGCTCAACACGCAGACCGTCTCGTCGCCACGCCGGACAGAGAAGAAGGCGCTCTCGCCGGTGTCGCCGGCCAGCCGGGAGAGCACCGGGCGCGCCTCATTGGTGACGTCGTGGCGGTGTGCCGCCGCCACGCCGAATAGGTACAGCTCGGGGCCCAGCGACCACCGTCCCGATGTCGGGTCGCGGCTCACGATGCCTTCGTCGGCCAGCGCCGTCAGCAGACGATGGGCCGTCGGGCGGGCCAGTCCCGCCAGCCTGGCCAGGTCGGTGGTCGACGCACCGGTCGGCTCGGCCGCCGAAACGGCACGCAGGACCGCTGCGACCCGGGCGATCAGGTGGGTGCGCTGGGACATGGCAACCTTACGCGTTCACTGTGCGAACGCTTGCGCGAGAGCACTTGATTCGGTTCGGCACATGAGCCAATGTATCTGGCGAAGTTCGTTGGGAAAACTAGCCAGCGCCCCGGTCGCCCGCGCGTTTGCAGGGTGAACGCACGCTCTCGTGCGGCGCGGCCAGTGAGGAGAGTAATGACATCGAAGGTGTACGCGTCGGCTGCGGAGGCGGTCGGTGACATCGCCGACGGAGCCACGCTTGCTGTCGGCGGGTTCGGCCTGTGCGGCATTCCTGACGCGTTGATCGACGCAGTCGCGCAATCGGGTGCGACGGACCTGGAAGTGTTTTCGAACAACTGCGGGGTCGACGGCGTGGGATTAGGTGTCCTGTTGGGCCTCGGGCGCGTCCGCCGCGTCACGGCATCCTACGTCGGGGAAAACAAGGAGTTCGCGCGTCAGTACCTGGCCGGTGAACTCGAGGTGGAGTTGACCCCCCAGGGCACACTGGCCGAGCGCATGCGTGCCGGCGGGGCGGGCATTCCCGCCTTCTTCACCCCCGCGGGTGTAGGAAGCCCGGTTTCCGACGGCGGGTTGCCGTGGCGGTACGCCGCTGACGGCACGGTCGCAGTTGCGTCGCCGCCCAAGGAGATTCGCGTTTTCAACGGCAAGCGCTACGTCCTGGAGACGGCGATCAACGCCGACTTCGCACTCGTGCACGCAAAGCTGGGTGACACGTCGGGCAATCTGGTGTTCAACAAGACCGCGATGAACTTCAATCCACTGGCCGCGATGGCGGGCCGGATCACCGTCGCACAAGTCGAAGAGCTGGTCGAACCGGGCGAAATCGACCCGAACGCAGTGCATCTCCCGGGTGTCTTCGTGCAGCGCATCGTCCACACCGGGACACAAGACAAAAAGATCGAAAAGCGCACCGTCCGTTCGCCGGAAGGAGAGAGCTGATGACCGACTCGGCCACCACCGTCGGCTGGAGCCGCCAGCAGATGGCCGCCCGCGCCGCGTCCGAGATGATCGACGGCGAGTACGTCAACCTCGGCATCGGGCTGCCGACGCTGATTCCCGGTTATCTGCCCGCCGACGTGCACGTCACCCTGCATTCCGAGAACGGCATTCTGGGGACCGGCCCGTATCCCTACGACGACGACGTCGACCCCGACCTGATCAACGCTGGCAAGGAGACTGTGACCGTCAATCCCGGTGCGGCGTACTTCGATTCGTCACTGTCGTTCGGCATGATCCGCGGCGGCCACATCGACACCGCGGTGCTCGGCGGGATGGAGGTGTCCAGAACCGGCGACCTGGCCAACTGGATGGTGCCCGGCAAAATGGTCAAGGGCATGGGCGGTGCCATGGACCTCGTACACGGGGCGGCCCGCGTCATCGTCGTCATGGAGCATACGGACCGCGCGGGAAACCCGAAGATCGTCACGACCTGCACACTGCCGCTGACGGGTCAGGGGGTGGTAGACCGCGTCATCACGAACCTATGCGTTATCGACGTTCCCGGCGACGGCACCCTGTTCCTACGTGAGCTTGCTCCGGGTGTCACCGTCGACGACGTCGTCGCCGCCACCGGCGCCGAGCTGACGGTCGACCTGATCTGAGATCGCGTGCGCCGCCTCCATCAGCATCCAACCCGACAGCTGCACCGACAGGTCGCGCTCGGGCATCGCCGAGGCGTTGACCGCGCCCTCGACGAATTGGGCCTCCTGTCCGCCCGGTTTCGGCAGCTCGGCATTGCGATCCCAGAACGGCCCGAATAGCGGCAGCCCGTCGACGGTCTGTCGGTAATCCCACGCCGACTGTGCGGAGGCGAGCACGATCTTGCGCGCAGTCTCCTTCGCGGCGGCATCGGCGGGCGACTTCTCGGGCAACGTCGTGATGACCAGTGCCAGATACCGGGCCAGGATGCCGTTGAACAGGCCGCCGTCGCCGCCGCCGGCACCCTTGATCACCCCGTCGGGCGCCATCTCCTTGTCGACGGCGCCCACCAGCCGGTGTACCCGTCGCGCGTGATCGTCGTCCTGGGTCCGCGCGGCGAGCTCGGTCTCGAGTCCGATGACCACGCCCTGGCAGTAGGTGTACTGAGCCCGCACCATCGATCCGCCCTTGATGCCGTCGAACACCAGATGCGTGTCCGGGTCGATCAGGGTTTCGTCGATCCAGTCGGCCATCTGCTGCGCGCGCCGCAACCTGTCGTCGTACCGGGCAAGGAAGATCCCCGCGGGGCCGTTTGCCGGCGCGTTGAAGAACTGGTCCTGTTTGCGCCACGGTATGCCGCCGCCGTCCTCGGGCACCCACGCCTCGACGAATTGATTGCACAGCTTGTTGAGCGCGCCGGGCTTCTCGACGCCGACAAGCCTGCCCGCGCGCTCCAGCGCCAGCGCCAGCCATGCCATGTCGTCGTAGTAGCTGTTGACCCAGGATCCGTTGTTACGCAAGCGATGTGACCGGATCTGCCGCTTGATCTTCTTCACGCGGTCGGGTTGCGGATCACGCACCTGCGCGTCGATGAGGTTGTCCAGGAGGTGCGCCTGCCACCAGAAATGCCAGGTCCCGAAGAACAGGTCCTTTCGGGTCGCAGGCCAGCCGACTACGCCGAGCTGGGTGCCGGGCAGCCCCCAGAGCCGTTTCAGATGGCGTTTGGCGACCGCCGCCTCGGCGCTCGCCGCCCGGTTCGCCCATACCTGGTCCATGTCGTCGATCCTGCCTTACCAGGCCTGCGACATGTCGGCGTGTTGAACGATCCACGTATGCATCGCGATGCCCGCGGCCGCGCCCGCGTTGATGCTGCGCGTCGACCCGAACTGCGCGATCGACACCGTCAGCGCCGCACCGGTCTTGGCGTCGTCGGTGATGCCGGGGCCCTCCTGCCCGAACACCAGCAGACACGAGCGCGGCAGCGTGGTCTGCTCGAGGCGCTGCGCGCCGGGGACGTTGTCCACCGCGACGACGGTCAGCCCGGCATCGGCGGCGAAGGCCAGCAGGTCGGCGGTCGTCTCGTGGTGGCGCAGCCGCTGGTAGCGGTCGGTCACCATGGCGCCGCGGCGGTTCCAGCGTCGACGGCCGACGATGTGGACGGTGTCGACGGCGAATGCGTTGGCGGTCCGCACCACCGCCCCGATGTTGGCGTCGTTGCCGAAGTTCTCGATCGCCACGTGCAGCGGGTGTCGGCGGCCGTCGATGTCGGCGATGATCGCCTCGCGCGTCCAGTAGCGGTAAGCGTCGACGACGTTGCGGGCGTCGCCGTCGCGCAGCAGCGCGGGATCGTAGCGGGAATCGTCGGGCAGCGCTCCGACCCACGGGCCGACCCCCGGTGATTCACCCCATTCGGTCGGCCCAGGCGTTTCAGGCATCGATGGTCCACAGTGCGGCGTGCGTGCCGACCAGCGACACCGACGCGTACAGCAGCGCGGCGGTCATCTCGCCCTGCGTGCACAGCGACGCCCGAACCTGCACGGCGTCCAGCGAGGCGTCGGGCAACACCAGCAGCGAGGCCCCGTAGATGTCGCACTCGTGGGACAGTCCCGGCGCGGGCAGTGTGGGCGCCACGAGCACCATCAGCGGTCCGCCCCGCGCGGCGGAGTCGTCGCGGTATCGCGCTGCCACACCATTGATTTCGAGGCCCAGCAGCATGTAGCCCTTGCCGGTGAACGCATTCGGGTCGCCGAGTGCGCTCGGGTCGAGCTGGGCGCCGTCGGCACGGAACGCGTCGACGCTCGTCGTCGCGATCGACAGGCCCGTGTCGGTGTCGGTGGTCTGCGGAACACCGACGGGGTAGGCCGCGCCGTAGGACACGGTGGTGCCCGCCATCCGGTCCTTCGGCGAATACACGTAGGCGCCGCGCACCTGCGAATGGTCGCGCAGCGGGCCGATGCACACCGTGCCGGATAGCCGGTTCGGCGTCGGGGCCGCCGCCGGCTGGACCGCGAGGTCGGTAACGTCGCGGCAACCGCCGATCGCGTTGGCCTCCAACGGATGTGACAGCGCGCCGTACAGGCCGAAGCGGATCTCCTCGGGTTTGGCGTGAGGCGCGTCGGCCTGGGTTGGCGACGCGTCGATGTCGAACAGGACATAGTCGCCGTCAAAGCGGAGGTTGGCCAGTGACATATTCCAGCCGAGTGCCGCCAGGGATTCGCCGACCTTGGCGGTCTGGACGGCGTACGGATGCGCGTGCCCGTCGTCACTGGAGCATGCCGACGTCACCAGTAATACGGCCGCCGACAGCAGGGCGATTAGCGCGCGCACCAGAACTCAGGTGCGGCCACGGCCCTTGGCCACCGTTTTGTTGATGCGGCGCACCAGGTTTCGCGGGACGAGCCGACCCGCGGTGGTGAGCGCCTTGTACTGGACGCCGGGAACGATGACGACGTGACCCTTGGCGGCGTCGGCCAGGCAGTCACGCACGACGTCGGTGACCTCGAGCCACAGGAACGACGGGGTACCGTCCATCTCGATGCCCGCGCGCTCGTGAAACTCGGTGTGCACGAAGCCGGGACACAATGCATGCACGCCGACGCCGGTGCCGACCAGGCCGTTGGACAGGCCCTCGGTGAACGAGACCACCCAGGCCTTGGAGGCGGAGTAGGTCGAGCCGCGGCCGGGCAACAGGCCCGCGACACTGGCGACGTTGATGATGGTGCCCGCGGAGGCGTCGAGCATCGGCGGCAGCGCGGCGTGCGTCAGCTGCATGACCGCGGTGACGTTGACGTCCAGCTGGGACTGCAGCACGGAGAAGTCCGTCGACCAGAATTCGCCGGAGCTGCCGAAGCCGGCATTGTTGACCAGCACCTGCACTCCCGCGCTCAGCCGGTCGGCGACCTTGGCACGATCGGCGGCGGCGGCCAGGTCGGCGGGTATCACCTCGACGGCGGCGCCGGCCTCGTCATGCAGTTCGGCGGCGAGCCGTTCCAGCCGCTCAACGTCGCGGGCGACCAGCACGAGGTCGTATCCGTCGATGGCGTAGCGCCGGGCGAACCCCGCACCTAGCCCGGATGTCGGTCCGGTGATCAAAGCGACGGGACGCGGCATGAGAGATGAGGTTACTTACCGCTGATAGTGCGGTGACTGGCGGCCGTTTCGCGGTGGTGGAGGGCCCGGCTTGGCGTAGGGCGGTTCTGCGGGGGCCGGCTTGATCGGACGGCCGGGGGCCGCCGCGCGCCGGGACGGCTTGCCTGCCGCGCCGCCTGCGCCTTGCGGAATCGGGGGCAGCACCCGCAGCAGGTCGTTGAACTGACGCACCGTGCGCAGGCCTTCGTCCCACTGCGCCCGTGTGCTGGTGACGGGCATGGAGACCAGCGTCCAGTTCTGCTCGTTCCACATGATCTCGGCGCAGTCGGGCGCGGTGTGGGCGAAGGTAACCATGCGCCGGTCGCAGGCGCGCCGGGCGGCGTCGAGATTGGTGGAGTAGACCATCCGCGGTCCGATCGCGCCGAGCAGCCAGATATCGCTTTCGCGCGGCTCCTTGATGCCCTTGAGCCGCAGATCGACCACGACGTTCGTGCCGACCTTGCGGTGCAGCGCGATGACCGTCGCGACATCCTCGAGGTCGAAGATGAACACGGCCTCGCCGCGGATCTGGCCCAGCACGACGTTCTTGGCGCTGACGTCGCCGACGGTGGACATGACGCCACGCTTCCAGCGCTTGATCAGGTCATCGGATTCGTATTCGTAGTCGAAGCCGTGCGACTTGGCCCACGACTTGCGGCGTCGCCCGAGGCCGCGTCGACGGTCGATGTCGACGTACAGCAGCACCGCCGCACCCACGAAACAGAGTGCGGACAGCGTGAACCAAAGCGGAACCATTGCTCATAGCCTACTTGCAGCGGGGCCTTATTCCAGAACTCAACCGCATCACAACCCCGTCACATAGCGTCTGGCCATGGCCTATGACGACTACCGGCTGCTGCGTATCGCCAAAGACGGCGCAGACGGCGGCATCTGCCGGGCGACGATCGACCATCCGCCGATCAACCTGCTCGATGTGCCGCTGATCGCTGAGATCAGTCGGTTGACTTCAGAGGTCGCGGCCGATGACGAGGTGCGGGTGCTGATCGTGGATTCTGCCGACCCGGAGTTCTTCATCGCCCACGCCGACGTCGAGCTGATCATGGGCCTGCCGACCGACGACACATCGCTGCACGACTCGCTGTCGTCGTTTCATGCGATGACCGAACAGGTGCGAAGGCTGCCGAAGGCCACCATCGCCGTCATCGAAGGGGTCTGCCGCGGCGGTGGCTGCGAGTTCGCGATGGCGTTCGACATGCGTTTCGCCGCAGCCGGCACTACGGTCCTCGGCCACCCCGAGGTAAGCGTCGGCGTGATCCCCGGCGGCGGCGGGACGCAGCGTCTGCCCCGGTTGGTCGGCCGGGGGCGGGCGTTGGAGGTGATCCTCGGCTGCCGGGACATCGACGCCGAAACCGCCGCAGCCTGGGGATATGTCAACCGGGCATTGCCGGCCGACGAGCTGCGACGGTTCGTCGACAAGCTGGCGCGCCGTATCGCGTCGGCTCCTCCGTCGGCGATTGCATGTGCCAAGCGCGCGGTCGACGTCGCCCTCGACGAGCAGACCGACCTGACGACCGGCCTGCGTATCGAGGATCAGCTGATGCGCGAAGCCCTCGCGCACCCTGCGGCGCGCGAGCGGCTGCACGCGATCATCGACGCCGGCGCCCAGACCCGCGAATTCGAGCGGGGTTGACAGCAGTCTCGACGCCCTTTCAGCCCAGGACGAGCGAGTCGCCGTCGGCGCTGACGTTGACCGGCACGATGTCGCCGTCGTGCACGTCGCCGGCCAGCAGCATCTTGGCGAGCTGGTCGCCGATGGCCTGCTGAATGAGCCGCCGCAGAGGGCGTGCGCCGTAGAGCGGGTCGAAGCCGCGCTCGGCCAGCCACTTCTTGGCGGGCAGCGACACCTCGAGGGTGAGCCGTCGCTGAGCCAGCCGCTTGGACAGCTGCTCCAGCTGGATGTCGACGATGGACACCAGCTCCTCGGGGTTGAGCCCGTCGAAGATGATGACGTCGTCGAGGCGGTTGATGAACTCGGGCTTGAACGCCGAGCGCACCGCGGCCATCACCATCTCCTCGGAGCCACCGGCGCCGAGGTTGGACGTCAGGATCAGGATCGTGTTGCGGAAGTCGACGGTACGGCCCTGGCCGTCGGTCAACCGGCCCTCGTCGAGCACCTGCAGCAGCACGTCGAACACGTCGGGGTGCGCCTTCTCGATCTCGTCGAACAGGATCACCGTGTACGGCCGGCGTCGCACCGCCTCGGTCAGCTGACCGCCCTGGTCGTAGCCGATGTATCCCGGAGGCGCGCCGACGAGGCGGGCCACCGAGTGCTTCTCGCCGTACTCGCTCATGTCGATGCGGACCATCGCGCGTTCGTCGTCAAACAGGAACTCCGCCAACGCCTTTGCCAGCTCGGTCTTGCCGACGCCGGTCGGGCCGAGGAACATGAACGAGCCCGTCGGCCGGTTGGGGTCGGCGACGCCGGCGCGTGACCGCCGCACCGCGTCCGACACCGCCTGCACGGCCTTCTTCTGGCCGACGACGCGCTTGCCGAGCTCGGATTCCATGCGCAGCAGCTTGGCGGTCTCGCCTTCGAGCATGCGCCCGGCGGGAATGCCGGTCCACGCCGACACCACGTCGGCGATGTCGTCGGGCCCGACCTCTTCTTTGAGCATTTGAGCTTCCTGAGCCTGAGCCGTCGGCAACGCCGCGTCGAGCTTCTTCTCGGCCTCGGGGATGCGGCCGTAGCGCAGCTCGGCGGCCTTCTCCAGGTTGCCGTCGCGCTCGGCGCGGTCGGCCTCGCCGCGCAGCTCCTCGAGCTGCTCCTTGAGCTCGCGGACGACGTCGATGGCGTTCTTCTCGTTCTGCCAGCGGGTGGTCAATTGCGCCAATTTTTCTTGGTGATCGGCCAATTCGGCGCGCAGCTTCTCCAGCCGCTCCCGGGAGGCGTCGTCCTCCTCCTTGGCCAGCGCCATCTCCTCGATCTCCAGCCGTCGCACCAAGCGCTCGACCTCGTCGATCTCGACGGGCCGCGAATCGATCTCCATCCTCAAGCGGCTGGCGGCCTCGTCGACGAGGTCAATGGCCTTGTCGGGAAGGAACCGTGACGTGATGTAGCGATCGCTCAAGGTGGCCGCCGCGACGAGCGCGGAGTCGGTGATGCGCACGCCGTGGTGCACTTCGTAGCGGTCCTTGAGGCCGCGCAGGATTCCGACGGTGTCCTCGACCGACGGCTCGCCGACGAACACCTGCTGGAAGCGGCGCTCCAGCGCGGCGTCCTTCTCGATGTACTTGCGGTACTCGTCGAGCGTCGTGGCGCCGACCAGACGCAGCTCGCCGCGGGCGAGCATCGGCTTGATCATGTTGCCCGCATCCATCGACGAATCGCCCGTCGCGCCGGCGCCGACGATGGTGTGCAGCTCGTCGATGAACGTGATGATCTGGCCCGCGGAGTTCTTGATGTCGTCGAGGACGGCCTTGAGCCGTTCCTCGAACTCGCCGCGGTACTTGCTGCCCGCGACCATCGAGCCGAGGTCCAGGCTGATGACGGTCTTGTCGCGCAGGCTCTCCGGCACGTCGCCTGCGACGATGCGTTGCGCGAGGCCCTCGACGATGGCGGTCTTGCCGACACCGGGCTCGCCGATCAGCACCGGGTTGTTCTTGGTGCGGCGGGACAACACCTGCACGACGCGACGAATCTCGTTGTCGCGCCCGATGACCGGGTCGAGCTTGCCTTCGCGGGCCCGCGCGGTCAGGTCGGTGGAGTACTTCTCCAACGCCTGGTAACTGCCTTCAGGGTCGGGGTTGGTGACACGGGCGCTGCCGCGCACCTTGACGAACGCCTCGCGCAACGCCTGAGGCGACGCGCCGTGGCCGGTGAGCAGCTTGGCGACGTCGGAGTCGCCGGTGGCCAGGCCGACCATCAGGTGTTCGGTCGAGACGTACTCGTCGTCCATCTCGGTGGCGAGGTTCTGCGCCGTGGTGATCGCGGCGATGGATTCGCGCGACAGCTGCGGCTGGCTGCTGGCGCCGCTGGCGCTGGGCAGCCGATCCAGAAGCCGTTGCGTCTCGGTGCGAACAGTCGCGGGGTCGACGCCGACGGCCTCCAGCAAGGGGGCGGCAATGCCATCGTTTTGAGTAAGCAGTGCCATCAACAGGTGGGCGGGCATGATCTGCGGGTTGCCTGCGGTGGTCGCCGCCTGCAACGCCGCGGTCAGCGCAGCCTGAGTCTTGGTCGTCGGGTTGAACGAGTCCACGACTACCTCCGTTTCTGTCTTCAAGTCTGAAAGAAAATGCTGGTCGCATTACTCAACGTCGTCAAGGTTGAGTCTGTTCCGCTCAACTTTAACTTTTTTCGGCCCGCCGTGGCGCCGCCGGGATTCACGATCTGTGCGCAGTTTCGGCGCGAGGAGCGCGTGCCGAGCCGTGTTGCACTGGCAAATCGCTGAGGACACGTCAATAACCCACGATGGCGGGGCTGACTGGCTAGAGTCAGCGACGTCGGCGCCGCCAGCCCGGCGTTTCGCCTCCCCATTGCCCGAAGGGTCTTTGACGTGGACATCAACACCGTCACCGAGGTCGTCCGACGGCCCGCCGAGCAGCCGGGCAGCGACTGGCGCGAGGGCGATGCGTGGTTGGCGGGCGGGACCTGGCTGTTTTCCGACCAGCAACCTGACGTTCGTCGACTCATCGACCTGGTACCGCTCGGGTGGAACGGGTTGAGGCCCACCGACGCAGGTCTCGAAATCGGAGCGATGTGCACCGTGCGCGACCTATATGCGTTCGTCCCACCCCGCGACTGGCCGGCCGCGTCGCTGCTCCGAACCAGCTGCGAGGCCTTCCTGTCGTCGTTCAAGGTATGGAACAGCGCGACCGTGGGCGGCAACATCTGCATGTCGCTGCCCGCCGGCCCGATGATCACCATGACCGTCGCGCTCGAGGCCAGCTACACGCTGCAGGCCACCGACGGATCCGAACGCACCGTCGACGCGGCCGAGTTCGTCACCGGCAACCACCAGAACATCCTGGCGCCCGGTGAACTGCTGCGGCAGGTGAACATCCCATCCGACGCGCTGCGAAAACGCCACGCTCACCGGCGTTTCACCCTGACACATCTCGGCCGGTCCACCATCTTCATGATCGGAACACAGGGTGAGCGCGACCTCCTGCTGACCATCACCGCGGGCACGACGCGTCCCGTCCGGCTCGCCTTCGATTCCATACCCGATGC
>LZSH01000091.1 GCA_001665255.1 Mycobacteriaceae bacterium 1482268.1 | reverse complement strand
AGGTGGTCGGCGCCGAATCGATGGTCGGGTTGTTGATCAACACCGTGCCCGTACGCGCCACCCTCACCGCGGCCACCACCACCGTCGATCTGCTCGACGGGCTGCAAGCCGCCCACACCCACACCCTGGAACACCAGCACCTGGCGCTGCCGGAGATCCACCACGTCACCGGCCACGACCAACTGTTCGACACCCTGTTCGTCTACGAGAACTACCCCGTCGACACCGCCGCGCTGGCCGGTGAGCACGAGTTGGCGATCACCGAGTTCGCCACCCGCGAACACAACCACTACCCGCTGACGGTGGCCGCCATCCCGGGCCCACAACTGGGCCTGCGGGTGGAATACGACACCGATGTGTTCGACCCCGCGACCATCGAGGCGTTGGTGGGGCGGTTGCAGCGGGTGGTCGCGGCGATGACCGCCGACCCGACCCGGCCGCTGTCGGCCATTGATGTGCTCGATGCCGGTGAGCATGCCCGCCTCGATGAGGTCGGTAACCGGGCGGTGCTCAGCGCACCCACCCCAGCGGGGGAGTCGATCCCGGCGGTGTTCGCCGCCCAGGTCACCCGCACCCCGGATGCGGTCGCCATCAGCGACGGACACCGGCAGTGGACCTACCGCGAACTCGATGACACCGCCACCCGGATCGCCCAGGTATTGACCGGCCACGGCGCCGGCCCCGGCCAGCGGGTCGCGGTGATGATGCCGCGCACCGGGGAAGCGATCACCGCGATCATGGCGATCCTCAAAACCGGGGCCGCCTACCTGCCCATCGACCCCGCCCACCCCGACACCCGGATCGGGTTCGTGCTCACCGATGCCGCCCCGATCGCCGCGCTGACCACCACCGACCTGGCCGATCGGCTGACCGGCCACGACCTGACCGTCATCGACCTCACCGACCCCGCCATCGACACCGCACCGGCCACCGCGCTGCCCACACCAGCAGCCACCGACATCGCCTATCTGATCTACACCTCAGGCACCACCGGAACCCCCAAAGGGGTGGCCGTGGCCCACCGCAACGTCACCACCCTGCTGACCACCCTGCACCCCGAGGTGCCCACCGCCGGGGTGTGGTCCCAATGCCACTCACTGGCCTTCGACTTCTCAGTCTGGGAAATCTTTGGCGCCCTGCTCAGCGGCGGCCGGGTGGTCATGGTGCCCGATACCGTCGTGCGCTCCGCCGAAGAACTGCACACCCTGCTGATCACCGAACACGTCAGCGTGCTCAGCCAAACCCCCGCAGCGTTCTACGCCCTCCAAGCCGCCGACACCGCCACCGCCCACCCCGGCCAGCTGCGCCTGCAAACCGTCGTCTTCGGCGGGGAAGCCCTCGAACCCCACCGCCTGGCGGCCTGGCTCGAACGCCACCCCCACACCCCACGGCTGCTCAACATGTACGGCATCACCGAAACCACCGTGCACGCCTCACTGCGCCCCATCACCACCACCGACCTCACCGACACCACCAGCCCGATCGGGGTCCCCCTAGCCCACCTGGGCTTCTTCGTCCTGGACACCTGGCTGCGCCAGGTACCCACCGGCGTCGTCGGCGAACTCTACGTCGCCGGCACCGCACTGACCTACGGCTACCTCGGCCGCTCAGGATTGACCTCGTCGCGGTTTGTGGCGTGTCCGTTCGGTGCGCCGGGAGCGCGGATGTATCGGACCGGGGATTTGGTGTCCTGGAC
>LZSH01000090.1 GCA_001665255.1 Mycobacteriaceae bacterium 1482268.1 | reverse complement strand
CCCCGGTGGAGGTGACCGGGAGGTGCGCCACGCCGCGGGCAGCACCGTTGTGCGGGCAGAACCGCAGAAGATCGTGGTGCTCGCCGGCGACCAACTCGACGCGTTGTGTGCCCTGGGCCTGCAGTCTCGCATCGTCGCGGCCGCGCTACCCGACGGCTCCGACAGCCAGCCCTCCTACCTCGGCACCGTCATCCACGATCTGCCTTCGGTCGGCACGCGTCGGGCTCCCGATCTCAACGCGATCCAGAAGGCGCAGCCGGATCTGATCCTCGGGTCGGTGGGCCTCACCCCGGATTTGTTCACGGAACTGTCGGCCATCGCCCCGACGGTGTTCACCGGTGCACCGGGGGCAGCGTGGGAGGACAACCTGCGCACCGTTGGCGCGGCGACCTGGCGCGCAAATGCCGCCAACGGGTTGACCGCAGATTTCACCGCCGCCGCCAAGAAGATGGGCGCAGACAACGACGCGGCGCACTTTCAGGCGTCGGTCGTGCAGCTCACCGACAACACCATGCGCGTCTTCGGCCCGCAGAGCTTCCCGGGCAGTGTGCTGGCCGATGTCGGCGTGGATCGCCCTGCAGCACAACGGTTTACCGATAAGCCGTATATCGAGGTCGGCGTCACCGAGGAGGATCTGGACAACTCCCCCGACCTCTCCATCGCCGACGGGGACATCGTCTACGTGTCCTTCGCGTCACCGACGGCCAAGGACCGCGCAGGCGAGGTGCTGGGCAGCGATGCGTGGAAGAAGCTGTCCGCCAACAAAGACAACCGTGTGTTCATCGTCAACAACGAGGTGTGGCAGACCGGAGAGGGCATCGTGGCCGCCCGCGGGATGCTGACCGATCTGCGCTGGATCAACGCACCGATCAACTAACGTCGACACGGTGATTCACGTCTTGAAGTCGACGTACCTGCAATCGCCCGACATCATCGAGCAGACCCGGCCGGCACATCTCGATTTCCTCAAGGACGAGATCGCCGCCGGCCGCCTCCTACTCGCGGGCCGGCAGGACGACGGCTCCGGCGGGGTCCTCATCACCGCCGACCTTGGCGACGAAGAAGCCGACGACATGATTGCGCGCGATCCCTATACCAAGGCCGGAGTCGCCACCTACGAGCGAACCTCGTTCAACGGCGCCTTCCGCGCTCCAGGGCTTTAGGAGATAGCTCACAGCCCCGGCGGGGATTACGCATTTACGATCCCCGGTTGCACATGACAGCCGCATTGTCGCGGCATATTCCGTTTGCTCATTGAGCTTGTTCGCGCTTGCACTGAAGAGGGATTACATGACGACCGCCGTATCTGCTTACGCCGCCACATCGGCCACCGAACCGCTCACCAGGACAACAATCACCCGCCGCGACGTCGGGCCCCACGACGTCGCCTTCGACATTCACTTCGCGGGTATCTGTCACTCCGACATCCATACGGTCAGGGCCGAATGGGGCCGCGTGAAATATCCCCTCGTCCCGGGCCACGAGATCGCCGGCATCGTGACCGAAGTCGGCTCGGAGGTGACCAAGTACAAGGTCGGCGACCGCGTCGGCGTCGGCTGCTTCGTCGACTCTTGCCGCGAATGCGAATACTGCCTCGCCGGTGAAGAGCAGTACTGCAACAACCCCGGGATGGTCGGCACCTACAACGGCGTCGGTCGCGACGGCGAGCCGACGCAGGGCGGATACAGCGGCGCGATCGTCGTCGACGAGGACTACGTGCTGCGCATCCCTGACGAGATCGGGCTGGACGCCGCCGCGCCGCTGCTGTGTGCGGGCATCACCACCTATTCCCCGCTGCGGCACTGGAACGCGGGACCCGGCACGAAGGTCGCCGTCATCGGCCTCGGCGGTCTGGGACATCTGGCCGTGAAGCTGGCGGTCGCGCTCGGGGCCGAGGTCACCGTCCTCAGCCAAACGCTGAAGAAGATGGAAGACGGGCTGCGGCTGGGTGCCACCCGCTACTACGCCACCAGCGACCCCGACACGTTCGACAAGCTGGCCGGGGAGTTCGATCTCATCCTCAACACGGTGTCGGCGAATCTCAATATGGCCGATTACCTGGGCCTGCTGAAGCTGGACGGCACGCTGGTCGAACTCGGCATGCCCGAGCATCCGATGGCTGTCCCGGCCGGCGCGCTGATTTTCGGACGCCGAAGCATCGCGGGCTCGTTGATCGGCGGCATCGCCGAAACCCAGGAGATGCTCGACTTCTGCGCAGCGCACGGTGTGGAGCCCGAGATCGAGGTCATCGAGCCGGACTACGTCAACGAGGCCTACGAGCGGGTGTTGGCCAGCGACGTGCGCTACCGGTTCGTCATCGACACGAAGTCCCTGCGCTAGAACTCTGCGGCAGGGCTATCGCTCAGTGCTGTCGACGCCGGCAAGCGGCCACCCTGCGGCCGCCAGCCGGGCCGCGACCCGCGCGATGTTCTCCGGGCCCGCGTCGTGGTGGGTGACGTCGGAGATGAATTCGCCGATCTCGTCGCGAGTGATCTCACCGTCGGCTAACGCGGCGGCGTCCTTGTCGGTGATGTTGCGGACGACCTGCCTGATCTCGTCTTCAGTCAGCGGCGTCGCCCGTAGCAACGCGAGCAGCGGAACGCGGTCGGGTCCCGGCACGCCTTCGGGGTACCCGGCGCGTAGCCACCGCACGACCGACTGGAACAGCGAGGTAGTCGTCACGCCGCTAGTGTCACGCCTCGGCGGCGTCGGCGCGACGGTGAGCCCGCACAGTTCATTGGCCGTTCACGTCCTCATGTGCATGCTTCGCGCCGGATCGATGGCTGCCATTCGCACACCTGCTTGTAATCTCGCTTCTGCGAATGCAGTGATCGATTGACGGAGCTATGCGTAGTTAGGGGCTAATCGTTTTCGCCTGGTGGGGTCGGACCGTATACCGCTACCGATTCATCGTGGTCGCTGTGATGGTGGCGTTGTGTCTCGGTAGCGGGATCTACGGAAGCAGCCTGGGAGAACACGTCACGCAAAGCGGCTTCTTCGACGACGGCAGCGAGTCGGCACAGGCGTCGCGCCTCGGCGACGAGCACTACGGCAGGGACACCTCCAGCCACATCGTGGCGATCTACGCCGCCCCCGACGGCAAAACAGTCGACGACCCCGCCTTCCGTAAGAAGGTCCTCGACAACCTCGCCAGGGCCGAAAAGGATCACCCCGACCAGATACTCCGGTCGATCGGCTATTTCAAGACGCCGGAGCTGCTGAAGAACATGGCGGACGCGTCGAAGAAGCACGCGTTCATGTCGATTCAGCTCAAGGGTGACAACGACGACCTCATCCTCAAGAACTTCAAGGCCGTCCAGCACGACCTGTCCGATCCTGGCCTGAACGTCCAGTTGGCCGGCCTGCTGCCCCTGGCCAACGAATTGACCGGGACCATTGCCACGGATCAGCAGCGGGCAGAGGTGCTCGCCCTGCCGCTGGTGGTGGTGCTGCTGTTCTTTGTGTTCGGCGGCGTGGTGGCGGCCTTCCTGCCGGGCATCATCGGCGGGCTGACCATCGCAGGCGCACTGGGCATCATGCGGCTGACGGCGCTATCTGTGCCCGTCCACTACTTCGCGCAACCGGTGGTCACGCTGATCGGGCTCGGTATTGCCATCGACTACGGGCTGTTCGTGGTCAGCCGCTTCCGCGAGGAGATCGCCGAGGGTTACGACACCGAAACCGCGGTGCGCCGCACCGTGGTGACGGCCGGACGCACGATCGCGTTCTCATCAGTGTTGATCTCGGCCTCGGTCGGGGGCCTGTTGCTGTTCCCGCAGGGCTTCCTCAAGTCGCTGACGTACGCCATGATCGCCTCGGTCACGCTCGCGGCACTCCTGTCGATCACGGTGCTGCCCGCCCTGCTGGGCATGCTGGGCCCGAACGTCGATGCCCTGAATGTACGCACCCTCCTACGGATCCCGTTCCTGCGCAACAACGAAACCACCCACAAGATCATCAACTGGCTGGGTGATCGGCTGCAGAAAACCAAGACGGCTGCCGAAGTGGAGAACGGGTTCTGGGGCAAGCTGGCCGACCGCGTCATGAAGCGACCGCTGCTGTTCGCGGCCCCGATCATCGTCATTCTGATCTTGCTGATCCTCCCGCTGGGCAATCTGGCGCTCGGCGGCATCAGCGAGAAGTACTTGCCGCCCACCAACTCCGTACGCCAGGCGCAAGAGGAATTCGACCGGTCCTTCCCCGGCTTCCGCGTCGAGCCGATCACGCTGGTGATCCAGAGCGCCGACGGCAGACCCGTGACCGACGCCGAGGTCGCACAAGTGCGCAGCGCGGCTCAGGCGATCCCCGGATTCACCGAGCCGAACAACGATCCGGCCAACATGTGGAAGGAGCGGTCGTATCTCGACGGCGCCTCCAAGGACAAGTCGGTCCGGGTGATCCAGAACGGCTTGGTGAATCGACTCGATGCCAGGGCGAAAGTCAATGAGCTGCGGTCGATTCCAAAGCCACACGATCTGAATCTGTTTGTGGGCGGCACGCCTGCGCTCGAACAGGACAGCGTCCGCACCATTTCGGCGAAGCTGCCGGCGATGATTCTGATCGCCGTGTCGATGACGACCATCTTGATGTTCCTGGCGTTCGGGTCGCTGGTGCTGCCGATCAAGGCGGCGTTGATGAACGCGCTCACGCTGTGTTCGACGCTCGGCGTGCTGACGTGGATCTTCGTCGACGGCCATTTCTCGTCGGCGCTGAACTTCACCCCGACCCCCTTGACCGCGCCGGTGATCGGGCTGATCATCGCCGTGATCTACGGTCTGTCAACGGATTACGAAGTCTTCCTGGTCTCCCGAATGGTCGAGGCGCGAGCCCGCGGGATGACTACCGAGGAGGCGATCCGCCACGGTACGGCGACCACCGGCCGGCTCATCACTGCGGCGGCACTGGTGCTCGTCGTCGTCGGCGGGGCGTTCGCCTTCTCCGATTTGGTGATGATGCAGTACCTGGCGATCGGTCTCATCACGGCGCTGCTGCTCGACGCCACCGTGGTCCGGATGTTCCTGGTGCCGTCGGTGATGAAGCTGCTCGGCAACGACTGCTGGTGGGCACCGCAGTGGATGAAGCGGCTGCAGGAGCGGATCGGGCTCGGCGAGATCACGCTGGAAGACGAACGCAAGGCGTCGGAGCCGGCGCCCGAGCGGCTGGACGAGCCGCTCGCGTTCGGCACGGTGGTCGGCGCGCCGACGTGGCAGAAGCCGGCGCACGACCCGTCGCGTCCGATCCCGGCGGCGGTAGCACCCGCTAGGCCCGCGCCGGCAGTCGCCCTCGCGGACGTCGACGAAAGCGACTCAGACGCTGACGATCCCAGGTCAGAGGAAGCGGCGGACAATGCCGACGAGTCAGAGTCGCCCGACGACACCGACGAGCCCGACGACGACGCCGCGTCCGACTACGACGACGCGCCCGACGACGACGCCGAAACTGCGCACAGATCGTCCTAAGCGCCCTTTTCGCGATCTGCCCGCAGGCTCGCGCGAGTGCATGAGCCGCCCCGGCCAACCACTATCTCTCCGTTCGAGTTGTCGGTTCGGCCGCGCAATGTCACGATCCACTACGAGAACTGCAACGTGGCGGCTTCTATGCACTCAGATCCGAATGGAAGGCCTGCGATGACGACTGAATCCGCAGCGACGCCGAGCGTGGGTGACCTCGAGCAGGCGCCTCCCGGCCTGAAGAAGGGCGCGATCGGCATCGTCGCCGTCATCTTCATGGCCGTCGCCAACGCCGCGCCCATCACCGCGATGACGGGCAACACCCCCATTGCTGTCGGATTCGGTAACGGTCTGGGTGCGCCGGCGGGGTTCCTGTTCGCGACGATCATCCTGACGTTGTTCACCCTCGGTTATGTGGCAATGGCCAGGCACATCACCACCACGGGCGCGTTCTACGGCTTCATCAGCCACGGCCTCGGCCAGGTATGGGGCATGGCCAGCGGGCTGTTGGCGACGTTCGCGTATGTGGTTTTCGAAGGCTCGCTCATCGGCGGTTGCGCCTACTTCGCCAACGATGCCGTCAACACGATCCTCGGCGTCAACATCCCGTGGCTGGTTTTCGCTGTCGGGGCGATCCTCATCATTGCCGCGCTGTGTCACTTCCACATCAGCCTGACTGCGGCGATCCTGGGTGTCACGCTGGTCGCCGAGGTGCTCATGCTTTTCGCGCTGGCGTTGAGCGTGATCGTCAAGGGTGGCGGTCCTGACGGCTTCATGCTGAACCAAACGGTGATGCTGCACAACGCGTTTGAGGGCCTTCCGGCAGGCGCGTTCGGCACTTCGGCGGCGGCAGGCTCGATGGCGATCGGGCTGTTCTTCGCCTTCTGGTCCTGGGTCGGTTTCGAAACGACGGCCGTCTACGGCGAGGAGTCTCGCAACCCGAAGAAGATCATTCCGCGGGCGACTCTCATCGCGGTCGTCGGGCTGGGACTGTTCTACACGTTCATCTCGGCGATGGTCCTCGCGGGAAACGGCGCCAAAACGTCAGTGGAGACCTCGATCAGCGCGTCTCCGCTCGACCTCTACTTCGGGCTCGTGAACGCGAACCTCGGCGGGGTACTGCTCGACATCTACAAAATCCTCTTGGTGATCGGGTCGTTCGCCTGCGCGCTCGCCTTTCACAATGCCGCGTCGCGCTATCTCTTCGCGCTGGGACGCGAAATCCCCTCTGGTGCAATGCGAAAGTCGGTAGGCGCCGCTCACCCGAAGCACGGCTCCCCCTACATCGCGTCGGCGATTCAGAGCGGCATCACGCTGGTGCTGGTTCTGCTCTTTGCGGTCTTCACCGCGGTGCAGGTGCCCGATGCCGACGGCAACCCGGTCGACACCCCTGCGCTGGTGCCGTACACGAACATCTACGGCCTGCTCGCGTTGATTGGCACCGCTGCGATCCTGCTGGTGCAGGCGATCTGTTCGGCCGCGGTCATCTGGTACTTCTGGGTGCGAAAGACCCACCGGGGCAACATGATAACCACGCTGGTGTGTCCCTTGATCGGCGGCGCTGCCATGCTCTACGTGGTGTGGCTGCTGTGGGACAACCGCGCATTCGCCGCCGGCTATGCCGCCAATTCACTGGTATTCAAGGCCGAGCCCTACATCATCCTGGCAGTGTTCGCCGTCGGGGTTGTCTACGCACTCTGGCTGAGGTCCGCCAAGCCGGCGCTCTACGCCGAGATCGGTCGCACCGTAATGGAGGACGCACACGAGCGGGCCGAGGAGACGACGGTCGCTCCCCCGGTCTAGCCGGATCGGCTAGGCACCAAAGGGAACAGCTGCTCACAGACGACGCATCTCGCGTGCCATCAAGGAGGTCTCGAGAAATGTCAGGCGTTCTGGCGCGTGAAGACGTCGCTCCCGAGGCGGCCGTGACGGAGCGATGGTGACAATGGCTCGCATTGCTTGCGCCAAATTCTGCGCCAGCTCGCTGAGCCCGTGCTGAATTGCCCTGCCGGAGAATGTATTGGGGATGGGTGTCGATGTCATGATTTGACATTAGAAACGTCGACCCCGATCGCACATCGTCCAGTGAGACGCACTTTTTCTCATACCTCGGTTGGACAGACGGCCCGACCTCAGTATCTGGCAGCGCTTCCCGTGTCCGACCCTCCAGCGTCGCCGGATATCCGGTTGATGGTGCGAGGCACGACGATCCGGTTGTCGTAGGCGTAGACGATCGCCGCGGCGCGGTCGCGAAGGTTCAATTTGACGAAGATCCGGCCGATGTGACTCTTTACCGTTACCGCTGAAATGCTCAGCGTCTCAGCAATTTCACTGTTCGAGCTACCTTTGGCCATCAGACTCAGCACGTCTAATTCACGCGAAGTCAAGTTCGAGCCTGTAATCGCGCGCACAGGCTCCGCGGCGCTGCGGTAGGTAGTGAGCACTCGCGCGGTTACCGCGGGATCGAGGTAGGAGTCCCCGCGGGCCACCGAAGCGACGGCTCTGATGAGTTCTTCTGCCGAGGAATCCTTCAAGACGAACCCGGCCGCTCCGGCGCGTAGTACTCCGGACAGCAATTCGTCATCGTTGAATGTGGTCAGCGCCAGGACAGGTGGGCCGTCGTGCTCTGCGAGCAGAGCCGTCGCTTCGATGCCGTCGACACGTTTCATCCGCAGGTCCATCACCACGACGTCGGGTCGATGCGCACGCA
>LZSH01000089.1 GCA_001665255.1 Mycobacteriaceae bacterium 1482268.1 | reverse complement strand
CGTCGCGCAAAGGCGGTCGTACGAAAGGTTTTTGGTGGTTGAGCCGATAGGTTTTTCGTTCGACGAAATCAGTGCTGCCGAACACGACCGGCTGCGGGATTTGTATACACCTCTGACTGATTCGCTTCGACGCCTGATTCAGGCGGGTATTCAAAGCGGTGCCGACGAGGCGACGATCCGTGAAGCGCAGGCGTTGATCGACTCGGCTGCCGAGAAACTCGGTGGCGTAGGGGCTCCTTCGCAAGTGCGGCTAGCGGTGGGTAATCGTCCGGTGGTGTGGGGCAATCCGGTGACGGGTTTTCGCAATGCCATTGCGCCGCCACTGGTGATGCACGAAGACCAGGACGGGTTGTGGTGGAGCGAGTTCGAGCTGGGACAGGCGTATCAGGGCCCGCCGGGGTGGGTGCATGGCGGCGTGTTGGCGTTGGTGTTGGACCAGCTGCTGGGCGAGGCGGCGAGCGACGGCCTGACCAAGCCGCTGTTCACCGGCACGATCACTCTGCGGTATCTGCGGGGCACGCCGCTCGGCCGGTTGAGGGCTGAGGCGGCCGTTGAGCGGACGGACGGCTACAAGACATTCGTGAGCGGTCACATGAGCGACGCCGAAGGCAAGACGGTCGAGGCGGAGGGCATCTTCATCAAGCCGGTGTGGGCCCGAGACGCCGGGTGAAGTTCGCGAACTGGACCGTCAACGCCGAAATCGGCTGAGGAGGCCGGGTCGCCGACGCGGGGCGGCCGTTCCGGCGACTGTCCCGGTCGTTGTCCTAGCGGTCAACGGTCGCCGGCGGCGAGCATCGACGGAGGCGATGCCGGCGCCCGTCGTCGCGAGCAACAGGAACGCGAAGCAGTACAGGATCGCGAGCTCGCCGCCATTTTCGATCGGCCAGAAGCTCGCCGTCGGACCGCCTTTCAGCGGCGGCCAGTGCTGGTAGAAGTACGCGAATGCCATCTCTCCGGATGCGATGAATGCCGCGATCCGGGTGAAGATCCCGAGAGTGATCGCGATGCCGAGGACGAACTCGATTAGCCCCGCCCACCAGTACGGGAAGGAGCCGGTTTCGATCGGAGCCGGCGCCGGCACCGGCCAGCCGAACAACTTCTGCGAGCCGTGGATCGTGTAGAGCAGACCAAAGATGATGCGAAAAGCGCTCAAGACAGGGGAGTGATAACCCGCCAAGCGGGCGTCCAGGTTGGTCATAGCTGACCCTAACGCGCAAAAGGGCCGGGCGACACTGCTCGCCCGGCCCTTTTGCGGTCTCTATTTAGACGTCGTAGTACAGCGCGATCTCGTACGGGTGAGGACGGATCTGCACCGGCAGAATCTCGTTCTCGCGCTTGTAGGAGATCCACGTCTCGATGAGGTCCTCGGTGAAAACCCCACCCTCAGTGAGGTATTCGTGATCCTCCTCGAGCCGGTCGATCACTGCCGACAGTGAGGTCGGTGCCTGCGGAATGGCGGCGGCCTCGTCCGGCGGCAGCTCGTAGAGGTCCTTGTCGACCGGCGCCTGCGGCTCCAGCTTCTTCTTGATGCCATCCAGGCCGGCCATCATCATCGCCGCGAAGGCCAGGTACGGGTTGCCCGAGCTATCGGGGCAGCGGAACTCAAGACGCTTGGCCTTCGGGTTGTTGCCGGTGATCGGGATGCGGACACATGCCGAGCGGTTGCGCTGGCTGTACACCAGGTTGATCGGCGCCTCGTAGCCGGGCACCAGGCGCTTGTAGGAGTTCACCGTCGGGTTGGTGAACGCCAGCAGCGACGGCGCGTGGTGCAGGATGCCGCCGATGTAGTGGCGCGCGGTGTCCGACAGGCCCGCGTAGCCGGACTCGTCGTGGAACAGCGGGCTGCCGTCCTTCCACAGCGACTGGTGACAGTGCATGCCCGAGCCATTGTCACCGAACAGGGGCTTCGGCATGAAGGTCACCGTCTTGCCGGCCTGCCATGCCGTGTTCTTGATGATGTACTTGAACAGCACCAGGTCATCGGCGGCGTGCAGCAGCGTGTTGAACTTATAGTTGATCTCCGCCTGCCCCGCGGTGCCCACCTCGTGGTGACCGCGCTCGAGCACGAAGCCCGCGTTCTGCAGGTTGGTGCACATCTGGTCGCGCAGGTCGACGTAGTGGTCGTACGGCGCGACGGGGAAGTAGCCACCCTTGGGTCGAACCTTGTAGCCGCGGTTCGCGCTGCCGTCGGACTCGAACGGCTCGCCGGTGTTCCACCAGCCCGCCTCGGAATCGATCTCGTAGAACGTGCCGTTCATCTGCGAGTCGAAGCTCACCGAATCGAAGATGTAGAACTCGGCCTCCGCGCCAAAGTACGCGGTGTCGGCGATACCGGTGCTGGCCAGGTAGTTCTCCGCCTTGCGGGCTACGTTGCGCGGGTCACGGGAGTACGCCTCGCGGGTGAAGGGGTCATGCACGAAGAAGTTGAGGTTCAGCGTCTTCGCCTCGCGGAACGGATCGATGCGGGCCGTTACGGGGTCGGGCAGCAGCATCATGTCCGACTCGTGGATGGACTGGAAGCCGCGCACCGACGAGCCGTCGAACGCCAAACCGTCCTCGAAAACGCTTTCGTCGAATGCCGACGCCGGGATCGAGAAGTGCTGGACGACTCCGGGAAGGTCGCAGAACCGGATGTCGACGTAGGCGACTTCCTCGTCCTTGATCTGCTTCATGACGTCGTCGGCGGTCTTTTCTGCCACTGAGGTCTCTCCTTATATCTGTTAACCCGCGGGATGACGCTATGGACACGATGTTGCACGGCAGTCAACCGCATGTTGCGCGGAAGTTACGCAATTCCACCCAACCTATGCTGGAGCCATGCCTTCCAGCTTCGGCTCCTGGCTGTCCGGTCCGCCGCCTATCGGGCCGGGACCGACGGACCAGAGACCTAATGATTATCCAGGTCAGCGTCTGAATCTACCCCACACCGGCAGCAGGTCGCTCGCCCGGATGGGCAGGCGCATCGCGGCGCTGTTCGTGGACTGGCTGATCGCTTACGGGCTCGCCGCGCTGGCCATGTCGTTCGGGTGGATCAGCATGCAAGCGCTGTCGACCGCCGTCTTGATCGTGTGGTTCTTGCTGGGAGCGATTTCGGTCCGGCTGTTCGGCTTCACTCCCGGCCAGTATGCCCTCGGACTGATTGTCATCCCCGTCGACAACCGGCTCCACGTCGGCTTCGGTCGTGCCCTGGTGCGTGGCCTGTTGATCGCGCTGGTGGTGCCTCCGCTGTTCACCGACACCGATATGCGCGGCCTGCACGACCGCTTGACGAACACCGCCGTGGTGCGGCGCTGAGCGTCGAGACCGACGAAATGGTGCGATCTACTCGCACTTTTGCGCCCATGTGTTGGTTTGGGCGAAAAGGGGTGGGAGAACTAGCGGCGGCGGACCGTCCGCTGCATGCCCCGCATCTTGGCCGCGGAGGGCATCGGGCCCTTCGGCATCGCCGCAGGCCCGACCTTCGAGCCCAGAGCGGCCAGCCGCGACTCCAGCCCGTCCATCTGCTTGACGGTGATATTCGCCGGCAATTTGGTCAGATGGCGTTCCAGCTTGCTCAACGGCACCTCACCCTCGCCGTTGCCGATCACGATGTCGTAGATCGGGACGTCACCGACGAGCCGCGCGGTGCGCTTCTTCTCCTGCGCCAGAAGCGGTTTCACGCGCACCGCTGACCCTTCGCCGACGAAGATCACGCCCGGCCTGCCGATCACCCGGTGCACCGCGTCGAGATGGCCGGTGGCCGCGACCGTCGGCGTCACACGCCACTTGCCGCGCAGGTTTTCCAGCGCCCAGGCCGCCGCGCCGGCCTGACCCTCGGCCTTGCGGTAGACGGACTTCTGGGCCCTTCGGGCAAAGATGATGAACGCGACCAGCGCGCCGAGCACCACGCCGAGCGGGATCAGCGTGACCATCGTGAACCCGCCCGCGAACACCCCGACCACCACCGCGGCCGCCACGATCAGCACGAACGCGGCGATCATGTACGGCAGGAGACGCTTGTCCTCTTTGCGCTGGATCTGGAATGCCTGCCACAGCTGACTGCGGCGCTGCTTGGATGCCTCTTTGCGGGCGGCCTTCGCCTCAGCCTTGGCGGCCTTGAGTTCGGCCTTGTTGCGGGTCTTCGCCATTAGATCAGGATACGGGTGGGCGAGACAGCCTCGAGCCTGCTGCCTGGGCGTAGAGACGGCCTGCCCGGTACGAGGAGCGCACCAGCGGTCCGGCGAGCACCCCGGCGAAGCCGAGCTCTTCGGCGAACGCGGCATGCTCGACG
>LZSH01000088.1 GCA_001665255.1 Mycobacteriaceae bacterium 1482268.1 | reverse complement strand
GGCTTCGCCAGCCGGCCGACCGCTCGAGGGCAGGCCGTCGACGATGACGAGTACTGGGACGACGACGATGACGGCGAATATTGGGACGACGACGACTACGTCGAGTTCACCATCGCGCATGACGAACCGCGCCCGTCAGGACCGTATGTGTCACGTGTCGCCCCGCCTGTCGCCGTCGCGGAGTCGTACGTCGACGAGGATGACACCGAGCCGATCGTCGTAGCCGCCGCACCACGGGAACCGCGCGCTGAGCGCCGCGAACCGCCCGCTGAGCGCCGCGAGTCCGTGCACGCGCTGCTCAACCTCGCCGAAGTGCCGCCGCCGAAGCCATCCGTCGAGCCGATCGGCTTCGCCCACAACGGTTTCCACACCGACGTCGAAGAGCGGTTCCAGCCCCTCAGCCGGTTCGACGCATGGCCAGAGCCGCCGCCGCCCACCGAGCCGCCCAAACCCGACATCCTCAGTCCCGATTACCCGCTGGACATCGGCAGCCATGCCCGATACGAGAGCCCGGACGAGGTCGGCTTCGGGCGGCGCCACGGCTCGGTCGACGACGAACTTTCCAGCGGCAGGCATTACCGCGTCGAACCCGACGACGCGTCGGGCTCAGGCCGACATGGCCGCCACTCCCGGCCCGGCGACTAGTCGAACAGCACCGCGGCGTTGAGATAGCCCGCGGGGTCAAACGCATTCTTTACGGTCCGCATCGCGGCGATGTCAGCATCGGTTCGGGACATGCCGACATAATCGCGCTTGCGACTGCCGACGCCGTGTTCGGAGCTGACATTGCCGCCGCACTGGGCGATGAGCGCCATCATCGCCGAATACAGCGCGGCTTCCCGCTGGCCGTCGAGCTCACAGCGGACCACGTTCAGGTGCAGATTGCCCTCCCCGATGTGGCCGAACAGGACTGGGATGGCATCGGGCGCGTGCTCGGCGATCAACTCTGCGGACCGGCGCGCAAAGGTTGCGATCGCCGAGAGCGGGAGCGACACATCGAATTTCAGTGGCGGTCCGTAGACGCCGAGAACGTCGCCGAGTGATTCGCGGACCTGCCAGAGCCGCTGCTGTGCGTTTACGTCGACGCCGACGGCGGGTTCGCCGGTCATCGACACCCGGTCCAATGCAGCGGCCAATTGCTCGGTCTGATCGATGTCGGCGGCCAACTCGATGAGCAGCTGCCAGGTGCCGTCGACCGGTGCGGCCACCCCGAGGTGCTCGGCGGTCAGCGCGCTGGCGCGCGCGTCGATCAATTCCAGCGCGGCGATTCCGTCCATGTCGCGGAACTCCCGGCCCGCCTCGACGAGAGCATCGAGATCGTCGAATCCGCAGACCGCGGTCACTCGGTGCGCCGGGGTGGGGCGCAGGCGTAGCTCTAGCCCGGTGATGACGCCGAGCGTGCCCTCGGCGCCGACGAACAGCGACGCGAGGTCGTATCCGGTGTTATCCTGCCGAACCTGGCTGTGCCGCTGCACAATTGACCCGTCGGGCAGCACCACGTCCAGCCCTATCACCTGCTCACCCATGTTGCCGTAGCGCACGGTGCGCAACCCGCCTGCGTTCGTCGACGCCATGCCGCCGACGGTGGCGGAATCACGGGCGGCGAGATCGACGCCGAACACCAGACCCGCCTCGGACGCCGCGCGCTGCACGGCGGCCAGCGTCACGCCCGCACCGACACGGATGCGCCGTTCGACAGTGTCGACCTCACCGACATCGGTCAGCCGCTCGGTGGACAACAGCACGTCGTCGTGCTCCGGGATGGTGCCCGCCACCAATGACGTGCGGCCGCCTTGAACGGTGACGTGGGCGCCGGAGTCGCGACAGGCCCGCAGCACCGCGGCAATCTGGTCCGCATTTCCCGGCCGCACCAGCACACTGGCATGTCCGCGGTAGCGGCCGGTGTGGTCGACGCTGCGGCCGTCGAGCACGTCGGGATCGGCGCTGACGTGGGGGGCGCCGACGATCGCGGCGAGCCGTTCGGTCAGCGATTCAGTCACCCCGTGGGTCTACCACATGCGGTCAGCGACAGAAATGCACCCAACTCGATGAGCCGGTCCGGCGTCGTCGGCAGGTACTCGGTCAGCAGCGGCGAGCACACCACGACACTGAGGTACTTCGCCCGGCTCACAGCGACGTTGAGGCGATTTCGGTTGAGCAGAAACGAGATTCCGCGGGGAACGTCGTCAATGGACGACGCGGTCATCGACACGAACACCACGGGCGCCTGCTGGCCCTGGAATTTGTCCACCGTCCCGGCGCGGACGTCGTGCAGTCCTGCGGCGTCGAGCCGTTCCCGCAACAGCGCCACCTGGGCGTTGTATGGAGTGACGACCAGCACGTCGCGTTGTGTCAGGAAGTGTTGTCCGCGCTCGTCGGTCCATGCGGCGCCGATCAGCTTGTCGATCTCGGCGACGATGGCGTCGGCCTCTTCGGGGCTGTCGGTCGAATTTCCGTCGTGGTCGACGCTGCGCAGCCGCACGCCGGGCGCGTAGCCGTCCAACCTGCGGGCGCCGGCCACCTCGTCTACCGAGCGCAGTCGGTCGTCGTAGGACAGCCGAGACACCGCGGCGCACACGTCGGGATGCATCCGGTACGAGCGGTCGAGGAAGTACCCGAGTTCGGGGGGCAGCGTGTGCCTTCCGTCGATGAGCCAGCCCAGCGCCGACGTGTCGACCGGTTCGGGATGAACGCCCTGGCTGACCTGCGGCAGCTGCTGCGGATCGCCGAGCAGCAGAAGGTTCACCGCGGCCGACGCCACCGCGATGGTGTTCGCCAGGCTGTACTGCCCGGCCTCTTCGATGACGAGTAGGTCGAGGCTGCCGCGCGGCACCCGGCCGGCGTTGGCGAAATCCCATGCGGTACCGCCGATCACGCAGCCTTCGTGATCGGCGATGAAAGCCGGGTACTCCTTCTCGTCTATCTGCTGCCAGCTCGCCTCGCCGCCATGCTTCTTCTTGGCCACCAGCGATGCATCGACTCCGGCGGCGATCACATCGCGGAACAGGTTCTCGACGACGGCATGCGACTGTGCGACCACACCGATGCGCCAGCGGCTTTCGCTGACGAGGCGGGCGATGACCGCGGCCGCGGTGAAGGTCTTGCCCGTGCCGGGCGGCCCGTGCACCGCGATATACGACGAGTCGAGGTCGCGCAGTGCC
>LZSH01000087.1 GCA_001665255.1 Mycobacteriaceae bacterium 1482268.1 | reverse complement strand
CGACCGCGAGGCTCTGCTACGCCGCATCGGGCTGGCGGCCAGCAAGTACTGGGTGTGCAAGCGCGCCACCGGGCACGCCGCCGAGGCGATGGAATGTCTTGGCGGCAATGGCTACGTCGAGGAGTCCGGCATGCCACGGCTGTTCCGGGAGGCCCCGCTGATGGGCATCTGGGAGGGCTCGGGCAACGTCAGCGCACTGGATACGTTGCGCGCCATGGCAACTCGGCCCGAAAGCGTCGACGTGCTGTTCGACGAGCTCGCCAAGACCACCGGTCAGGATCCGCGGCTGGACGCCCACATCGGCGGGCTCAAGCCGCAGCTCGATGATCTGGAGACCATCCAATACCGCGCCCGCACGGTCGCCGAGGACATCGGTCTCGCGCTGCAGGGCTCGCTGCTCGTGCGGCACGGGCATCCGGCGGTGGCTGAGGCGTTCCTGGCCACCCGGATGGGCGGCCAGTGGGGTGGCGCGTACGGGACGATGCCCGCCGGGCTGGACCTCGCGCCGATCCTCGAGCGTGCCCTGGTCAAGGCATGACGCACGCGAGGAGGACAGACAAGGGATGACGCACGCGATCAGGCCGGTTGACTTCGACAACTTGAAGACGATGACCTATGAGGTCACCGATCGAGTTGCGCGAATCACCTTCAACCGCCCCGAAAAGGGCAACGCGATCGTCGCCGACACCCCGCTGGAGTTGTCCGCACTCGTCGAACGCGCCGACCTGGATCCCGACGTCCACGTCATCCTCGTCTCGGGTCGCGGCGAGGGGTTCTGCGCCGGTTTCGACCTGTCGGCCTATGCGGAGGGCTCGTCGTCGGCGGGCGGTGGCAGCCCGTACGCGAACACGGTGTTGTCGGGTAAGACACAGGCCATCAACCACCTGCCCGATCAGCCGTGGGATCCGATGATCGACTACCAGATGATGAGCCGCTTCGTCCGCGGGTTCTCCAGCCTGATGCACTGCGACAAGCCCACGGTGGTGAAGATCCACGGCTACTGCGTGGCCGGCGGCACCGACATCGCGCTGCACGCCGATCAGGTGATCGCCGCGTCGGACGCCAAGATCGGCTACCCGCCGATGCGCGTATGGGGTGTACCCGCCGCGGGCCTGTGGGCACACCGACTCGGCGACCAGCGCGCGAAACGCCTTCTGTTCACCGGTGATTGCATCAGCGGAACACAGGCGGCCGAGTGGGGGCTCGCGGTCGAGGCGCCCGAACCCGCCGACCTCGACGAGCGCACCGAACGCCTCGTCGGGCGGATCGCCGCGATGCCCGTCAACCAACTCATCATGGCGAAGCTGGCGCTCAACACCGCGCTGTTGCAACAGGGCGTCGCCACGAGCCGAATGGTGAGCACCGTCTTCGATGGCGTCGCCCGCCACACTCCCGAGGGGCACGCGTTCGTCGCCGAGGCGCGCGATCGCGGCTTCCGCGAGGCCGTGAAGAGCCGTGACGAGCCGTTCGGCGACGCGGGCCGCAGGACGTCCGGAGTCTGACCGGTGGCCGCGCTCAGCCGAATGACCGCGCGTTCGGTGGTGCTGAGCGTGCTGCTCGGCGCCCATCCCGCATGCGCAACGGCGGCCGAACTCATCCGTCTCACAGCGGATTTCGACATCAAAGAGGCCACACTGCGCGTCGCTCTCACCCGGATGGTCAGCGCGGGGGATCTGGTGCGGTCCGACGACGGCTACCGGCTGTCCGACCGGCTCCTGGCCCGTCAGCGCCGCCAGGACGACGCCATCAACCCGCAGTTGAGTTCGTGGGACGGCGGGTGGGCGACGGTCGTGATCACCAGCGTCGGCATCGACGCGCGCATCCGCGCCGGTCTGCGGACATCGTTGCAGCAGAACAGGTTCGGCGAACTACGGGAGGGTGTCTGGCTGCGCCCGGACAATGTGAACAGCACTCTGCCCGAAGAGGTGGCGTCGCGGGCGCGGGTCATGCGCGGATACGACGACAATCCGTCCGAGCTGGCGAACTTGTTGTGGGATCTGCCGACATGGGCAGACACCGGCCGACGACTGCTCACCGACATGTCAGCAGCCGCCGATATTCCGGGCCGTTTCGTCACCGCCGCGGCGATGGTGCGC
>LZSH01000086.1 GCA_001665255.1 Mycobacteriaceae bacterium 1482268.1 | reverse complement strand
AGTGGCGGCTCTGCCCAGCGGAAGCAACGTGCGGCTGCACCGGCCTCAGCACACTGACAACGCGGGCGCTGCGCTGCTGTGGATTCACGGTGGCGGATACGTCATCGGATCGGCAGCGCAGGACGACCGGCTGTGCCGCCGCTTCGCCCATCGGCTTGGCGTCCCTGTCGTCGCCGTCGATTACCGCCTCGCGCCAAAACACCCTTATCCGGCGGCTCTGGAGGATTGCAATGAGGCGTTTGCGTGGCTGACTCGCTTGCTCGGCATCGATCCCGCGCGGGTCGCCATCGGCGGCGCAAGCGCCGGCGGCGGCTTGGCGGCGGCGCTCGCGCTGTTGGCTCGCGACCGCGGCGAATTGGTCCCGCTATTTCAGCTCCTGGTGTATCCGATGGTGGATGATCGCTCCAGCGATCGCCCCGGCATCAGAGATCGGCGTTATCGGCTCTGGAGCCCCAACAGCAATCGGTTGGGATGGACCGCATATCTACGCGGAGCCGATCCGCAGGTCGCGGTACCCGCTCGGCACACCGATCTCTCTGGCCTACCGCCGACGTGGATCGGCGTCGGCACCCTCGACCCGCTGCATGACGAAAACGTCGAGTATGCACGCCGCCTGAAAGACGCAGGCGTGGCGTGCGATATCGACATCATTACCGGCGCTTTCCACGGATTCGACATTGTCGCACCAACTACCGGGGTATCACGTGCATTCTTCGACCGCCAGTGCGAGGTCCTACGAAAAGCGTTCTCAAGCTGAAGCGTAGAGCTGTTTAGTCAGTGGAACCTCAGCTCGACTCCAAGCTGCATGTCGTCAGGGACGACGGATGCGGCAATCTCACTGAGGATCTGGGCGCAAGGCAGCGAGTGGCAGGATGGCTCTCCGTACGGCCCTGGCGCGTGTGATGCTGCGCGGTGTTTTATGTTGCCGGTCGAGTACTTGGACCGCTAAGCGACGGTCATGAATCCCGCGGCACCACAAGCTTTAAGGGCCCCTGGCGATCTCGACCATCTTGGCTCGGTCGGTGAACTTGGCCCGCGGTCGTCCGGAGGCGTTACCACGACGACGTTCGGCTTGGTCGATCGCGTGCCAGCCGGCCCCCGAAATTAGGCCCGGCTGACGAACAGAGAGAAGTCGCTCAAGCGAAGGTCGATCTCCGTCGGGTCGGCGGAGCCTCCCGGATATGAAGTCCGCAATGATGTTGTCGACCGTCTCGCGGGCGCAGTGCTTGTTGGTACCGATCGTGCCATTAGCCCCTCGCTTGATCCATCCGGCGACGTAGACGCCTGGGATCGGCCGCCCATCTCCGGCGATCACCCGACCACAATCGTTGGGGATGATTCCGCGATCCTCATCGAACGGCAGGCCGGGTAGTTGCCGGGCTCGGAAGCCCACTGAGCGCAGCACCATTGATGCCTCGATCTCCTCGGTCCGGTCGGTCGCGACGGCCTTTATTGCGCCGTCAATGTCGACGAGCTCGTTGGCGGTGATCCGCACTCCCTCAACGCGGTCGGACCCGAGAAGTTCGACCGGGGAAACGCAGTAGCGGAATACGACGCGCTTGTTGTGCGGGTTCAGGGGACGGTGCGCGAACTCCTCGGCAAGCCTCACCTTGAGGGCGAGCGCCGGCTCCAGCGCAGGATCTTCGAATTGGGCTCGGCTGGCTGGGTCGAGGTTCAGCTCGCGCTCATCGAGCACGATATCCACGCCCGGAAGGTGGTTAAAGGCGAGAAACTCCGATGATGAGTAGGCCGCCTGCAGTGGCCCGCGTCGTCCCAGAAGCATGACCTCCCGAATGTTGCTGCGCCGCAGGGTATCCAGCGCATAGTCTGCGATGTCGGTGTTCTGCAATTCGTCGGTGTTGAGGAGCAGGATTCGCGCCACATCCAAGGCGACGTTGCCGTTTCCGACCACCACGGCGCGCTGTCCGGACAGATCGAATGTCATGTCGGCGTAGTCGGGATGTCCGTTGTACCAGGCGACGAACTCGGATGCGGGATGGCTTCCGGGCAGATCCTCACCGGGTATGTTGAGCCGGCGCTCCTCGAATGCGCCGACGGCGTAGATGACGGCGTGGTGGTGGCGCATCAGCTCTTCATGCGTGATGTGCTTACCGACTTCGACGTTGAGGTGCAAACCCACAGCGTCTGTCACGAACCTCGCCCCGAAGGTAAGGCCCACATCCTTGGTCTCCGAGTGATCCGGTGCCACGCCGCCGCGAATGAGCCCGTGCGGCGTGGGCAGCCTGTCCAGCAACTCGATCTCGACGTCGGCCCGGGCCAACAACTCGTCGGCCGCATAGCATGCGGCCGGTCCGGCGCCGACGATCGCGACCCGCAGGGTCCCCAATTCCCTGGGTGGACGGGAGGGCCTCTCGTCCAATCGTCGAGGATCTGCGTGCAGCGGGTGCCGCTCGAAGTAGGCGGCGTTGATGTCTTTGTATCGCTTCAACGGTTCAGTCAGATCGACCTCGTAGCGGATCGCGCTGGTCGGGCACACAGGTACGCATGCGCCGCAGTCGACGCAGGCTTCCGGATCGATGTGCAGCATCTCGGTCGTGTTGAATTCGGGGTCATCCGGCGAGGGGCGGATGCAGTCGACCGGGCACACCGACACGCAGCTGGCATCGTTGCAGCACCTCTGGGTGATCACGAAAGCCAAAGCAGCGCCCCCGATCTCGGGCAAGCCAATGCGCGCGGGTCTGTCTGCCTACCGCTTCGCCACGGTCCAATCGTCACGGCAGAGCCGCCCAATGTGACCGTCGACGACCGCCACCGACCGCCGACGCGAGCCTGGCTTGAATGCTGCGCCATCACCACCACATCAGCTTTGTAAACACCGAATGACATCGTCAACAAGACGCCCCAGGTTGAAAGGGGTCCGACTCCCGGTCAGCCACCTGCCCGACAGCTCGTACCGGCTGTACCTGCCCCGATGGGTGAGAATTTCCTAGATTTTTCTCTCATGCTGCGAAGGGCAAGTTCCGAGAAGATGTAGCTAAAACCCACCGAGTCGCGAACGCGACGAATCCCCTTGCGGCTGCTTGCACTAGCTAAACAATGGGCCAACGAAGCGTCTCACAAGCGCGTGCTCGATTTCGCGGTCGTCGGCTGGCCAGTACCACAGCGCCAGGGTTACCCGCAGCAACCACTGCGCAGCAAGCGGGTCGTCGTAACCGATCATTTCCTGGGCCAGACGGGCCACGCCCGGCGAGCCTGTCAACCATTCGCCTTCGTGGGTCGGTCGGATCGAACCCATCATCAGGTCACCGAGCGGCTCCGCGCGGATGTGCTCTAGAGCAACCATTATCGCCGTTACTACACGCTCAGTGCCTTGTAAACCCTTGATCGCCTCACGCACTAACCCGACGATTCGTGAGGAGGTGCGCATTGTCACGGCTTCACGGATCGCGGCCTTGCCGCCCGCGTGACGATAGATCGTTGCCGGCGAACAATGCACTTTGGCGGCCAGTGCCTCAACCGTGAACGCCTCGAATCCTTTGCGCGAGACCAGCTCTGCGGCCGCGTCGTAGATCCGGTCGGCGGCTTCACTCCTTCGGTCGCGGCCGACCAACCAATCCTCACGTGTCATGACACCTTGTCCCCGTCCAGCCGGCAGAAAAATTCGCGCTCTCGCGTTGAGAATCATCTTGAGTGGTTCACCCGGCTCACACGCCTGTCGTGAAAAATCATCACACTACCCCGCGACTGGGGCTCGCGACCTCGACGCGCGCAGTTGACGGGCGTGATGCTCACAGGAGCCCACGACGCATTGACGACATCAGACGAGCTCAGGGCGGGCACATCGAGCCTCGACACCCCACCGGCAAGTGCACGTCCCGGGGATCTCTGTTCTGCAGAACAAGCTTGCGCACATGCCCCGTACTTCGAGCGAACAAGGTTAAAAGGCTTTATCGTTGCGAGAATTCTGGACAGGATTTTCAAAGAGAACGCGCTGGTCAGATGGCGCTGATGCGAAACGCTTCCTGAGTAGCATCCGAACGGGTCTTTCAACTTCGTGTCGCACCGTTGACGATACGGGTACCAGCGCCGAACCTGAGGGCATGACGGTGGAGCGCCATCACTTCCGGTCGGCATGCGCCCATCCGTCCTGCATGCCCGCGCATCGGCGAGCTTGAGGAGACCCTTGCTTTGGCGCACAACGCTTTTCACCCCGACCCGCAAGGTGCCGCCTCGCCGGCCCGAGACCTTTGCGTTGTTTACTAAGGACGAAAGGTGCAGAGGTCATGGCGGTGAACAGCCCGCGCGGGATCGTTACATTACTTAAACCGCTTGGCAGTGCCGTCCAAATGAATCTCACCGGGGCAATCCGCACGCACCGGCAGGGCTATCTAGGTTGGACTGGCGCGGTCAACACCGACTACGACCCCCTGGACCCCGCCACTGCGGCTCAACCGCACGAAGCCTACCGAGCGCTGCACCGCAGCGGACGCGTGCACTACAACCCCAAACGCGCCACTTGGATCCTCAGCCGACTCAATGACGTCCGCGCGGCGTTACGCGACACGGATCAGGTCACCAGCGCCCGGGGCGTAACGCGAGTCAGGATGGCGGCCGACCTCTTAGTGCTCACCGACGGCGACCAGCACGCTCGACTACGTAAGCAAGTCCAGCCCGGCTTCACCCGCGGCGCGCTGGAAAACTGGCAGGAAATAACGGACAAACTTGCAGCCGAACTGGTATCCAAGGTGATCAAAGAGCCCGGTTGCGACGTGGTAGAACGGCTTGCGATACCGATGCCGATGCGTCTGATCGCTGCGATCCTGGGGGTACCAGACACCGACGTCGCCGATTTCAGACGATGGTCAGAAAACAGTGTTCGAATCATCAATTTCTCACCGACACCCAAAGGTGTTGTCGAAACAGCAAACTCGATGCGCGCAGTCCTCGCGCTGCGACGCTATTTCCTGCGTCACCTCGCCACCGGTGAGCTCAAAGATTCGGACACCATGCTTGGGCGGCTGCTGGAACACAACACCGAAGGCAACCTGAGCGACGATCAGTTGTTCTACGTTGCCCTGTTGCTGCTCATCGCCGGTAACGAGACGACTACCAATCTACTCGGCGGCATATTCGAAACGTTGGCCAACAATCCCGACCAATACGATCTCATCCGCGCCAACCCCGATCTCATTCCCATCGCCGTCGAGGAACAGCTGCGGATCTCCAGCCCTATCCAGAACCTCTACCGCTATACGCGCGCGGACTACCAGGTCGGCGAGGTAACCATTCCCGCCGGCGCTCGCGTGCTCCTGTCTTTCGGTGCGGCCAACCGCGATCCACTCGTGTTCGAGGAACCTGACGAATACCGCGCAGACCGCAACCCGCGCATGCATATCGGTTTCGGCTATGGCGCACACATGTGCGTCGGCGCTCCTCTGGCACGCATGGAGGCGCAGGCGGTGCTGCGTGAACTTATCGACCGCGTCACCCGTATCACCGCCGTCGGCCCGACCACTTGGTCGACCAACAGCTCGCTGCGTGGGCCGACGCATTTGCCCGTCAGGTTGCATTGCAGCTGATTCTGGTCGATATCCTGCATCGCGGCAGTGGTGTTACTGAACCACGTCTGTCTTGAAAGACTTTGCCACGTAAACAATTTGGTTTTCACCGCTTGTCGCCGGTTTGCTGCTGATATGGTGCTCGGCGTTATCTGACACGGGCGAGGAGGCATCACCGGATGGGTCGACACAGGGCAGGCGTCGGTAAGCACAGGGCAGCTCCGGACCATGACCTGTCGTTGTTGCTGTTGGGTGCACTGGTCTCGGGCGCGTTCGCGGTGGGTTCACTTGGTTCACCAGCAACCGCCAACGCGACCTGCGCGGCGGCGGGCGGCATCGGCATCGGTTTGGGCTGCACGGCCGTCGGTCCAGGATCCTTCGCTCTAGGGATAGGCCCCGGCGCCACGGCATTCTCCAGCGGCTACTACGACACCGCGATCGCGGTCGGCCCGAACAGCACGGCGACCGCCCAAGGCATCAACGATCACGCGTTGGTCATCGGTAATGCCAGCTCCGCGACGGCCACCAACGGCAACAACAACAACGCCACCGTCATCGGCAGCTACAGCAATGCGTTCGCCGGTTCGGGATCTGCTGCCAGTAAGAACAACAACAACAATGCCACCGCGATCGGCACCCTTGCCAGCAACGTATTCGCCGGTTCGGGGTCGGGTGCCAGTAATAACGACCACAACAACGCGACCGCGATCGGCACGGCCGCCGGCAACGTATTCGCCGGCTCGGGGACCGGTGCGACTAATAACGATCGCAACAATGCCACTCAAATCGGCACCCTCGCCACCAACTCATCCGCAGGAGCGGGAGCGGCCGCAACTAATAACACCAGGAACAACGCCACGGTGATCGGTGCCCTCACCAGCAATGCGTTCGCCGGGGCGGGGTCCGGCGCTGGTAACAACACCAGGAACACCGCCACGGGGTTCGGCATCCTCACCAGCAACGTGTTCGCGGGGGCGGGGCCTGCCGCTGGTAATAACAACAGGAACACGGCCACGATGGTCGGTGCGCTCACCAGTAACGCGTTCGCGGGGGCCGGCCCTGCCGCAACTAATAACAACAGGAACACGGCCACGATGGTCGGTGCGCTCACCAGTAACGCGTTCGCGGGGGCGGGGCCTGCCGCTGGCAACAACAACAGGAACACCGCCGCCGTAATCGCCGCCCGTACCAGCAATGCGTTCGCTGGGGCGGGCCCAGCGGCCACTGGCAATAACAAGAACATCGCCGCGACGCTCGGCACCCGTAACGGCAACGCGTTCGCCGGTCCGGGTAACCACAAACAGGTCACCGCCGTTCGCGACCGCGTACGCAGTAAGCCGTAACGCCGACACAGGCGATTGCACACTGTCCGAGCCCGGCCCATGCCCTTCTGGTCGGCGCGTGGGCTCGGACAGACATACCACGACGATCGTGGTCCCAGCTCTGATACGCAACTTGGCTCATCTGCGCTGTATGAAACTGGTTGTGCCCGTGTGTCATCAAGGCAGCGGTCGGCACGTCGCCGGAGTGTATATATCGGCTGTCGAAGGTCGACGACCGCGGCCGGGGTACTGGCGTGAACGGAAGTAGTCGGGGTGCTTCGGACGGAAGAACCGGTGTACCGCGTTTCAGTGAGCGCACTCCTGGGTATCGCTGTGGAACCGCCCAGGGTGGCGCGTGGGGAGGTTCTACGGTGACCATCGAGATTTGCCCCACTTGCTGCTATCCCACGCTTGATTGTTGGTTCTGCGGTCCCTGCGTTCCGGTAGCCGAGGTTCATGAGCTGCAACCGACAGATCGCGAGAGTTCGGCTGGTGTGGCCGCGGAAGCTGATGCGCCGGTAGCCGCCGACTGGAAATTGCCGCACGCCGTATAGCCGCTGCGTCGCAAGCTCACTACTTGCATCGTTCGAAACTGAGGTTTCTTTAGTCGATATTCTTTCGCGGGTTTGGGTACCCGGGGTTGATGTTGATCCGTGCATCCGCCGCTGCTGCTCTGCTCGCGACCCCTGTGGCCTTGTTGGCGGGCTGCAGTTCCAACCAGTCCGGCAATGAGCAGACGACCACCACATCGGCGACGACGAAGGCGTCGGCGCAGACCATCAAAGCCGAATTGAAATCGCCCGACGGCAAACCCGTCGCCAATGCCACGATAGATTTCACCAGCGGCTTTGCGACAGTGACGGTCGAGACCGTCGGCCCTGGGACCCTGTCGCCGGGCAGTCATGGCATGCACATTCACTCGGTGGGCAAGTGCGAGGCCAATTCCGTTGCCCCCACCGGCGGGGAGTCGGGCGCCTTCAACTCGGCGGGCGGACATCTGCAGGTCGGTGGTCGCACCGAGCATCCCGCCAGCGGGGACCTCACGCCGTTGAACGTCCGCTCGGACGGTTCCGGCAAGGTTGTCGCAACCACCGACGCGTTCAAGCAAGAGGATCTCAAGGGTGCTGAAGGATCCGCATTGATCATTCACGAAGGCCCGGACAACTTCGCCAATATTCCGCAGCGTTACACCCACGACGGTGTTCCGGGTCCGGACGCGGAGACGCTGGCCACGGGCGACTCCGGCGGACGAGTCGCTTGTGCCGTCCTGGCCCCTGCGTCTGCCACCACCACTACTTCGGTTTCCACGAGCACATCGACCGTGACGACCGGTGCGCCGGTGCCGCCCGCAACCAGCCCCACGACTACAACAACGACCTCACCGACCACGACCACGACGACAACGACGCCTTCGTACACGACAACGACAACGACGACGACAACCACATCGCCACCTCCGCCGCCGCCCCCGGGCGGCTGACGCTCGGTCTAGGCCCTACGAGGCCGAGGCCGCGGTATGAGCATCGGCACGTCTCGGCGGTAGTCGCGGTATTGAGCGCCCAGCGCAGCCCCGAGGTCGCGCTCCTCGAGTTGAATGGCAACGAGGATGTATGCCGTTGTGGCGACGGCGAAGAGCAGGTGCCCGGCAGTCATCGTCGGGGCCGCCCAAAAGGCGATGATGAAGCCGAGCATCAGGGGATGGCGCACCAGCCGGTAGAGCAGCGAAGTGCGAAAGTGCAAGTCGGTGTAGGGCTTTCCACGCCATGCCAGATATACCTGGCGAAGGCCGAACAGGTCGAAATGGTTGATCATGAAGGTCGTCGCCAAGACGGTGAGCCACCCTGCCCAGAACAACACCCAGAGTCCCAGCCGTCCTGTGGGTGACCCCACGTGCCATATGACCGCCGGCATCGTCCGCCATTGCCAGAACAGCAGAATCAACACGGCGCTCGAGAACAGGACGAACGTGCTGCGCTCAATCGGTTGCGGCACGAAGCGCGTCCACCAGCGTTTGAACCCCGGCCGCGCCATGACACTGTGCTGGATGGCGAACATCCCGAGCAGGAGGACATTGACCACCACCGCCTGACCAAGTGGCGCGGCGATCGCGTGATCGACGGTGCGCGGCACGCCAATGCCGCCCACGAAACCGATGGCATACACGAAGGCCGCCAGAAAGAGGAGATAGCTCGCGGCTCCGTAGCTGATAGTGAGTAAACGGGTCATGTCGTGATGCTCCGCTGCCTTGTCAATATGTTCATGAGGCATCCGCCTCAATTGCGTCGAGACGCTTCGGTTTGAAAGGGCTTGGTGGTCGTGCTCCGGCTTCTGCAGATACCTGCGCCGATACTCGGATCCATTACAGTGATTCTCTTCGTCGGTTTATCCGTCGGCGGGCTAATTCTGTTCCGAAAGACGGTGTCTCACGCCCGGCTCGAGAGTGCGAATGAGGTCTCGGGCCAGGTTTTCCAGCTCGCTGGCGTCCTTTACGCGGTGCTCGTCGCCTTCGTGGTTGTCGTGGTGTGGGAACAGTTCGGGGATGCCGAAAATGCAACCCAGGCAGAGGCCAGCGCCATCGTTGATCTACTGCGGGACTCGACCGCGATACCTGATGCGTACCGGCCCGAAGTGCAACGAAGCCTTATCGCGTACACCGAGGACCTGATCAACGACGAACTGCCCAGAATGCGACGGGGCGAGACCATCGAGGAGGAGTCCGACCACATGACCCAGGTGTGGGAAGCATTCCTCAAGGTCCAGCCGGAGACACGCAATGAAATCGCGTTCTTTGATCACGACATCGTCCAGTTGAACGATCTGAGTGCCAACCGCAAATTACGGGTCTCGACGGGTGAGTCTGCGATTCCCGGAGAACTATGGGTGCTGCTCCTCGGCGGCGGCGCCGTCGTGATGGGGTTCACCTACTTGTTCGGGACACGCGACCTGTTGATTCATGCCGTTGGAGTGGCTCTCACGGCGGCCCTCATGGGCTTTGTCATGTATCTCATTTTCGCGCTCGAGCACCCGTTCGTGGGGGCACTGTCGGTCCAGCCCGATCCTTACGTGAGGGTGCTACAGATCTGGAAAGACGAAGTGCCGCACGCGTAGCGGCCTACGCGTGGGTGACCTGACCGTCGGTTTCGATCCGCAGGTTGCCGTCCTCGTGCGCTCCTGGCGTATCGGGCATTTCATGTCGACCACCCGAGGACCGGCGGCGCAGAAACCACACCGCGCCGCCGACCGATGACACCACGGCGAGGATCACCGTCGGCCACATCAGTGCCTCCGCCAGCCACACACGCCGCTGGAACTTGACGAGGCGGTGTCGTGCGCGCCGAAGTCGTGTGACCTTATCCATGCGCTCAGGAATGCCCACGACCGACGGGGTGAAAACGGCCGAGATCGAGGCAATCCCGCCACTGGCTGCGCGAGTCCGGTTTGTGCGGGTGATCGCGCGTGGACCGGCAGAAACACGCCGTATCGACGGTGGTGTCGATACCCTCATCAGGGTGTCTTCGCCACACGTGACGCCGGGAACGCGCCGCAGTCGCGCGCGCGTCCGCGGTCGTCGTAGCAGTTGGCGGTCAGCGAGCCTCTTGTTCGCAGGCGTCGGGTTGACCTACCTGGCCGGCGCAGTGTTGTCCTGGCAGTCATTTGGAGCCGGGGTGGTGGGCCCGGTGTTCTTTCCGCCCGCAGGCGTGACCGTGGCGGCGATGCTGCTGACCCCGCGCTCCCGGTGGGCCGTCATCGTCGCCGCAATAGCCGTGGCGGAGTTCGCCGTGGATCTCCGCTATGGCGTCGGCGTACGCGCTGCAGCGGGATTCGTTTTGGCCAACTCGGTGGAACCCGCGGTCGGCGCGTCGCTGGTGTTGGCCTGGTGTAAAGGCGTTCCCGACCTCCGGGCGCGGGGAGATCTGGCGAAGTTCGTCGCCGCGGGGTGTGTGGCGGGGCCGTGGGTGGGCGGATTGATCGGCGGTGCGGTCACCGCCGCATCCACCAACGGTTCCTGGATCACCGCAGTCGTGCACTGGTGGGCTGGAGACGGGATCGGCGCTCTTGTCATAGGCGCGCCGATACTGTTGTGGACCAAGCAATCCCACATCTTGCGGACTCAACTCCCAGAGACTGCCCTGGTGTTGATCGTCACCGCGGTGGTGTCGATGACGACGCTCTGGTGGCAGGCGCCTCCGTCGCTGTTGCTGCTACCGGTGATGGCGTGGGCGGCATTTCGACTCGACGTCATCGGCGCCGCGCTGGCAGGTGCGGTGCTAGCGGTCACCGTCAACTACATGACTCATTCGGGGAGCGGCCCGTTCGCAGAACCGAACCTGGCGGCAGCGGCACGGGTGGCGGTGACACAGGTGTTCATCGCGGTCATCGTCCTGGTCGCAATGCTCATCGCGCAGGAGGCCGCCGGCCGCGTCGCGGCGGTAAGAGCGCGCGAAGCCGAACGTCGTGAGCGCGATCGCCTCCAGATCCTTGCGCAACTGGCACAACGGCTTTCGGCCGCACTGACCCCGGACCAGATCGGCGACGCGGTTGTCAAGCAGTTGTTCAACGATGCTGGCGCGCAAGCAGTGGCGCTCGGCCTGGTGGCCCCCGGCGGAGTCCGGCTCCAGTGGGTGAGCGCGGCAGGCTACCCGCAACTCGCGCGAGATGAGTTCGGCAACGGCATCTCGCTGGACGACGTCACTGCTGCGACCGAGGCTCTCAGCACGGGGCGGCCCGCGGTCATCGGCGGCGCCGAGGAATACCGGCGGCGGTACCCCGACCATGCGGACATGATGGCGCTGACAAAGGCAGAGGCAGTGGTGAACTGGCCACTTACCTCCGGCGCCAAGCCGATCGGCGTGCTCAGCATGATGTGGACACGGCCGCAACCGCTCGACGCGGCGCAATTGGCGTACATCTCAGCCGTCGCCACGATGGTCGGGCAAGCGTTGGTGCGCGCGCAGGTATACGCCGACGAGCATGCGCGGGCCGCAGTATTGCAGGCCGCGGTGCTGCCCAACGAACCGGCCGACGTCGCCGAACTGGACTTGGCGGTCAGC
>LZSH01000085.1 GCA_001665255.1 Mycobacteriaceae bacterium 1482268.1 | reverse complement strand
GATCAACTTCGAAGGCCGCGAAATCGAGGCCTCCCCCAATCCGACGGAGCGCACCCCAGCTATCGCCACCCCAGCCGCCGTCGCCGCCGCTCATGTCGCCGCCGTCGTAACCGCCGTCCTGTCCGGCCGCGAGGCCGTCGGAATAGCCGTCGCCGTAACCACTTTCGAAGCCATTGGCGCCATAGTCGACGCCGTGCATACCGGAGAACAACGCGTCAAACAGCAGCACCGAGCCGAGGCCCCATGCGCCTGCGATCAGCGCCGGCTTCCACCACGGTTCGGAGTACCAGCCCGCGGGTACGGGCCGACCGGCGACGCGTCCGCCGGGGTAGTAGTTCGGGGTGCGCTCCGTCGGATTGGGGGAGGCCTCGATTTCGCGGCCTTCGAAGTTGATCCGTCGGTCCTCGGTGACCACGCCGGCGGAGTTCTGGCCACTAATGGTTTCCAGCTCTGGCCCGGGATCCATTCCCATTGCCGTGCGCGCAGCGCGTACATAGTAGAGGCCCTCCAGCGCACTTTCCTTCGCGAGCAGCGCTTGCTTCGCGGTGGTGGCCTGCTCGATCTGCGCGCCTGCGGCGGTGAAGCGCTCCGACGCGTCGGCCAAGGCTTGCTTGGAAGCCTCATCGGTGCCGGTGAGATTGAGGACCTGACCGCCGAGGCGGTCGATGGTCCTGCGGGCGTCGGCCTTGGCGTCGGCGAGGGAGGCGGCGTTGCGGCCGGCGGAATTACGCGACGCGCTCCACACGGCCAGGCCGATCGCAGCTACGACAAGGACGATAAGCACCAGCAAGACGCCGTTCATGGCGTCCAGCGTACCCACAGAAAAACGCCGTTCCGGGGGTCTGAACTATGCGCGGGTTACGCCCAGAGCGGAGTAGACCTGGTCGGAAAGGGCGACGCTGCGGGGGTCGGCGTTGCACTTAGTCGCGTCGAAATTGTTCATGACGTAGGCGTAGCCGATGCGGTGTTCGAGGTCGACGAATCCGAAGCTGCCGCCGGAGCCGCCGTGGCCGAACGTCCGCTGGTTCGGACCGTTCATGCCGCGCTGGTTGAGCATGTAACCGAGGCCCCAGCCGTGGTCGGCGACACGCGGACCGAGGACGAGGTCAGTATCGAAACCCCCTTGGGAGACTCGGCATTTCTCCATGTGCTCGTAGCTCAGCAGCTTGCCCTGGGCGAGCGCGTTGTAGAAAGTGGCCAGGCCGAGTGCGGTGACGTGAGCGTTGGTAGCCGGGAATTCGGCTGTGCGCCAAGCGGTGATGTCGTTGGAGCCGAGTTCGTCGTCGGGGATGAAGCCCATCGCGATGGAGAAGGCAGCCATCGGATGCTCACTGAGGCTGGTCGGATATCCAGGTGCCCTGCCGTTGTTAAGGACGTCGCGGATGTGGGGCTTGTTGACCATGTCGGCGCAGCGGTAATGGTCGGCGCGCGGCAATCCGATATGCACGTCGATACCGAGGGGCTCGGCAATCTCGGTGCGCAGGTAGTGGCCGAGGGTGCGGCCGGTGACGCGGCGGACGATTTCGCCGAGGATGAAGCCGAAGCTGACCATGTGGTAGCCCTGCGCGGTGCCGGGAGCCCACCACGGTTCAGCCGCGGCGATGTGGGCGCAGACGGCGTCCCAATCGAGGGTGTCCTCGGGCGCGAGCCTGGTGCGTGGTCCGATGACGCCGGAGCGGTGGCCCATGACCATAGCGATGGTGATGTCTTGCTTTCCGGCTTGGGCGAATTCGGGCCAGTAGTCGGCGACGGGGACGTCCAGATTGAGTTCGCCGCGATCGGCGAGCAAGTGAATGCAGGTGCTGGTCAACGCTTTTGAGCCGGAGAAGATGCTGGCGAGGGTATCGTGTCGCCACGGCTTTGCCTTCTTCGCAGCGCCACCCCAAAGATGCACGGCGAGTTCACCGTCGACCCAAACGGCGACGGCGGCGCCGACTTCGCCGCGGTCGGTGAAGTTGGCTTCGAATGCGTCGCGAACGGGTGTGAAGTTGGCAGAGCAGGTTCCGTTGACGGTGACTCGCGGATGGTGGGTCACAAGCCTCCTGACAGCGGCGGCCGTTGCGGGCCTGAGGCGCCGGTCGTATGGGCGCAGACTGTTAATACTCCCCGTCAGGAGCTGAGAACCTGTTGCGGTTGCATTGCGATTCGGTCGAGGTCGTCGGACCAATGTGAGGACATACAAGGTATTGGAATCATTTTCGTTGGAGCACAACTGACTGTGTTGCTAATGCTTTCTGGCCCAAACTGCTAGGGCCGGGCCGGCCCCCACCATTACCGAGTCGGGGGTGAGGTCAGCACTGACACTTTCTGCGAAGGCGTCGAGGTCAGCCTCTTCTTCGGTAGCGATGCCGTGAGCCGTCAGTATCGGTAACAGCCCCCGCAGCAGATTCGTCACGTGTTCGAATACGGCGGCTCCCGTATAGACAGCCCCGGTCAGCTCATACGGCGGTTGCGGTTCCATTCCAGCGGAACGGAGAAGCGACGGCAGGCGCGTTCCCATGCGCTCTTGATTGCCAAGCACTTCGAACGCAGTCGTTGTCCAGCTCATCAACTTGTCCACCGATGGGCTACGCGGCCACATCAGAACCTCAGCCGATGGCACGTGTTCATATTCGAGGAAGGCCATCGCGCCACCCGGCGCAAGCCGGTCGGCGAGTGCGCGCAGCACAGCCTCCACGTCGGGCTGGTACATCAGCACCAGCCGGCCCACGATGGCGTCGAACGGGCCATCTGGCGGTGACGAGATGTCCGCCGTCTCGAATCGGACGTGGTTCAGGCCGTTGCCTTGAACGCGGCCGTTTGCGGCCTGGACATTATTGGCGTCGCGGTCGATGCCAAGAACGTCACCGGACGCCGTCACCAACTCGGCGACAATGATCGCGACATCGCCTGCACCTGACCCACAATCAAGGACACGCATCCCCGGACCGATGCCAGCGGCCCGGAATAGCCTCTCCGTGGGCCCGCGCAGCGCGTCACCTTGACTGGCGAGCCGCTGGCGTTCGTGGTCTGAACTTGCCCAGACGTACTTGTTCTCCACGTGCGGATCGTGCCACGTCAGACGGCGCGAGAAGCTCGCTTCGACGAGTGCTGGTGCGCAAAGTTGTTACTTCAGCTCGGCTTTGAGTTTCTACGGAGCGGCCGACGGAATCGAACCCGCGAAGCAGGTGGTATCGCCGCCCTTCCACTCCTATGGCTTGTTCTTGGTTTGTCGCGCGCGGGGCATTGCAGGGGTACTCCTGGAGGAGGAGATTGTGGGCGGCTGAGCCTGGTTTGGAGTGACAGTGGTGTTGACTCGCTTGACATCCATCGCGCTACTGCTGGTTGCGGCAAGCGCTGCCACCCCGACATCCGTCGCGGAGCCCATTTGGCCGGTAGCCGGGGCCGAGTCGGCTGCCGACACCATCAACGACCTCAAAGATCAGGGCTACATCGTGGCGATCAACTGGGTCGCCGGTGATAAGACCGTCCCGCTCTCGCGATGCTCCGTCACCGCTATCCACAATCCTGACCATTCCCCCGACGCTGTGCCGGCGTCGTCCACCACCGTCTACGTCGACGTATCGTGTCCGTCAGACAGTCACGACTGGGGCTGGGACTGGCCCTTCGGAATCGGTTTCGGCTTTTGATGCGGGTCCGCCGGGGCGGTTCTTGGAGCGGGCGACGGGAATCGAACCCGCGTAGCTAGTTTGGAAGACTAGGGCTCTACCATTGAGCTACGCCCGCGTGTACAGCGGACAACACTGTACCGGCGGCCATCCATCCAAATCCAATTAAAGGTTCGGCGTGCCTGGGCCGTAGTATCTGCGGTGGTCCGCGGGGTGTAGCGCAGCTTGGTAGCGCATCCGCTTTGGGAGCGGAAGGCCGCAGGTTCAAATCCTGTCACCCCGACCAGAAGCACCACCGAGCCGTCGCCGAGAGACATAAAGAGGAGCATCAGACGTGAAGAGCACCGTCGAGCAGTTGAGCCCCACCCGGGTTCGCATCAATGTGGAGGTGCCCTTCACCGAGTTGGAGCCCGACTTCGACCGGGCCTTCGCCCAGCTCGCCCAACAGGTTCGCCTGCCCGGTTTCCGCCCCGGCAAGGCTCCCCGCAAGCTCCTCGAAGCCCGCATCGGCCGCGGCGCCGTGCTCCAGCAGGTCGTCAACGATGCCCTGCCCAGCCGCTACAGCCAGGCCGTGACCACGAGCGAAGTAAAACCGCTCGGCCAGCCCGATATCGAGATCACCAAGCTCGAGGACAACGAGGAACTCGTCTTCACCGCCGAGGTGGACATCCGCCCCGAGATCACGCTGCCCGACCTCGAGGCGCTCAAGATCGAGGTCGATCCCATCGAGGTGACCGACGAGGACGTCGACGCCGAGCTGCAGAACCTTCGTGCCCGTTTCGGCACCCTCACCGGCGTCGAGCGCGCCGCCGAGAACGGCGACTTCGTTTCCATCGACCTGTCGGCCTCCGTCGACGGCAAGGACGTTCCCGAAGCCAAGACCGAGGGTCTGTCCCACGAGGTCGGCTCCGGTCAGCTCATCGAAGGCCTCGACGACGCGATCGTCGGCCTCAAGGCGGGCGAGACCAAGGTCTTCACCACCAAGCTGGTCGCTGGTGAGCACGCCGGCGAAGAGGCACAGGTGACCGTCACCGTCAACTCCGTCAAGGAACGCGAGCTGCCCGAGGCCGACGACGACTTCGCCCAATTGGCAAGCGAATTCGACACCATCGACGAACTGAAGGCCAGCCTCAAGGAGCAGGTCGAGCGCACCAAGCGTGTCCAGCAGGCCGAGCAGATCCGCGATAAGGCCCTCGAGACGCTCCTCGACCAGATCGAGGTGCCGCTTCCCGAGAAGATCGTGCAGGCCCAGATCGATGACACCGTCCACAACGCGATCCACGGCCTCGACCATGACGAGGACGCCTTCGCCAAGGCGCTCGAATCCCAGGGCAGCAGCCGCGAAGAGTTCGACAAGGACAACAAGGAAAATGCCGAGCGCGCGGTCAAGACCCAGCTCGTCATGGATGCCATCGCTGACCAGCTCAACGTCCAGGTCGGCCAGAACGACCTCACCGAGCGCCTCGTGCTGATGTCACGGCAGTACGGCCTCGAGCCTCAGCAGCTGCTGGCCTACCTGCAGGAGAACAACCAGCTGCCGGTCATGTTCGCCGACGTCCGCCGCGGGCTCGCCGTCGCCGCCGTCGTGCACGGCGCCACCGTCACCGACACCACCGGCAACGTGATCGACACCACCGAGTTCTTCGGGCCGTCCACAAGCCCGGACCCGGCTGAATTCGCCGCCCAGGTCGCCGCGCAGGTAGAAGCCGCGAACGCCGACGCCGACGGCGCAACCGACGACGAGCCCGAGAAGGCCGACGACGAGGCGTCCGACGACGCGAAGTGACGCTCTGAGCGAACGCACGCCTGTCAGGGAGTGCGCCGCCGCGCAGGTTGGTTAGTGTTCGGTGAGAGCTATCAAGAAAGCAGGTATCCAGTCGTGACTGACATGCGTTCGAACGGGGCAGGGTTGAACCTCGTCGACTCCGTGTATGAGCGCTTGCTCGCCGAGCGCATCATCTTCCTGGGGTCACAGGTGGACGACGACATCGCGAACAAGCTGTGCGCGCAGATCCTTCTGCTGTCCGCCGAGGACCCCACCAAGGACATTCACCTCTACATCAACTCGCCCGGCGGTTCGATCAGCGCAGGCATGGCCGTCTACGACACCATGGTGCTCGCCCCGTGCGATGTCGCCACCTACGCCATGGGCATGGCCGCCTCGATGGGTGAGTTCCTGCTCGCGGCGGGCACCAAGGGCAAGCGCTTCGCCCTGCCGCACGCCCGCATCCTGATGCACCAGCCGCTCGGCGGCATCACCGGCGGCGCCGCCGACATCGCCATCCAGGCCGAGCAGTTCGCGGTCATCAAGAAGGAGATGTTCCGCCTCAACGCCGAATTCACCGGGCAGACCATCGAGCGCATCGAAGCCGACTCCGATCGCGACCGCTGGTTCACCGCGCAGGAAGCCCTCGAGTATGGCTTCGTCGACCACATCATCACCAGCGCGAGCCTCAACGGCTCGGGACCGACGGCAGGACTGGACAAATGACCGACCACACTGACCCTCGGCTGCAGCCGCAGGCGCGTTACATCCTCCCGTCGTTCATCGAGCATTCGAGCTTCGGTGTCAAGGAGTCCAACCCGTACAACAAGCTGTTCGAGGAGCGCATCATCTTCCTCGGCGTGCAGGTGGACGACGCCTCGGCGAATGACATCATGGCTCAGCTGCTGGTGCTGGAGTCGCTCGATCCCGACCGCGACATCACCATGTACATCAACTCGCCCGGCGGCTCGTTCACGTCGCTGATGGCGATCTACGACACCATGCAGTACGTGCGCGCCGACATTCAGACGGTGTGCCTCGGCCAGGCGGCCTCGGCCGCCGCAGTGCTACTTGCTGCGGGGACGCCCGGTAAGCGCCTGGCGCTGCCGAACGCCCGCGTGCTGATCCACCAGCCCGCGCTGTCCGGTGTCATCCAGGGGCAGTTCTCCGATCTCGAGATCCAGGCCAAGGAGATCGAGCGCATGCGTACGTTGATGGAAGTCACGCTGGCTCGGCATACCGGCAAGGATCCCGAGACCATCCGCAAGGACACCGATCGCGACAAGATCCTCACGGCCGAAGAGGCCAAGGAGTACGGCGTCATCGACACCGTGCTGGAGTACCGCAAGCTCTCCGCGCAGACGGCGTAACCGCCTTCACCGAGACTGCGCACAGATCGCGATTCGATCGAAATTCGCGATCTGTGCGCAGTCTCGGCAATTGTGATGGCGCGCGCTGCCCAGGCCATTCATTGAGCGTGTAGCTCAGCCACGCCGGCACATCGAGTCGGCGAACAATCCCTCTCGTGCGTCCGCGTCGTCCACGTCGGCCCCCGTCACCGATCAGCGCGTCGCGGTCAAGGATCGCAAAGTCGTAATTCGCGACGTTATTCACCGAATTCATCAATCGCGAAGTTCGCTTTACGGCCGGGCTACGAAGAACCCAGAACCTGACCTCGTTCCCTTGGCAAATAATTTCTCCTCATTACCCCAGGTTGCAGGCCTGCGCAGGAACAATTCGAGTAGTCGTCTACGCGTGTCCGCCCCCGATTTCGACAGCTAATTTTCGCTCGTCAAATACAAAACTGCGCTGACTCGGGAGGGTGCAATGAACAGCGTGCTTTATTGGAATTCAGTCTTGCTGGAGGCTTCGCGGCGGGACTTCACCAAGGGTTATGTGAACGGTCAGCAGCCGGGTCCGATCCGAACGTCGTGGGCGATGGCGATCGTTCACCTGGCGATCCACGACGCGGTCGCGTTTCGCAATCAGCCTGCCGCTGCGTATCTCAACAAGAAGGGCGTGATGCACGGAGTACCGAACCTCACCGGCTCGGTCGACGACATCATCGCGGGGGCGGCGGTCACGACGCTGAAAGAGCTCTATCCGGCGTACCGGGCCTACTTCGACGATGCCAATAGCACCGCCAGCAACTCGGCGTTCAACGGTGGCGCCAAGGTGGCGATGGCACTCCTCGCGCATCGCATGAACGACGGATCGAACGTCAGCCTCACCGGCCCTCAACCCACCATGCCGGACTACGGCGTGCACCGAGCCGACCCGTACGCGCCCGGCCAGCCGCAGCTCGGCCCGGTATGGGGAAACGTCAAGCGGTTCACCGGGACCAACCATCAACCACTGGATGCCTTCCCTGGCAAAACGACGACGATGAACAACTACCTCGACGACGCGGACTACTTCGCCGATTTCGAAGAGGTACGCGACTTCGGTGCGGCGCCGCGGCGCCGGCGCACGGCTGAACAGGAGCGCATCGGGGTGTACTGGGGTTACGACGGCGCCAACAACCTGGGCGTGCCGCCGCGCCTGTACAACCAGCTGGCTCGGGTCATCGTGCAGCATCAGTCGCCCGCCCTGAACGTGGCGAAAACGGCCGAGTTGTTCGCGTCGATCAACGTGGCGATGGCCGACGCTGGTATCGACGCGTGGCACTGGAAGTACGTGTACAAGTTGTGGCGCCCGGTCGTCGGCATCCGCAACCAGTCGGCTCCTGACGGCGATGCGTTCTGGGCACCTCTGGGTGCACCGCAGACGAATGCCGGCCGTGGCACCTTCACTCCGCCGTTCCCCGCATATCCATCTGGGCATGCGACTTTCGGGGCCGCCGTCATGCAGGCGTTGCGGCTCGGGTTGAAGACCGCGGCACCGATCACGGTGCCGGACGTGCTCGCCGTCGAGGACGGGAACTCCGCGCCCATCCCGAAGGAGACGTTCACGTTCGTTTCCGACGAGCTCGACGGAATCTCGGTCGATCCGGACGGGTCCGTGCGGACGCGGAGGCCGATCACCTTCAACAACTTCGTCGAGCCGGTGTGGGAGAACTCGGTCAGCCGCATCTATCTCGGCGTGCACTGGCGCTTCGACGGGATTCCGCGCAACCCGTCCGACAACGTCGGCGGCGTACCGCTCGGCCTCAAGATCGGCCAGGAAACACACCAGCTGTTCAACCAGTCTCCGTCGCTCGGCGGCAGCGTCTAGCAGCGGCGATCAGGTCCCCGCGTCCCGGCGGCGCGGGGACTTTTCGCGGGTGGGTGATTCCGCGCGCAGCGGAGCGTCCGGGCGCCGCTCGCCAGCCCTGGCGCTGGCCAGCACGGTATGGTTGGAGGCTGCGAACGCCACTTCGCAACTCTGGAGATCTGCCCGCTACGCCTCTCGGTCCGATAACGGCGGCGACACGCCAGAGACACAGTGGTGCGTCATGGGGGTCGTGAGACTCGTGAGGCGATATGTTCTGCGAACACAGCTAAATATCACCGACGCGATTCGGCTTTATCGGTCGCACCGCGCCGGAAATAGCGGGTAGCGTCGGGTAAATGCCCGGACTGCCCACGGCTTGACAGAGAACGACTTCGACAGGAAGTAGGGACTTCACCACCATGGCGCGCATTGGAGACGGCGGTGACCTGCTGAAGTGCTCGTTCTGCGGGAAGAGTCAAAAGCAGGTTAAAAAGCTCATTGCGGGCCCCGGCGTATATATCTGCGACGAGTGCATCGATCTCTGCAACGAGATCATCGAAGAGGAACTCGCCGACGCCGACGACGTCAAACTCGACGAGCTGCCCAAGCCCGCGGAGATCCGCGACTTCCTCGAGGGCTATGTCATCGGACAGGACACTGCCAAGCGGACACTGGCCGTGGCCGTCTACAACCACTACAAGCGCATCCAGGCCGGCGAGAAAACGCGGGACTCGCGCGCCGAGACCGTCGAGCTGGCCAAGTCCAACATCCTGATGCTCGGCCCCACCGGCTGTGGCAAGACCTACCTCGCGCAGACGCTGGCCAAGATGCTCAACGTCCCGTTCGCGATCGCCGACGCCACCGCGCTGACCGAGGCCGGCTACGTCGGTGAGGACGTCGAGAACATTCTGCTCAAGCTCATCCAGGCCGCCGACTACGACGTCAAGCGCGCCGAGACGGGGATCATCTACATCGACGAGGTCGACAAGATCGCCCGCAAGAGCGAGAACCCGTCGATCACCCGCGACGTGTCCGGTGAGGGGGTGCAGCAGGCGCTGCTGAAGATCCTCGAAGGCACGCAGGCGTCGGTGCCCCCGCAGGGCGGCCGCAAGCATCCGCACCAGGAGTTCATCCAGATCGACACCACCAACGTGTTGTTCATCGTGGCGGGCGCGTTCGCCGGCTTGGAGAAGATCGTCTCCGATCGTGTCGGCAAGCGTGGGCTGGGCTTCGGTGCCGAGGTGCACTCCAAGGCCGAGATCGACACCCAGGACCACTTCGCCGAGGTCATGCCCGAAGACTTGATCAAGTTCGGGCTGATTCCCGAGTTCATCGGCCGCCTGCCCGTCGTGGCGTCGGTGACGAACCTCGACAAGGAATCGCTCGTCAAGATCCTCTCCGAGCCCAAGAACGCGTTGGTGAAGCAGTACACGCGGCTATTCGAGATGGACGGCGTGGAGCTGGAGTTCACCGACGAGGCGCTCGAGGCGATCGCCGATCAGGCCATCCACCGCGGCACCGGTGCCCGCGGTCTGCGCGCGATCATGGAGGAAGTTCTGCTGCCGGTGATGTACGACATCCCCAGCCGCGACGACGTCGCCAAGGTCGTGGTGACAAAGGAGACCGTCGACGACAATGTGTTGCCGACGATCGTGCCGCGCAAGCCTTCTCGGCCCGAGCGACGCGACAAGTCCGCCTGACCTCACCGTCCGGAAAGCGTCAAACCCCTCGAACAAACGCCTTCCAGTGCTGATAACGGGGAGCTTTCGGAGGCCGTGACGGACGCCCTCGATCACCGCCTCGATGTCGGCGATCTGCTGCTTGGAGGGCTGCGCGGGGCTGCATAGAGAACCACGGTGGGTGTCGTGAGCCCGGTCATCCCGCTCCCTTCGAGCCCCCGCGACCCCATGGTGCGCCTTCCCGCCACCCGACAGTTGCGTTTTTGTCGGTTTCACGGAAATTCGCCCGGGCGTCGTCGTGCTCAGACCCGAGCATGTCGGTCAGCGAGGCGAACAAGCACCACAGCAGGTAGGTCGCCACGGCGGCGAACTGCAGGTTACTGACCATGGGTTCACTTTTTCCTGGCAGTGGTGTGCGGGCACGGGTAATCGACTACTCGAATCAGGCGGCCGGTTGAACGGGTCGGCGCACGTCATGACGTCACCGCCCGCTCGCCGATGGCCTCGTCGATCAATGCCGCGATCTCGGCGACGCCGTCGCGCTGCGCGTAGGCCGCCTCCAGCTCACGGGCCCGGCGCAGGTAGCGACCATCGCCGAGCACTTCGCGCACCGCGTTGCGGACCGCCCGTGTGGTCGGTGTGCCCGTCCTCAGATCGATGCCGGCACCCGACCATGCCACGCGGGCCGCGACCTCCGGCTTGTCCTCCGTATTGCCGGCCACGACCAGCGGGACACCGGCGGCCAGGGCGCGCTGGACGGCGCCGTAGCCGCCGTTGCTCACCATCACATCGACCTTCGGCAGCAACAGGTCGTGCGGAATGTGCTCGGCAACATGGGCATTGCGCGGTACCGGGAAGCCAAGCGCAGAGACGGGGCGCCCGCCGGTGGTGGCCACGACCATCACATTCTCGTCGGCCAGCGCTTCGATGGTCGGCCGCAGCAGGCGGCTGAGGTCGGTGTTGTCGACCGTGCCCTGGGTGACGTGCACGACCGGTCGGTCACCGTCGAGCTTGTGCCACCAGACCGGCGGTCGGAACTTCTGCGTCGGTGTCGGGTGCACCATGCCGACATAGCGGACATTGGCGGGCAGATCCCCACGTGGATAGTCGAATTCGGGCACCGTCGGCGCGATGAGGCGGTCGGCCAGTACGCCGGAGTCCAGCAGGAATATCGGCAGCGGGCGGGAGTTCAACCGGTTCAGCTGATAGTTGGCCGCCTTTTGTGCTTGGCGCAGCAGCACTTTGTGCGACAACAACGCCAACCCGCGGTTGCGCAGTCTTCCCAATGGGGTCGTCGACGGCGGTAGACCGAGACCGCTCGGCGCGGTGTCGCGGCTGTTGATCATCAACGGTGTGGTGGAGTAGAGCAGGATCGGCGGCCTCGCCGAGACGTCGCCTAGTGCGAATGGCAGGAGACCGAAGAAGCCGTAGTCGGCGAGAATCGCGTCAAATCGCTTGTACGCCAGCAGATCTGCGACTGCAGCAGTCTGGTGCGGCATCGGTGCGACGAACAGCCGGACGATGTCGAAGTTCAGCCGGCGGATACCGCTGACGTTGTCGCGACCGCTGCCGGGTCCCAACAGCGTCAGGTCGAGGTCGCCCCGCGACGGCAGCGTTGCCGGCGTAGCACCGACGGCGCGGATATCGTCGGCGCGGCCGGCACCGGACAGAACGGTGACTCGGTCTCCGCGGTCGACGAGGCCGCGCGCGACGTTCGCCATCGGCGCGAAGTGCCCGATGGGCGACAGCGTCGCGATCAATATCTCAGCCATTTCCAGGTTTCTCGCGGCAGCCGACATCAGTGGCTAGGGCAAGAGATATCAACGAACACAACGGTGTTCGCCTTCTCGGCTGGCGAAAGGTTGGCCAGTCGGGACGTCAACGGGTGCAGGCCCTCCACCGAGCACCGCGACAGCGGCTGGTTATTGGTGCTTCCGTTGAGTTCCACCTTGAACCCTTCGGACTTCAAGCCACTGATCGTGTCCTCGGCACTCCCGTTACCCGGGAAGGCCGCGGCGGTGCCTGCCAGGCCGAGAGCCGCGGCGGTCAGGGCGCCGGCGGCAAGCGTGGTGATCGCGATCTTCAACATGTTCGAACCTTTCGTTTTGCGGCGAGCACATCGGCGGCTCGCGATGACAAAAGGTTGTCGCAGATCCGATTCAGGAGCTTGGAGGTTATGTGGAGATCGGCTGGAGATTGCAGGTAGGGGGCTGCGGTCTACTTCTGGATGCGGTCCGCACCACCAGCCGCTATTCGCCCGGCGACGACGCCTCCCAGGTCAAGGCGAACACCCTGTCTGCCATGCCCGACCTGCTGCGCATCGAACAGAAGGTGTTCGCCAGCACCGGCGGCTTGCACGGCGCCGCGCTGTTCGACACCAGCGGCGGCCTGCTGGCCGTCCGCGAAGACATCGGCAGGCACAACGCCGTCGACAAAGTGATCGGCTGGGCCGTCGAGCAGAACAGGATCCCGCTCACCGGAGCCGTGCTCTTGGTCAGCGGACGCGCCTCGTTCGAACTCACCCAGAAGGCCGTGATGGCAGGCATCCCCGTCTTCGCCGCGGTCTCCGCGCCGTCGTCGCTCGCCGTGGATCTCGCCAGCCAGTCCGGCGTGACCCTGGTGGCGTTCCTGCGCGGCGAGTCGATGAACGTCTACACCCGCCCGGACCGCATCCAG
>LZSH01000084.1 GCA_001665255.1 Mycobacteriaceae bacterium 1482268.1 | reverse complement strand
CCAGCGTGGTGCGGATCAGGTAGCCGCCGCGGGCGACTTGATCCCTGCTGATGCCGGCGTGGGAAAGGTAGTCGAGCACGTAGTCGCAGAAGAACCCGTTGTCACGGGCGGAGATGCACCCAGAGGGGAGTTGCTTCGGCTGGGGGAGCACTCCCAGGGGTTGGGCTTTGGCGGCGCGTAACTCCTCGGCTTCCTGCGGAAGATTCTCGATCATCGTGTCCAAGACGACGTTTCGCCGCTCCAGTGCGGCGTCCGGATTGGTGTAGGGGTCAAGCAAACTCGTCGAGCGCACCATTCCCGCCAGCAGGGCGGCCTGTTGCCAGTTCAGCCGCGAGGCGTCGATGCCGAAGTACGTCTGCGCGGCGTCCTGAACACCGAACGCGCCGTTGCCGAAAAACACCAAGTTGAGGTAGCGGGTCAAGATTTCCGACTTGGGCAGCGACTTGTCGAGGGTCAGCGCCATCCGTATCTCGCGGAGCTTGCGCGCCGGGGTCAGCTCAACCGCCGCCCGCCTCTCGGCG
>LZSH01000083.1 GCA_001665255.1 Mycobacteriaceae bacterium 1482268.1 | reverse complement strand
GCTGGCCACCAAGCTGCACCCGTGGGAACCCATCGACGGCGTCAGGTACGGCGCCGTGTCGTCGTTCGGCGCGGGTGGCGCCAACGCGCACGCCGTCATCGCGATGCCGGAGGCGCAATCCGTTGCCTAGTCACCGACTGCCCAACGGCACCGTCCCGATCCTGTTGTCGGGTGACACCCCGGAGCTGGTATCAGCCGACGCCGCAACACTTCTCGGTTACGTGCAGCACCACCCCGAGGTGGCGCCCGACCGGATCGCCGACATGATCTTCCGCGTCCGTGTCGCGCGCCGCTACCGGGCGCTGGCGATGGTCGCGGGCGTTGACGATCTGAGCCGCACGCTGCGGGCCGTCGCCGATGGCTGTGAACACCCACAGGTGGTCCGCGCGGATACGCCTGCCACGGCACGCCGGATCGGATTGGTGTTTCCCGGGCAAGGCAGTCAACGGCCCGGTATGGGGCGGCTTTTCTACGAAACGGTGCCCGCATACCGCGCCGAAGCTGACCGCTGCGCAGAGGCGTTCGAGCGTCACTTCGGCGAATCGCCACTGAAATACCTTCTCGACGAGCACTTTTCGATCGCCACCGGCACCCGCACGGTTCAGCCGGCCTTGTTCACTCAGATGGCCGCGCTCGCCGCGGTGTGGCGATCGTTCGGCATCAGCCCGCACCTCACCCTCGGACACAGTCAGGGCGAGATCGCAGCGGCCTACGTCAGCGGCGCGATATCGCTTGCCGACGCGGCGCTCGTCGTGGGTAGCCGGGCACGCGCCGCCGACGAATTGCCCTCCGACGGCTACGCGATGGCCGTCATCGCAGCCGATCGCGACACATGCGAGGACCTGTTGGCGCGCAGGTACGGGTGGGCCGAGCTGTCGGTGGTCAATTCCCCAGGAATGACCGGCATTTCCGGCGATCAAGCCACGGTGCAAGCGATCGTCGACACCGTCGCCGAGCATGATGTGTTCGCTAGGGTCATCGGGGTTTCCTACCCCGCGCACACCAGCATGATGAACGGGCTCGCCGACGAGCTACGTACAGCTGTGCGGGAGCGACTTCAGAACTCGAGGTTCCTCGACACTGACATCGACTGCATCGGCGCCACGCTCGGCGGCCCGATTCCCGCCGACATTCCGGTCGACGAGTACTGGTTCCTCAACCTGCGCAACGTCGTCCGCTTCGACAAGGCGATCGCTTCGGCGGTGTCGCTCGGTGTCGACACATTCGTCGAGCTCGCCGAACACCCGATACTTCAGCTGGCAATCCACGAGAATATCGAGGGCGTCGAGCGCGAGCTGCAGATGTTGGTGGTGGGTACCTCTGACCGTCAAGCAGCCGATCTCGCGGAGCTGACCCGCAACCTGGCGGCACTGGCGGTTCACCATGCGGACTTCCGGTGGGAATGCCTGCGCACCGAACCCGAGGATCGCCCCGAGCTGCCGCTGATGGACTTCCCCAACGCGCCGATGGGTCAGGCTCACTTCTGGCAGCCGTATGTTTCCGCGACCGAGGTGCCGCCACAGCCAGAACCGCAGTCACAAGAACCCACACCCGCGCGGCTGCTTATCGAAGACTGGGTTCGGCTGTCGCGTCGCTCACTTGTGCCCCCGCGTTCGATCGGGATCATCGACCACACCGGCAGATGTGCCGAGCTCGCGGCGGCCGTTGTCGACTCGGCGGCCCAGACCGGCGCAACCGCAGACCTGATCGACGACGCGAACAGTGACATGGATACCTACGTCGTCCTTTTGCCGCCGTCATCCGAACAGCACATCACCGCGGCCGTGGCCGAGATGACCGCGTTCTTCGGCGAAAACACCTGGTGGCGCGGCATCGGCGACACGGTCACCGCGTGCTGGTTAGTGACTGTGGGCGGTGAAGCGGTCGTCACCGCAGACCCGCCGCCGGACCCAATGCACTCGGCTGCCAGCGCCGGCTTCCGCAGCGTCGGGGCGCAGTATCCGGGCGTGCGATTCCGCCACCTCGACCTGACCCGGGGGCTGGCCGCCGCGGACGCGGGCGCGGCGATCGTCGCGGCACTGCATACGCAGGAGGAGTCGGAACTGGCACTGCGAGAAGGTGGTCTGTACGCCAAGCGCGTCATCGAGCCGGACGTCTCCATCACCGACACCGTTCCGTCACTGCCGGCGCATGTCCTCATCGTCGGGGGCACCGGCAATCTCGGTCTCGAGTTCTGCGAGCATTTCGCCCGTCGCGGTGTTCGGCGCATCACGCTGGTGAACAGGTCAGGAGAAACCGCAGCCGTCGCCGATCGGCTGCGGCGCGTCCGGTCCGCCACGGCGACTCAGGTCCGGGTGGAGAGCTGCGATATCACCGATGCGGACGCGGTGACCACGCTGGCCGACGCACATCGCGACACGCCTGCCGATCTGATAATCCATGCCGCCGTGGAGTATTCGGGCGTGGAGCTCGAGCACATCACCCCCGAGGCCGTCGACGCGGCGCTGCAGGGCAAGGTCGTCGGCATCTCACGCCTGCTCGACGTGTTCCAGGGTGCTACAGACTGCCGGGTACTGCTGTGCTCGTCGATATCGGCCACCGTCGGCGGTCGAGGCATGATCCTCTACGCCGCCGCTAACCGGATGCTGGACGCCATGGCGCTTCGCCTGCAATCCGAAGGGCTTAACTGCGTTTCGTTGCAATGGGGGCATTGGAACGTCCATCGCGACGAGGACGGTGCCGCCGCGGCGATGCTGGCCAAACTCGGCGTCATCCCCATGCGTCCGGCCGATGCGCTTGCGGTCGGGATGAAGCCGCTGCGGCGCAACGCCATCGTCGCCGCATTCGACCTGACGCGCGCCCGCTCGGTGCTGCAGACCTGTGGCCGTGGCGAGTTGCTTGCGCAGTTGGAGTCACCGGCCACGGTCGACGGTCCCGCTGCCGGTCCCGGTGATGCTGAAGTCTCCCAACGGTTCTTGAGGCTGCTCGCCGAGACTATCGGCGTCGACGGCGTCGACACGATCGACAAGACCGTTCCGATGGTGGCGATCGGCCTGGATTCGCTGCAGGCGTTGGAGGTTCGCCGCCGGGTCAAGGTCGAGTTCGACCACGATCTCGAGGTGGCGGATCTGCTCGGCGGGACCTCCATCGAGGGCGTGCTCGCCCGGCTGGGCGCGAGCTAGCCGTTGGCCATTTCCTCACGCAGGCTCCGCGGCCGCATGTCGACCCAACTCTGGTCGACGAACGCCAGGCAATTGCCACGGGTATCGGCGCCAAAGACCACCCGCCAACCGACCGGTACGGCCGTGAACGTCGGCCACAGGCTGTGTTGCCCCTCGTCGTTGACCAGGACGTAGAACTCGCCACCGTCGTCGTCAAATGGGTTGATACTCATTGCTTCTCCTCATCGATGGTTCAGCGGCGCCGATACTGGCACCCAGAACGCGTTCGGACATCCGCCCCAGGCAACTCAGGTTGGGAAACCCCGGACCCTCGTTGAGGCCGGCCAGATTCGGTAGGAAAAGCTTCGGTGTCACCCCGGCAACCGACAAGTCGTGCGCGATCGACTCCTCCAGTCGGTCCCGGGTGACTGGGCCGCCGAGACCGAGCTCGAGTAGGTCCAGCGCGTCCTGGCGCAGAAGCGAGGTGAACCACAGTGGATCAGCGCCCGAGCCGTCGATGACGAGGTCGAAACCGTCCACGGTTTCGACCCGCTCGCCGTAACTGTCGGTCTGCAACGTGATGCGGATCTGCCCGTTGTAGTCGACGGCATGGGCGACGCGGCCGCGCAGGTGCTTGATCCTGTCGTCGGCGAGCAACGATTCCTGAACGCGCGCCGAGAACACGCCGCGGTCGGTGCGGGAGATGGCGTCTCGTCGTTCGGCGTGCGTGAGGCTGTGCCATTCGGCGGGATCGGAGAACATGGTGTTCTCGAAGAAGCCCTCACCGCGAGTGAACAGCGTGGCCTGCGGCGAGATCACCGTGATCGCCGAAAACCTGTGGTGGAACACCTCGTTGAGGATCGACGCCGCGGACTCTCCGCCGCCGATCACTGCGACGCGTGGCGCCACGATCCGCTCGTGGCCTGCCGCACGCTGCCAGAACTGTGCGAGCGACAACACACGCGGGTCGCCGGGAAGGATGGAATGGCCGGGTTGACCCGGCCCACTGATCAACACCGATTCCGCGGAAACGGTCGAGTCGCGGGTATGCAGAACCCATTGCGAGCCCTGCACAGACACCCCGGTCACGGCGCCCGGAACGACTCTCATCGCCACCGCATCGGCGACCCAGCACAGATACCCGGCCCAGGTCTCGTGGGTGGGTGCGGGACGTCCCCTGTCGATCCATCCCGCGAATTCTCCGGTGGAGATCAGGAACGATTGCCAGCTGTACCGCAGCATCCGCTCGTCGAGTTCGGCGTTGCGGCCGGGCACCAGCGTGGATCGGTAGGGGAAACCGACGTCCTTTTCCGGGCTGGTGCCCAAGCGCTGCCTACCGTCGGTCCAGCCGCCGCCCGCCCGCCAGTTGGCTGCCACACCGGTGCGCTCGATGACGACCACGTCGCTGACCTCGAGACCCATCTGACGCAACGCCGCGGCTTTGGCTGCGACCGCCACCGCCTTGGCACCCGCGCCGACGATGGCCAGTGTGCCGCTCATCGAGTGCCAAACAGTTCGAGATGGGACCCGCCGAGTAGCGCGTCGCGGTCGACCTTGCCGTGTGTGGTGATCGGAATCTCCTGCAGCACAACGTAGGCCGTCGGCTGCATATAGTCGGGCAGCGCAGCGCTGACGCGCGCGCGTACCCGGTTCACATCCACGGTGTCGCAGTCCGCCGACGGTGTCATGTAGGCCACCAGGCCACGCCCCGAGCCTGGGATGTCATGCGCCACCACCACACACTGCCCCACGCTCGGGTCGACGGATGTCGCGGCGGCGACCTCGCCGAGTTCAATGCGGTGCCCGTGCACCTTCACCTGTTCGTCCGCACGGCCGACGAACTCCAGATCACCGTCGCCGTTGCGCCGGGCCAGGTCGCCCGTCCGATACAGCCTGCCGCCGCGGCGATACGGGTCGGCGACGAA
>LZSH01000082.1 GCA_001665255.1 Mycobacteriaceae bacterium 1482268.1 | reverse complement strand
CGCACCGCGTCACGGTTTCGGCGAAAACCGGTTCGGCGTCGAACAATTCACGCGCCATCCGGGGATACTGGCTGCCTTGTCCGGTGAACAACCAGGCCGTCGTCGGCTTGTTGAGGTGCTCGCCACGCAGCACGCCCGGTCGAGTCCGGTTCTCGGCCAGATCGGCCAGCCCGTCGCAGGCAGCCTGAACCGAATCCACCACCAGTGCAGCCCGATGCTCGAAGTGCGAACGGCCCGTCCCAGCGGTGAGGCATACGTCGGCAAGGTCGACGTCCGGGTGGGCGGTCAACCACGCCTCGTAACGCTGGGCCAACGCGACGAGCCCTTCCGGTGACCGCGCCGACAGCGGCAGCACGTTGACAGACTGCTCGGGACGCTCCGGAGACGCCGGTTCCTCGCTGGTGCTGACGGCCTGCGCCGGGGCTTCCTCGATCAGCACGTGCGCGTTCGTGCCCGTGAACCCGAAGGAGCTCACGCCGGCGCGCCGCGGCCGTCCGTCGGTCTGCCACGGAATCGCCTTGTCCACCACGCGCACCGGCAGCGAGTCCCACGGGATGTGCGGCGACGGGTTCTCGAAGTGCAGACTCTGCGGTAGCAGTTCATGCTGCAGCGACAACACGACCTTGATCAGACCTGCTGCGCCAGAAGCCGATTCGAGGTGCCCGATGTTGGTCTTCACCGATCCCATCAGCAACGGCCGATCCGCGTCTCGCGAGTCACCGTAGGCCGCTGCGGCTGCTTGGACTTCGATCGGATCACCCAGCGGGGTGCCGGTGCCGTGCGCCTCGAGGTAGTCGACGTCCCCGCCTGTCAACCCGGCACGAGCCAGCACGGTGCCGATAAGGCGTTGCTGCGCACCACCGTTGGGCACGGTCAAACCGCTGGAGGCGCCGTCCTGGTTGACCGCGCTGCCGGGAATCACCGCGCAGACCCGATCGCCGTCGCGCTGCGCGTCACTGAGCCTCTTGAGCACGAGAACGCCGCAGCCCTCGCTGCGCACGTAGCCGTCGGCGGACGCGTCGAAGGTCTTGCACCGCCCGACGGGGGACAGCATCCTCGCGCGAGAGGCGGCGACGACGGTCACCGGACTCAGCAAGACGTTCACGCCGCCCGCCAACGCCATGTCGCAGTCACCGGAGTGCAGCGCCTGGCAGGCCTGATGGACTGCGACCAACGCCGAGCTGCATGCGGTATCGACCGCCACTGCCGGGCCTTCGAATCCGAGCGCGAAGGCCACCCGACCGGAGATCGCGTTGAGAGCATTGCCGGTGATGAAGTGGGGTTCGATCTTGTCGATCGACTCGCCGGACAACAGGTGTGCGTACTCGTTGGCGGCCACCCCGACGAAGATCCCGGTTCGGCTGCCTCGCAATGAGGCGGGTGCATACCCCGCTCTTTCGAGACCCTCCCACACGGTTTCGAGCATCAGCCGCTGCTGAGGCTCGATCCACACAGCCTCACGCGGGGAGATACCGAAGAACTCGGGCTCGAATTCGTCTATGCCGTCGAGGAATCCGCCGAAGCGCGTGTAGGTCTTGCCCGGCGCATCGGGATCGGGGTCGTAGAACTCGTCGATGTCGAAGCGGTCCTCCGGAACTTCCCGGATGGCGTCCACGCCGCCGGACAGCACCTCCCAGAAGGCGTCCGGGTCGGGTGCGCCGGGGAACCGGCACGACACCGCGACGATCGCGATGGGCTCGTCCGTACGTGTCGTCACCACTGACGCCGGTTTCGGCGCCGACGTAGCTGCCCGCTCGCTCAGGGCGAGCACATCGTCGAGCAGATAGTCGACCACGTCGGACAGACGTGGGTGATCCATCGCCAGCGTGGCCGGGATCTCCTTGCCCACCCCGTGTTCGATGCGCTGGCGCAATTCGATGGCCATCAGCGAATCCATGCCGAGGTCGAAGAACCCCGCGTCCTCACGGATCTCCGCAGCGTCGACGCGCGTCACCTCTGCCACCGCGTTGAGCAGGTAATCCGTCAAAAGCTTCTTGCGCTGCTGCACGGGAGCGTTGGTGAGCCGCTCGACCAACTCGGTCTTCCCCGACGCCGTCACAGCCGGCGCGGCCGTCACCGCGGTCGGCACCTCACGCTGCAACTCCGCCAGGAACGCGCGCTTTCCGCCCTGCTGGTAGATGGGCAGGAAACGCGCCCAGTCGATCCGGGCCACCACACCCTGCACTGGACCATGTGCGGAAGAGGCTGCCATGACATCGGCCAGCCCCGCCAGCGCATCGGTGGGGGACAGGGTCGTGACGCCGCGTTTCGCCAGCCGCGCACGGGATTCCGCGTCGGCCATGCCCGCAGACCAGGGACCGAAATTGACGCTGATCCCAGGGATGCCCTGCTCGCGCAGGCGCCAAGCCAACCCGTCGAGGAACGCGTTGGCCGCGCCGTAGGCGGTCTGCCCGAATCCGCCCCATACCGACGCGATCGATGACGTGCTGACGAAGAAATCTAGTTGCCGATCAGCGGCCGCTTCGCTCAAATGCCATGCGCCCCACACCTTGCCGGCGAAGACGCGGTCCACCTCGGCGTCGTCCAAGGTTCCCAGCGGAGTGGTGCCGATCTCGCCTGCGGCATGGATGATGCCGGCCAACGGTGGCAATTCGGCGTCCACGGTGGCCAACAGGCGTGCGACATCGTGCGCATCTGCGACATCGGCAGTGACGACCCGGAATGCACAGTCGTACTGCTCGCCGAGCGCCTCGATGCGCTGTTGCACGGCATCACCGGGCGCGCGCCGACTGGTCAGCACCAGGTTCTTGGCGCCGCGTGCGGCCAGGTAACCGGCGATCTCGAGTCCTATCGAGCCCAGCCCGCCGGTCACCAAATACGTTGCGTCACTGCGCAGTTGCAGCGCGGCGTTCGGCGCGCCGGCCCGCCGAACCAACCGCGGGACGTAAACCGCCTGATCGCGAAGCGCTATCTGGTCTTCCCCGTCGCCCGACTCGCGCGCCGTCGTGACACGCTCGACGAAAAGAGACCATTCGTCGGCGGAACCGTCAGCGAGATCCGCCAGGCCGCCCCACATTTGCGGAAGCTCCAGTGCTGCGGCGCGGCCGAAGCCCCACAGGCAACTCTGCTCCGGCGACACGGTGTCGGTGTCGGTGATTCGTTGCGCGCCACGGGTCACCACCCAGATGGGCCGGCGCAGTCCGGCAGCGATCGCGGCGCGGAAGAACCGCCGCGTCCCGCCCAGGATCCGGTGTTGCATCCGCAGCAGGGACTGCATCGAGGGCACCGCCGTGGCGTCGGGACCGGCATCGAGCGCGGCGGCATGGACGATACGCAGTGTCGGGTCGTCACCAGCGGCAGCGCGCAACTGCTCGGCAAGCTCTTCGGAGTCCGCGTCGGACGACGGCAACCCGAGGATGCGGTACCGATGGCCTCGCGCAGTCAGCACGTCGGCCAAGGGCTCGAGGGCATCGGGATTGTCGCCGACGAGAATCCAGACCGATCCCTCGTCGGCTTCCGCGCCGGCCACGGCCGCGGTGGACTTCTCCCAACGGAACTCGTAACGGTCGTCCGCGATGGACTGGCTGGTCCGTTGCTGATTGTGTTGGGCCGCAAGCTTTGCCAGCACGCGCAACGTCTGATCGTCGCCGCCGTCGATCAGGGCCGCGAGTTCCTCGATCCGGCCGTCCTCGAGAAGACGAACCGTCTCGGTCTGCGGTCCGACGCGATTCTGGAACTGATTGGGGCGCTCTCGATTGTCTCGATACCAGTACTCGCGATGCTCGAACGGATACGTGGGTAGGTCGAGTTTGTTGGCGTGCCCCTGACGGAATGCGTCGAATGTGGGGAGGTGGCCCAAGGCATACGCCTCGGCGACGGCCTCGATGATTTGTCGGTGGTCTGCTGTGTTTCGCCGCAAGGACGCGATCGCGCGCGGTGCGGCGGCCGGGTCAGGCCATGCCCGCAGCGCTGCGGCGGTGAGTACCGGCTGCGGGCCGATCTCGACCAGCAGTTTGCAATTCAGATCGGCCAGCGTGCGCACACTCTTGGCGAATTGCACGGGCTGGCGCGCGTGCCGACGCCAGTAGGCGCCGTCGAGTCTCACGCTCCGGCCGAGTGCTTCGCCGGTCCGGTTGTCGATCAAGATCCGTTGCGGCGCAGTGAATGTGAACCCCTGCGCGTACAACTCGAATTCGTCGAGAATCGGGTCCAGCAGTGCCGAGTGGAACGCGTGGCTGGTATCGAGCCAGTCGCACCGAACGCCGTCGGCCGCCAGTGCGGCCACCGCTTTCTCCAGATCCTCTGCGGGGCCGGACAATACGGTGTTCGCCCCGTTGTAGGCGGCGACCGACACGCTGGGGAACTCGTCAGCCACGCTCTCGGCACGCTCGGCGGAGGTGAACACCGCGACCATCCGCCCGCCCACAGGCAAACTGCCGAAAAGGCGTCCGCGCTCGGCCATCAGCAGGGCGCCGTCGGTGAGACTGAACATGCCCGCGACGCAGGCCGCCGAGTATTGCCCCACGCTGTGACCGAGCACGACGTCGGGTTCGAAACCCCACGACTGCCAGAGGCGGGCCAGCCCCATCTCTACGGCGAACAAGGCGGGCTGCGCGTAGCTGGTCTGGCGCAGCGTCTCGTCACTGTCCGGACTGTCGACATCGAAAATTACGTCCAGCAACGGCTTTTCGAGAACATCAGCGACCGCTGCGGCGCATTGCTTCAACGTCTCGGCGAACACCGGCTCGGTGTCGAACAACTCGCGGGCCATGCCTGCGTACTGGCTGCCTTGGCCGGTGAACAGCCACGCCGTCTTGGGTGTGTCATGCGATTCCCCGCGCACCAAACCGGGCGCCGGGCGGTCGTCGGCGAGCGCACCGAGTAACTCGACGGCCGAGTCCCTCGAATTGACCACCAGCGCGGCGCGGTGCTCGAGGTGTGCTCGACCCGCACCGGCGGTGAAGCAGACGTCGGCCAAGCTGGCCTGCGGGTGTGCGCTCAACCAGCTGCGGTACTGATCTGCGAGCTGCACCAGGGCAGCAGGTGTGCGCGCCGAAATCGGGAGGAGGCTGAACCGCCCAGCCGCGGGCTGCTCGACTGAAGTCGGGCTCGCAGCGATCTGGGGCGCTTCCTCGAGGATGACGTGAGCGTTCGTCCCGGCGAACCCGAAGGAGCTGACGCCCGCAATGCGGGCCTCACCATTGCGCTCCCAGGCGGTGGCCTCCTTGACCACCTCCACCGGAAGGCGGTTCCAGGGAATGTGCGGCGACGGGTTCTGGAAGTGCAGGTGCTGCGGAATCAACTCGTTTTCGAGCGAGAGGATGACTTTGATGACACCCGCGATGCCTGCGGCTGCTTCCAGGTGTCCGATGTTCGTCTTGACCGAGCCGATCAGCAGCGGCTTGTCTGCGTCGCGCCCTGCGCCGAGCACCTCACCTGCGGCCTGGGCCTCGATCGGGTCGCCCAGCGAGGTCCCGGTGCCGTGCGCTTCCAGGTAGCCGACGTCGCGTGGTTCGAGGTCGGCGCGCTTCAGCGCGTCGGCGATCACGCGCTGCTGCGCGACGCCGTTCGGCACTGTCAAGCCACCCGATGCGCCGTCCTGGTTGATCGCGCTGCCGCGGATCACGGCCCGGATCCGGTCACCGTCGGCAATCGCGTCCTCGAGCCGCTTGATGACGATGACACCGCAGCCTTCGCCCCGCACGTATCCGTCGGCGGCCGCGTCGAACGTCTTGCACCGGCCGTCGGGCGCGAGCATGTGCGCATTGGAAAAAGTGATCATGGTCGCCGGCGTGAGAATCACGTTCGCGCCGCCGGCCAACGCAAGGTCGCATTCCCCCAAGCGCAGCGCCTGGCACGCCTGGTGGATGGCCACCAGCGACGAGCTGCAGGCCGTGTCGACGGCAACGGCCGGACCCTGCAGCCCCAGCCGATAACTGATCCGTCCCGCGGCCGCGGCGTTTGACGTCCCGATGGCCATGTAGGCCTCGATCTCGGGATACGTCAGCTCGTCGGACGCCATTCCCAGGTAGTCGTGGGTCGCCAGACCCACGAACACCCCCGTGTTGGTGTCAGCCAGAGCCGTCGGCGCGGTGCCGGAATGCTCCACGGCGCGCCACGCCGTCTCCAGCAGGAGCCGGTGCTGCGGGTCCATCAGCCTGACCTCGCGAGTCGACAATCCGAAGAACGGTGCGTCAAACCCCGTCACGTCGTCGACGAAACCGGCCCGGCGGGTCACCACCTTGCCCGGTGTACCGGGGTCCGGGTCGAAGAACTCTTCGACATCCCACCGGTCCTCGGGTACCTCCGATATCGCGTCGCGGCCCTCACGCAGCACGTTCCAGAACTCGTCGGCATCCGGGGCGCCTGGGAAACGCGCCGCGTAGCCGACGATCGCGAAACGGGCGGCCGGCTCGGTCGGACGATCGGCTAATCCCATGCAGTTGTCCTCCTTGCTTCGGCGTCGCAATGTGATTACGAGGGAGAAGTGGGCGCGCGAAAATCAACGCCGTCGAAACTATTGCACGTTGATCTTCGGCCCGCGCGGTCTTGACGTCCAGGGGTCCACCCCCGCTCGGCGGCGAGGGCGGCTTGACCTTGGGTATGTTGATCCGCGACGGGTGGTGGTGCCGGACTGGAGCCGGACAGGCTGGGAGGACGACGATTGCGCATCGGCAAGATCACGGTCGGCGCACTCGATGAGTGGTCGGTGAAGCCAGGCGCGGTCACCTCCTGGCATCCGACGGCTGCAGCGCAGGAAAAGGCGCGACAAGCCCCGATCAGCGCCGTGCCGGTCAGCTACATGCAGGGCCAACATCTTCGGAATTACTGCGAACGAACGGCGGCCGGGCTGAACTTTTCGCGACAAATCATCGCCGGCTGTGAGGTGGCCGGGCAGTGCGATATCTCGGCCATGGACCACGCGGTCAACGCCTACCTGCGACGGCACGACACGTTTCGCAGTTGGTTCGAACAAACCGCTGACGGAGAATTCGTCCGGCACTCCCTCACCGACCCGGCCGACATCGAATTCGTGCCGGTCGATCACGGTCACCTGACCATCGACGAGATCCACGCTCATGTCGTCGGGATACCGAATCCATTGGAGTGGGGCTGCTTTACCTTCGGAGTGATCCAGAACGAGGACCACTTCACCTTCTTCGCCGCGATGGATCACGTCCACGGAGACGCGACATTGATCGGCACGACGATGCTGGAAGCCAACGGCATGTACTCGGCCCTGAGCGGGAGCGGTCAGATCCTGACGCTGCCCGATGCCGGCAGCTTTGACGATTTCTGTATCCGCGAACGCGAAACCACGTCAGAATTGACGGTGGATTCGCCCGGGGTGCGGGCGTGGATCGAATTCGCTGAAAACAACAACGGTGGTTTTCCTGAGTTCCCGCTTCCGCTGGGCAATCCGCTGGAGTCGACCAGCAGCTGCATGACCTCTGAAACCCTGATGAACCCCGCACAGACAGAACGCTTCGAATCGGCCTGCACGGCGGCCGGCTCGCGCTTCGTCGGCGGCCTGTTCGCGTGTCTGGGCCTGGTGGAACACGAGTTCACCGGCGCGCTGACCTACTACGGGCTCACGCCACGCGATTCCCGCACCGCCGGCGACAACTTCATGACGCAGGGGTGGTTCACCGGCCTGATTCCGATCACCGTCCCCATTGCGGCCACCTCGTTCAGCGATGCCGCATGGGCAGCGCAGGCTTCGTTTGATTCCGGCCTGGACATGGCGCGAGTGCCGTATTACCGCGTCTTGGAGTTGGTGCCGTCGCTGAACTGGCCGCAGCCGAACTTCCCGGTGTCGAACTTCTTCCACGGGGGCGCCGCCCCGCTCAACGCGATCCTCGCAGCCGCCGACATGGGCCTGGCGAACAACATCGGCATCTACCCCGACGGCCGGTATTCCTACCAACTGACGATCTACATCTTCCGGTACGGGGAGGGCACGGTCATGGCGATCATGCACCCCGACAACCCCGTCGCCCACAAGTCGGTGACTCGCTACATGGAGGCGATGAAGTCGGTCTCCGTGCGGGTCGCCGACAGCGGGGACTGGGGACGCGTCGCCTAGCGACGAGCAGCACAGAAACACAAGGGCCAGGGTGAGGACGATATGCGACGGCTAGCCGATCTGGTGGTGCGGTGGCCTTGGGCGGTGATCGGCGTTTGGATCGCGATTGCCGTCGCCCTACCCCTGACCTTCCCGAGCCTGAACGAGATGGCCCAGCGCCATCCGCTGTCCATCCTGCCCAGCGACGCCCCGTCGAGCGTCGCCGCACGGCAGATGACCGAAGCGTTTCACGAATCGGGTTCCGACAACCTGCTCGTCGTGGCGTTCATCAACGAAAGCGGGCTCAGGCCCGCCGATGAAGGCACCTACCGCAAGGTGGTGGACGCGCTGCGCGACGACGTGACCGACGTCGTGATGGTTCAGGACTTCTTCACCACGCCGCAGCTGCGCCCATTCCTGACGAGCAAGGACAAGACGACCTGGGTGCTGCCGGTCGGCCTCGCGGGGGAACTGGGCACGCCGCGTGCCTACGAGTCGTTCAACCGGGTCGCCGACATCATCAAACACAACGCCCCCGCGGGCGGTCCACTCACTGTGCACGTCACCGGACCCGCGGCCACCGTCGCCGACCTCACCGTCGCGGGCGAACAAGACCGCATGCCCATCGAGATCGCGATCGCCGTCCTGGTACTGCTCGTGCTGCTGGTGGTCTACCGCAACCCCGTCACCATGCTCCTGCCGTTGGCGGCGATCGGCGCGTCGTTGGTGACAGCGCAGGCCGTGGTCGCCGGAGTCTCAGATCTCTTCGGGCTGGGCGTTTCGAACCAGTCCGTCATCTTCCTCAGCGCGATGATCGCCGGCGCGGGCACCGATTACGCCGTCTTCCTCATCAGCCGCTACCACGACTACCTGCGCCAGGGCGCAGGTCTCGACGAGGCGGTACGGCGGGCGATGAGCTCGATCGGCAAGGTGATCACTGCCTCGGCCGCCACCGTCGGCATCACCTTTCTCGGGATCAGCTTCGCCAAGATGGGCGTGTTCTCCACGATCGGTGTGGCGTGCGCGATCGGGGTGGGGGTGGCATTCCTGTCCGCGATCACGTTGCTGCCGGCGATCCTGGCGCTGGCAGGACCACGCGGCTGGGTCAAGCCGCGGCGAGAACTCACCACACGGTTCTGGCGACGCTCCGGGATCCGCATCGTGCGGCGGCCGCGGGCCCATCTCGTGGCCAGCCTGCTGGTCCTGGTCCTGCTCGCCAGCTGTGCGACCTTGGTGCGCTTCAACTACGACGACCGCAAAGCGCTCGGACCGTCGGCAGAGAGCTCGATCGGATACGCCGCGCTGGAACGCCACTTCCCCATCAGCCAGGCCGTGCCCGAATACATCCTCGTGCGCTCACCACGCGACCTGCGAACACCGCAGGCCCTCGCGGATCTGGAGCAGATGGCGCAGCGTGTCAGCCAGCTGCCGAACATCGGTCTCATCAGCGGCATCACCCGGCCGACCGGAACCGTGCCGCCGGAATTTCGCGCGACGTATCAGGCAGGCATCGTCGGCGACCGGATGGCCGCGGGTTCCGCTCTGATCACCGACAACACCGGTGACCTCAACAAGCTGGCGAATGGGGCCGGCTCGTTGGCCAGCAACCTCGCCGACGTGCGCGCGCAAATCAACCGAATCGCCCCCAGCATGCAGCGCCTGATCGATGCGTTCTCCTCGATGCGCAGCGAGCTGGGCGGAGACAAGCTGGTCCGCGATGTCGAGACCGCCGCCAAACTCGTGCAGAGCATCAACGCGCTCGGCAACGCCATGGGCGTGAACTTCTCCGCCGTCAAGGACATGTTCGCCTGGGTGGGCCCGGTTCTTGCGGCGCTGAACGGCAACGCGATCTGCGATGCCAACCCGTCGTGCAGCGAAACCCGCGCCCAATTCCAGAAATTGGTCGACGCCCGAAACGACGGGCGCCTCGACCAGATCAACACGCTGGCCGGGCAGCTGCAGGGGTTCGGGGACCGCCAGAGCCTCAACGCGACGGTGAAACAACTCAACGACGCGCTCTCGAACTTCAGCTCGGCGGTGCGTTCCATGGGTCTCGATCGACCCGGCGGCATGCAGGCGGGGCTGAACCAGGTCAAGCAGGGCGCCAACCGCCTGGCTGACGGCAGCAAGCAGGTGGCCGGCGGGGTGGACCAACTCGTCGGGCAGGTCAAGCTGATGGGTGCCGGGCTCGATGAGGCGGCCGCGTTCCTGCTGGCCATGCGTAGCGACGCGTCCGATCCATCGATGGCGGGATTCAATATCCCGGCCCAGATTCTTCAACTCGACGACTTCAAGAAGGCCGCGAAGATCTTCATCTCACCCGACGGGCATTCGGCGCGCTACCTGGTGCAAACCACACTCAATCCGTTCAGCGCCGAAGCGATGGATCAGGTGAACGCGATCAGTGACGCCGCGCGAAGCGCCCAACCGAACACCCAGCTGGCGGACGCCGAGATCTCGATGGGCGGCTTTCCGGCCTCGTTGCGGGATACCCGCGACTATTACGAGCACGACATCCGGTTCATCATCGTGATGACCCTGATCGTCGTTCTGCTGATTCTGATCGCGCTGTTGCGCGCGATCGTCGCGCCGCTCTACCTGATCGCTTCCGTGGTCGTCTCGTACTTCGCGGCGCTCGGCATCGGCGTCCTGACCTTCCAGTACCTTCTCGACCAGCAGTTGCATTGGAGCGTGCCCCCGCTGGCCTTCGTGGTGCTGGTCGCGGTGGGCGCCGACTACAACCTGCTTTTCGTGTCGCGAATGCGCGACGAGTCTCCGCACGGCACGCGTTACGGGGTGATCCGTACCCTGGCATCGACGGGCGGAGTGATCACCGCGGCCGGTTTGATCTTCGCTGCGTCGATGGGCGGGCTGCTGTTTTCCAGCATCACAACCGTGGTGCAGGGCGGATTCGTGATCGGGGTCGGCGTTTTGCTGGACACCTTCTTCGTGCGGACGGTCACGGTGCCCGCCATCGCGGCGTTGCTCGGGCCGGCGAACTGGTGGCCATCCCGAGTAGACGCGCGCAGGAGCGAACGGGTCGGCGCCGACGCCTGATTTGTGTGAGACTAATTAACGAAGCCGAAACGGACCTAGCGCCGAGCGATTCGACGAGCCAGTACGGACAGAATGTGACGCCTACTTCCCAGTCAACAATCCTCTCGATGCTGCACGGACGCGCCAGCATGCGTCCCGCCGACGTGGCATTCACCTTCACCGATTACACCCACGACCCGTCGGGCGTTTCCGAGAGCCTGACGTGGTCGCAGCTGTCCCGCCGAACGCTGAACATGGCGCGCGAGCTCAGCTTCCATGCGTCGACCGGTGACAGGGCGATGATCCTGGCCCCGCAGGGCTTGGAGTACATCCTGGCTTTCCTGGGAGCCATGCAGGCGGGGCTCATCGCGGTGCCGCTGCCGTTGCCGCATCGCGGCTCCAGCTTTGACCGGGTGAGTGCCGTGTTCGCCGACACGAAGCCCTCGGTTGTCCTGACGACGTCCGCGGCCGCGGAGGATGTCGGCTGTTACGTCGACGAGTCACCCATGGACATCGCGCCGAAGATCGTCGACGTCGACTCGTTGAATCTGGATGCCGAGGCCGGTGAGGCCTTTCAGCCGAACGCTCTGCCGAGCATCGCGTACCTGCAGTACAGCTCGGGTTCCACGCGGCTGCCGACAGGAGTCACGCTCTCGCACCGCAACCTCACGGTGAATTTCGAGCAGCTGATGCGGAGCCTGTTCGCCGACGCCAAGGTCAAGTCCACAGGCGATCTCACGATCGTGTCGTGGTTGCCCTTCTACCACGACATGGGGCTGGTGCTGGGGGTCTGCGCACCCATCCTCGGCGGCTTTTCGGCCAAGCTGACGAGCCCGGTTGCGTTCCTGGAGAAACCGGCGAGATGGATCCAGGCGCTCGCGGAGAACCCGAACAGTTTCTCGGCGGCACCCAACTTCGCCTTCGACCTCGCTGCCCGCAAAACCAGGGACAGCGACCTCGCCGACCTCGACCTCGGCGGTGTGGCGGGCATCATCAACGGCGCCGAACGTGTCGAACCCGCCTCGCTGGAACGCTTCGCAGATCGGTTCGCCCACTTCAATTTCCGCGACGATATGCTGCGTCCGTCGTACGGACTGGCGGAGGCGACGGTCTTCGTGACCAGCGGCACGTGGAACGATTCGTCCGGGGATGTCCGTTTCGATGCCGACGAGTTGGCCGTGGGCCGCGTGGCGCGGTGTGGGGCCGGGGGTTCAGCGCTGGTGCGGTACGCGCTGCCGCAGTCGCCCGTGATGCGGATCGTCGACGTCGAGACGAACCGGGAATGCGCGGGCGACGTCGTCGGTGAGATCTGGGTGCACGGCGAGAATGTCGCTGCCGGTTACTGGAGTAGACCCCCAGACGAGCAGGCCTGTTTCGGCGCCACGCTTGTCGATCCGTCACCCGGCACGCCTGACGGGCCGTGGCTGCGCACCGGCGACCTCGGCTTCATCTACGAGGGTGATCTGTTCATCGTCGGCCGCATCAAGGATTTGCTGATCATCCGCGGGCGTAATCACTACCCTGAGGACATCGAGGCGACGGTTCAAGAGATCACACGCGGCAGGGTCGCGGCGATTTCGGTGCCGGTGAACAGCACGGAGAAGCTGGTCACCGTCGTCGAGCTCAAGAAGCGAACCGACCTCAATGGCGACGCGGTGAGCTGGCTCGACGAAATCAAGAGCGACGTCACCTCCGCGATATCCAATGAGCACGGCCTGCACATCGGAGACCTCGTTTTGGTGCCTCCCGGCTCGATCCCCACGACGACGAGCGGCAAGATCCGGCGCGCCGCCTGCGCCGAGCAGTACCGGCAGGACGAGTTCGTGCGGCTGGACGCCTGATGCGACGGCTGTTCGCGTCGATCACCGCGCTGGTAATTGCCAGCGGCACAGGGCTTTTCGGATCCGGAGTCGCGTCGGCCGACGACACGCAGGCCGGCTGGACGGCAGACCACGGGGCGCCCGGCAACGGTCCACCGCCCCTGGGGACGCCCGGGCGGGGCTACGCCCTAGGCGGCGCGCATGTGCTCGGCATTCCCTACGACGAGTACATCAAGCGCACCGGTGCCGACTGGTTCCCCGGCCTGGACCGCCAGATCGTCGACTACCCGGCCGGCCAGGTGCAGGGGCACGTCCTGGAACGGTTGTTCCCCGGCATCGGTCGGCTGGACGACAACTTCCCCGGCATCGGTATCGACGGGCCGAGTATCGGCGAGTCGGTCGACGAGGGCGCGCCCAACACCATCCGTGCGATTCGCGCGGGAGGTCCCGGGACCGTCATCGGCCTGTCCGAGGGTGCGATGGTGCTCAACGAAGTGCAGGCGCAGCTCGCCAACGATCCGACCGCGCCGCCTCCGGACAAACTCAGCTTCGCGATGTACGGCGATCCCGTCGCCAAGCACGCGTTCGGCGAAAGTTTCCTGACCCAGATGTTCCCGGTCGGCAGCGTCGTGCCCGCACTTGACTACCGCATTCCACAGCCGGTCGAAAGCCAATACGACACTTACCAATTCGTCTCCGCCTACGACAGCATCGCCGACTGGCCCGACAGGCCGGACAACTGGATGGCGCTCGCCAACGCGGTCGTGGGTCTCGCGACCGGACACACCGCGGTGGCGTTCACCAAGCCGAGCATGGTGCCGCCGCAGAACATCAGGACGACGGTCAACTCCAAGGGCGCGAAGACGACCACGTACATGATTCCCGAGCAGCACCTTCCGCTGGTGTTGCCCTTCAAATATCTCGGGGTTGACGAAGGCACGCTGAACCGGCTCGACGGCGTGCTGAAGCCCATGGTGGACGCGGGCTATTCACGAAACGACGATCCGCTGACCGCGCCGATCACCGTCGATCCGGTCAACGGCTATGACCCGGCGGCCGTCACCGCTCCGGCCACGCAGGCCGCGTTCGGCGGTGGCGCCGATCCGGTGTCGCAACTGCTGGCCGGCATGCAGTACGTGTTGAACCACCAGGGCGGCGGCTAGAGCCCGGCCAGGCCTGCGACGAGCAGTACGCCCCCGACCGCACCCGTGCACTGCTCTCAGCGTTGCAGGATTGGATGCGCGCGCAGCGCCGCCGCGCGCTTGCGCTGGTGCTGACCGCGGTCGGGGGC
>LZSH01000081.1 GCA_001665255.1 Mycobacteriaceae bacterium 1482268.1 | reverse complement strand
CGTCAACGTGATCGGCATCACGTTGAGCCGCAACCAGTATGAGTACAGCAAGGCCTTGATGGCGTCGATCCCGACCCAGCGGACGGCCGAGGTACGGCTGCAGGGCTGGGAGGAATTTGACGAGCCCGTCGATCGGATCGTGTCGATCGGCGCGTTCGAGGCGTTCAAGGCGGACCGCTACCCAGTCTTCTTCGAGCGGGCCTACGACATCCTGCCCGCCGACGGCCGGATGCTGCTGCACACGATCCTCGCGCACACGCAGAAGTTTTTCCGCGAGAACGGGATCAAGCTGACCATCTCCGACCTGAAGTTCATGCGATTCATCGGCACCGAAATTTTCCCCGGTGGACAGCTGCCTGCAGTCGAGGACATCGAAGAGCTGGCCGCAGGGTCGGGATCGACGCCATCAAGGCCTTGCTGTACTCATACTGGTTGCGGCTCAACGTGATGCCGATCACGTTGACGTCGTAGACCTCGATAGCGCGCTTCAGAGCGCCGCCCCATCCGCAGCCGACATCGAGCAGCGTCATCCCCGGTTCCAGGTTCAGCTTGCCGAGCGCCAGGTCGAATTTCGCGATCTGCGCCTCGTCCAGCGACATGTCCTCGCGTTCGAAGTATGAACAGGTGTAGCCCATCGTGGGCCCGAGGAACAGCGCGAAGAACTCGTTGGATACATCGTAAATCGACTGGGATTCTTCGTAATACGGTTCCAGGTCCTTTACTGCACCCGACATGAAGTTTCGACTCCGCTCTAATCGTCTACTCGTCGCCCGAATCAGGCGGGCGACGGACATGCAGAGTGGCGGTCAACACCAGTGCACATATCCGGCTCCCTCTGAACCGGCAGTCACATTACGAAGACAAACTAGCCAAAAACCGGCGCGAACCCAAGTCGACGCTCAGTACGAGTAAAACCCTTTACGTGACTTCTTGCCGAGCTGTCCTGCCTCCACCATCCGTAGCAGCAGCGGAGGCGGCGCGAAGTTCGGATCCTTGTACTCGTCATACATCGAGTCGGCGATGAGCTTCATCGTGTCGAGTCCGATCAGGTCGGACAGCCGCAGCGGGCCCATCGGGTGTGACAATCCGGCGACGACCGCCGTGTCGATATCCTCGACGGTCGCCACGCCCGCTTCTGCCATCCGGATCGCCGAAAGCAGGTACGGCACCAGCAACGCGTTGACGATGAAGCCCGACCGATCGCCGCAGCGCACCACCTTCTTGCCCAGCACGCCGCTGGCGAACTCTTCGACGCGTGCCAGCGCGTCGTCGGAGGTGACCAGCGTGCTGATCAGTTCGACGAGGGGCAGCACCGGCACCGGGTTGAAGAAGTGCAAGCCGAGTACCCGGCTCGGGTTATTCGTCGCCGCAGCGATTTTCATGATGGGGATGCTGGAGGTGTTCGACGCGAGCACGGCATCGGGGTCGGTGACGATCGCGTCGAGCTCGGCGAAGATCTTGGCCTTGACTGCCTCGTCTTCGACGACCGCCTCGATCACCAGTTGGCGGTCCGACAGATCGGTGAGGTCGGTGGTGAACCTCAGCCGTGCCAGCGCGGCGTCGCGGTCGGCCTCGCTGAGTTTGCCCTTGCTCGTCGCGCGTTCGAGCGAGCTGGTGACGCGATCGCGTCCTGCGTTGATCAGTGCGTCGGTCGGCTCGTAGACCACGACGCTGGCGCCCGCCTTGGCCGAGACCTCGACGATGCCCGACCCCATCTGCCCAGCGCCGACGACGCCTACCCGTTCAATGCTCACGGAGACACTCTCTACTAGAAGTGCGAGCAGACGCAAAAGTCCCCGACACGCCGTGGTGAAGGGGACTTTTGCGTCTGCTCGCGCAGATTGGTGACCTAGTGGAACTGGCCCTCTTCGGTCGAGCCCGTCAGCGCCGTGGTCGACGACGTCGGGTCGACGGTGGTGGCGATCCGGTCGAAGTAGCCGGCGCCGACCTCGCGCTGATGCTTCGTTGCGGTGTAACCGCGCTCCTCGGCGGCGAATTCGCGCTCCTGAAGCTCGACGTAGGCGCTCATCTGGTTGCGGGCGTAGCCGTAGGCCAGATCGAACATCGAGTAGTTCAGGGCGTGGAAGCCGGCCAGCGTGATGAACTGGAACTTGAAGCCCATCGAGCCCAGTTCCTTCTGGAACTTTGCGATGGTCGAGTCGTCGAGGTGCTTGCGCCAGTTGAACGACGGCGAGCAGTTGTAGGCCAGCATCTGGTCGGGGAACTCGGCCTTGACGCCCTCGGCGAACTTCGCGGCCAACTCGAGGTCGGGTGTGCCGGTCTCCATCCAGATCAGGTCGGAGTACGGCGCATACGCCTTGGCGCGGGCGATGCACGGCTCGAGACCGTTCTTGACCCGGTAGAACCCTTCCTTGGTGCGCTCACCGGTGATGAACGGCTGATCGCGCTCGTCGACGTCGGAGGTGATCAGCGTGGCCGCCTCGGCGTCGGTGCGGGCAATCACGACGGTCGGCACATCGGCCACGTCGGCGGCCAGGCGGGCCGAGGTCAGCGTCCGGATGTGCTGCTGGGTCGGGATCAGCACCTTGCCACCGAGGTGACCGCACTTCTTCTCCGAGGCCAGCTGATCCTCCCAGTGCGAACCGGCGACACCCGCGGCGATCATCGCCTTCTGCAGCTCGTAGACGTTCAGCGCGCCACCGAAGCCCGCCTCACCGTCGGCGACGATCGGGACCAGCCAGTTCTCGACGGACGTGTCGCCCTCAACCTTGGCGATCTCGTCGGCGCGCAGCAGCGCGTTGTTGATGCGGCGCACGACCTGCGGCACCGAGTTGGCCGGGTAGAGGCTCTGGTCGGGGTAGGTGTGGCCGGAGAGGTTCGCGTCACCGGCGACCTGCCAGCCGGAAAGGTAGATGGCCTTCAGCCCTGCGCGCACCTGCTGGACGGCCATGTTGCCGGTCAGCGCGCCGAGCGCGTTGACGAACTCCAGGTCGTGCAGCTGGTTCCACAGCACCTCGGCGCCGCGGCGGGCCAGCGTGGCCTCCTCGACGACCGAGCCCTGCAGCGCCACGACGTCCTCGGCGGTATAAGTGCGCTCGATGCCCTTCCACCGGGGGTTGGTGTCCCAATCCTGCTGAATCTGCTCGGGTGATTTCGGCGTGCCAACGGTCGACATCCGGCTACTCCTTCTCGTGTTCACTCATCGCTGCGGCGCCGCCAGAGTTCCCAGCTTGTTAACGCCCAAACAACTTCGCTGTTGCGCTAATCCGATAATGCACCTCGGTATAAGCGCTGGTCCAGCGCCACCAATTGCCAATTTTCGTTAAGCAGCTCGGCATTCTTGCAAATCTTGCGAAGATCAGCATCAGCTTTACCGGTTCAGTAGTTACCGATCAGTAGCCAATTTTCGCAGGTCAGTACGCTCGTACTGTTAAGCGGACAGGGTCTACAGCGCGAAGATCGCGGCGACGGCTTTGGTCTCGTCGCCGACCGCGTATGTGAGCGTTGTAACAGTGCGATCTGTCAGGTCGGCGCCGAACTGCTCGGTCGAACCCGGCGAATGGACGTGCGCGATGATCTCCAGCTTGTCGCCGAGCGCCACGGGCGCGTCATGCTCGATCGTCACCCGCAGCGGCTGCTCCATCATTTCCGGGCGTGACAGCAGGTAGTCCTCGATCACCGTCCAGTAGACCGAGTTGTTCATGTGGTCGAACAGGTCGATGTCGGTGACGCGAACCGGATACTCGCGGATCTGCGTCGCGTCGTCGCGGCTGCCGGGCGTCAGGTAGGCCTTCCACCGCAGCCTGCCCTCGGTGGTGGTGCGCCGCAGCCCCTCGATGAAGTCATCGGCGATGCGCGCCGGACCTTGCGTCTCGCGACTGATGTTGATCCAGAACGCCTCGGACTCCATCAGACCGCCGCGACGACCGTCGAGGCGCACCCGCATCTCACACCACCGGTTCGACGTGCCCGAACACCAGCGGCGCAGCCGCAGGATGTCCTGAAACTCGATCGGCTTGATCAGGTCGATCATGGTCCGCCGCACAATCCACAGCGGGTGGGTCTCCTCAAAACCCAGCTCGCGCAGGTGATCCTGGCCGATGTCCTGGATATGCCGGCACGCCGCGTCGAAGCGCAGCCTGCCCAACCGGTCGATGTCGGCCACCCGCAGCGGCCACTCCTTGTCGAAGACGTCGGGGTGCGGATCAGGCACCGGCATCAAGACCTTCGACAACCCGGTGCTACCTGCAGTTTCCGGCACGACTCGTTCTCCCCTGCTAACCCCTGACGGTTCCCGATACTGCCACAGCAGGGTCGGTGCCAAGAATGCGAAGGTCGCCTTCGCACCCGGTTATGCTGGCTGACGTGGCCAAAACGTTTGTCGGCTCACGGGTCCGGCAACTGCGCAACGAGCGCGGATTCAGCCAGGCGGCGCTGGCGCAGATGCTCGGCATCTCGCCGAGCTACCTGAACCAGATCGAACACGACGTGCGTCCCCTGACGGTCGCGGTGCTGTTGCGCATCACCGAGGTGTTCGGCGTCGACGCCACGTTCTTCGCATCCCAGGACGACACCCGGCTGGTCGCCGAACTGCGCGAGGTCACGATGGACCGCGACCTCGACATCGACGTCGACCCTGCCGAGATCGCCGACATCGTCAACGCCCATCCGACGCTGGCCCGCGCGATCGTCAACCTCCATCGGCGGTATCAGCTGACCACCATGCAGCTGGCCGCCGCCACCGAGGACCGGTTCTCCGGCAGCGGCTCCGGCTCTGGGTCTGGCTCCATCACGATGCCGCACGAGGAGGTCCGCGACTACTTCTACCAGCGGCAGAACTATCTGCACGAGCTCGACACCGCCGCCGAAGACCTGACCATCGATCTGCGGATGCACCGCGGCGATCTGGCCCGGGACCTGGCTGACCGACTGCGAGCCGTACACGGAGTGCGGATCGTGCGGCGCACCGATCTGGGCGATACCGTGCTGCACCGCTACGACCCCCTCACGCGGCGGCTCGAAATGGCCAGCCACCTGTCGTCAGGCCAGCAGGTGTTCAAGATGGCGGCCGAGTTGGCCTATCTCGAGTTCGGTGACCTGATCGAGAAGTTGGTCGACGAAGGCAAGTTCACCAGCGACGAGTCGACGACGCTGGCACGGTTGGGTCTGGCCAACTACTTCGCCGCGGCGACGGTGCTGCCCTACGGGCAGTTCCACGAGGTCGCCGAGCAGTTCCGGTACGACGTCGAGCGCCTCTCGGCGTTCTACTCGGTCAGCTACGAGACGATCGCGCACCGACTCTCCACGCTGCAGCGGCCGTCGATGCGTGGCGTGCCCTTCTCGTTCGTCCGCGTCGACAAGGCGGGCAACATGTCAAAGCGACAGTCCGCCACGGGTTTTCACTTCTCGTCGAGCGGCGGAACGTGCCCGCTGTGGAATGTCTACGAGACGTTCGCAAACCCCGGGAAGATTCTGGTGCAGATCGCGCAGATGCCCGACGGCCGCAGCTACATGTGGGTGGCGCGGACGGTGGAGCGTCGCGCGTCGCGCTATGGTCAGCCGGGCAAGACGTTCGCGATCGGGCTCGGCTGCGAGATTCGGCACGCACACCGGCTCGTCTACTCGGAAGGACTGGACTTGGCCGGCGATCCCGACCTCATAGCCACACCGATCGGGGCGGGTTGCCGAGTGTGCGAACGCGACAATTGCCCGCAGCGGGCCTTCCCCGCTCTCGGCCGCGCCCTCGATCTCGACGAGCACCGCAGCACGGTGTCGCCGTACCTGGTCAAGCAAGCATGAGCGCGCCAGCCCGCATCGAACCGGGAGGTTTTCGGGAACTCGGCCCCATCAATTGGGTGATCGCGAAGCTGGGCGCGCGGACGATCCGCGCGCCGCGGTTCAGCCTGTTCAACGTGTTGGGTCAGCACAAGCTGCTGTTTTTGGCGTGGCTGCCCTACAGCGGATTGTTGCTCGGCATGTTGAGCAAGCTGCCGGTCCGCGACGCCGAGGTCGTCATCCTTCGCGTCGGCCATCTCCGCGATTGCGAGTACGAGCTGCAACAGCACCGCAGGTTGGCCAGGACCCGCGGCATCGGCCCGGAGTTGCAGGCCAAGATTTTCGAAGGGCCCGACGCCGAGGGGCTCACCGACCGGCAGCGCGCGCTGATCACTGCCACCGACGAGTTCGTCGTCACCAGGGGTGTGTCCGCCGAGACGTGGGCGTCGTTGGCGAGTCACCTGACCAAGGCGCAGCTCATCGAATTCTGCTTGCTCGCAGCGCAATACGACGGGCTGGCGGCCACCATCACGACGCTGAAAGTGCCGCTGGACTTCCCGGACTGAACGGCTACAGGTACGTGACGCCGAGCACCACCAGCGACAGCAGCACCGGCGATATGGGCAGTGCGGCCAGGAACGCCGCTCGCACCTCGGCTTTGCGTTGATAGTCGCGCCATGCCAGCAGGCCGGCCCCGATGCCGACGACGAACGACACCCCCGCAACCACGAGCACCCAGCTGCTGATCGAGCTCGTCGCAATGGCGGCGGAAATACCGGCCAGCCACAGCATGTGGCCGATGATCAAGCCGCCGATGCCGGCGACCCAGATCGCTCTACCTGTGCTGACTGTCTGGGCCACGTTCAGAAATTGATCATGTGGCCGACGAGGCCGTGGAAGCACTCCTGTAGCGCCTCCGACATCGTCGGGTGGGTGTGGACGTTGCGGGCAAGCTCGGTGGCCGTCAGGTCCCACTTCTGCGCGAGGGTCAGCTCGGGCAGCAGCTCCGACACGTCGTGGCCGACGAGGTGGCCACCGATCAGCTCGCCGTAGCGGCCGTCGGCGATCAGCTTCACGAACCCGCTCGGGTCCCCGACGCCGTGCGCCTTGGCGTTCGCGGTGAACGGGAACTTGGCGACCTTGACGTCGTAGCCCTCGTCGCGCGCCTGCTCCTCGGTGAGGCCGAAGCTGGCGACCTGCGGTTGACAGAACGTCGCGCGCGGCAGCATCCGGTAGTCGCCGAGCGGCAAAGTGTCTGCGCCGCCGATGGTTTCGGCCGCGACGACGCCCTGCGCTTCGGCCACATGCGCAAGCTGCAGCATGCCGGTGACGTCGCCGATCGCATAGATGTGGCCCACGTTGGTGCGCATGTAATCGTCGATGCCGATCGCCTTGCGCTCGGTGATCTGCACACCGGCCTTGTCCAGCCCGTAGCCCTCGATGTTCGGCGCGAAGCCGATCGCCTGCAAAACCTTCTCGGTCTTCAGGTCCTCGGACTTGCCGTCCTTGCTGACCGTGACGGTGACGTCGCCACCATCGTCGGAGATCGACTCGACCTTGGTGCCGGTGAGCACCTTCACGCCGAGCTTCTTGAATTGCTTTTCGATCTCCTTGGACACTTCGGCGTCCTCGTTCGGCAGCGCCCGCGGCAGGAACTCCACGATGGTGACGTCAACGCCGTAGTTCTTCAGCACGTAACCGAACTCCATGCCGATCGCACCCGCTCCCGCGATGACGATCGACTTCGGCAACTCGCGCGACAGGATGAGCTCTTCGTAGGTCACGACGTTGTCCGACAGCGACGTGCCGGGTACCAGCTTGGTGCTGCTGCCGGTGGCGATGATGATGTTGTCGAACGTCACCGTCTCGGTGTCACCCTCGTTGAGATCGACCTCGAGCGTGTGGTCGTCTTTGAACGTGCCGTACCCGTGGATCTCGGTGATCTTGTTCTTCTTCATCAGGAAGTGCACACCGGCCACCCGGCCGTCGGCGACCTTGCGGCTGCGGTCGAAGGCGACCCCGTAGTCGAACGTCGCCTCCCCGCTGATGCCGAACTGCTTGGCCTCCTTGGTGAAGATGTGCGCGAGTTCGGCGTTGCGCAGCAATGCCTTCGACGGAATACAGCCGACGTTGAGGCACACTCCGCCCCAGTACTTGGGTTCGACGACTGCGGTCTTCAGTCCGAGTTGAGCGGCGCGGATCGCGGCGACGTACCCGCCTGGCCCTGCTCCGAGAACAACGACGTCATAGTGGCTCACCCCGCCAACCCTAGTAGGGCAGAACCCCCACCAGACAGCGGCTTGCGTGTTCGCAGAAGTAGTAGCCGTACAGCACGGCCGCCGCGGCCGTCGACGCGAACGGCGCCGACATCAGCGCGATGCCCAGCGCCGCCAGCACGGGTCTGTCCGGCACGGTCGCCGCGATCACGGCCGCGACGGCGCACATGACCAGGTAGACGAGCACGATGAAGACAGCGGGCGTCTTGTTGATCGAGTGGAACCACCAGTAGAACAGGCCCAGGCCGATGACAGCCGCCACGACCCATGCGGCCGCGACGACGAGGACGAACGTCCAGCGCTTGAGCGGTTGACCGTGGGCTGGGGGCTCTGCGACGGCTGCGGGCTCTGGGTCGGGCGACGCCTCCTGGGCGACCACGGGCACGGCGCCGGTGAACGTCGGCGTGAACGGTTCCGTGGGTTCGGGAACGTCGGTGTCGGAACTGCCGTTTGTGTCGGGCGTGATCCGCGGTGGGTGCCACCCCAGCGGCGCGCGATGGCGGCGCGTCCCCTTATATGTCTGCTCAGACACCATGCACCACCTGAACCGTCGCAAGCGCCGCGAACCATCCGGGCGCGACGGCGAGGACGAATGCGCCCAAGGCCGTCATCCAGCGTCGGTGCGACAGCAGGATCATCGCCATGCCGAACACGCTTGGCACTCCGACGACGAGCGCGACGACGACGTCGGGCCGGACCGGTGTGCTCACCAGCTTCGTCGCCGCGATTCCCGCCACCAGACCGACCGCGGTGCCCACTAGCATTGCGCTGGCCAGAAACCAGGCTCGTGGTACGGGTATCACGCCTCCGACGATAACGCCGCGTGCTGTCGAAGGTGCCCTAGCCGCGCGGCGTGCCAGGTAACGGGCACGCATCAATTGCTTCTGCCACAACGTGTGTGCCGCCGGGCGCAGGCCGTTCCCCGCGCTCGTACGCGGCGCCCGTCACCGGCGGATCGTCGGCCAGCACGCGGTTCTCGTCGTCGGTGAAAGCCCGGCCGCGGGACAGGAATCGCACGCCCTCTGGTGCCTCCAGGCTGAACCCCCCGCCGCGGCCCGGCACCACGTCGATCACCAGCTGGGTGTGCTTCCACGCCTCGAACTGCGGGCCGGAGATCCAGACCGGCACGCCCGGCTCGCCGACGTCGAGAACCGCCAGCAGGATGTCGCGGTCGCCGACCATGAACTCGCCGAGGGGATAGCACATCGGCGACGACCCGTCGCAGCAGCCGCCGGACTGGTGGAACATCACCGGCCCGTGCCTGCCCTGCAGCTTGACCAGCAGGTCGGCCGCCGCGCGGGTGATCAGCGCCCGGGCGGGCGCATCGCTGCTCAGAAGAACCCCTGCGCCTTGTTGCTGTAGCTCACCAGCAGGTTCTTGGTCTGCTGGTAGTGGTCGAGCATCATCTTGTGGGTTTCGCGGCCGATGCCGGACTGCTTGTAGCCGCCGAACGCCGCATGCGCGGGGTAGGCGTGATAGCAGTTGGTCCACACGCGGCCGGCCTTGATGTCGCGGCCCGCGCGGTAGGCGACGTTGCCGTCGCGGCTCCACACCCCCGCACCGAGGCCGTAGAGCGTGTCATTGGCGATCGCGATCGCGTCGTCGTAATCCTTGAACGACGTGACCGCCACGACTGGCCCGAAGATCTCCTCCTGGAAGATCCGCATCTTGTTGTTGCCCTCGAAGATGGTCGGCTGCACGTAGTACCCGCCGTTGAGGTCGCCGCCGAGGTCCGCGCGCTCGCCGCCAGTCACGACGCGCGCGCCCTCGTCCTTGCCAATCTCGATGTAGGACAACACTTTTTCCAGTTGATCGTTGGACGCCTGCGAGCCGATCATCGTCTCGGTGTCCAGCGGATCGCCCTGACGCACCGCCTTGGTGCGGATGGCGGCCAGCTCGAGGAACTCGTCGTAGATGTCGGACTGGATCAGGCTGCGCGACGGGCAGGTGCACACCTCGCCCTGGTTGAGCGCGAACATCGTGAACCCTTCCAGCGCCTTGTCCTGGAAATCGTCACCGGCGGCCATCACGTCGGAGAAGAAGACGTTGGGGCTCTTGCCACCGAGTTCCAGCGTCACGGGAATCAGGTTCTGCGACGCGTACTGCATGATCAGGCGGCCGGTAGTGGTCTCGCCGGTGAACGCGATCTTGGCGATGCGGTTGCTTGACGCCAGCGGCTTGCCCGCTTCGAACCCGAACCCGTTGACGACGTTCAGCACACCGGCCGGCAGCAGGTCGCCGATCAATGACATCAGGTAGAGGATCGACGCCGGTGTCTGCTCTGCGGGTTTGAGCACGACGGCGTTGCCTGCGGCGAGTGCCGGCGCCAGCTTCCAGGTGGCCATCAGGATCGGGAAGTTCCACGGAATGATCTGGCCGACGACGCCGAGCGGCTCGTGGAAGTGGTAGGCGACGGTGTCGTCGTCGATCTGGCTCAGCGAGCCCTCCTGCGCGCGGATCGCGCCCGCGAAGTAGTGGAAGTGGTCGACGGCCAGCGGCAGGTCTGCGTTGAGGGTCTCGCGGATGGGCTTGCCGTTGTCCCACGCCTCGGCCAGCGCCAGCGATTCGAGGTTCTCCTCGATGCGGTCGGCGATCTTGTTGAGGATGTTCGCCCGCTCGCCCGCCGCGGTCTTACCCCATTCCGGGGCGGCTGCGTGGGCGGCGTCGAGAGCCTTGTCGATATCGGCCTCGGTGGACCTCGGAATCTCGCAGAACACCTGGCCCGTCACCGGCGTCGGGTTCTCGAAGTATTCGCCGCCCGCAGGCGGCACCCATTCGCCGCCAATGAAATTGCCGTAGCGCGAGTCGTAGGACATCAGTGCATCGGAGGAACCCGGGCGTGCATATACGGTCATGACTGACTCCTTCGGCAGTTGTTGGGCCGATTGTGCTCCCGATCACTACATGATGCCAACGCCGGCACCGCATACCCCCCGCCGAGATCGACGAAATGGCGGGCGGCACTCGCACTTCTTCGCCCAGGTGTCGGTTTCGGCGAAGGGGGACATCAGAATGGACGCCGTGAGCGACGACCCCTACCTCTGGCTCGAGGACATCACCGGCGACGACGCGCTGGACTGGGTCCGCCGCCACAACGAGCCGACGCTCGCCGAGCTGTGCGACGAACGCTTCGAGCAGATGCGCACCGAGGCCCTCGAGGTGCTCGACACCGACGCCCGCATCCCATACGTCCGCCGTCGCGGTGACCACCTGTACAACTTCTGGCGCGACGCGGCCAACCCCCGCGGCCTGTGGCGGCGCACCACTTTGGACAGCTACCGCACCGACGCACCCGACTGGGAGGTGGTGATCGACCTCGACGCATTGGCCGCCGACGAGGACGAGAACTGGGTGTGGGCCGGAGCACGGGTCATCGAGCCCGACCATTCGCTGGCTCTGATCAGCCTGTCGCGGGGCGGTTCGGATGCGGCCGTGGTGCGTGAATTCGACATGCGCACAGGACAATTCGTCGCCGACGGCTTTCAGGTACCCGAAGCCAAGACCCAGATCAGCTGGGACGACGAGAACACCGTCCTGATCGGCACCGATTGGGGCGAGGACTCGCTGACCGAGTCCGGTTATCCGCGACTGGTCAAACGCTGGCGGCGGGGAACGCCGCTGGAGGACGCCGAGATGCTCTTCAGCGGGACGCGCACCGACGTGCTCGTCGCCGCATCACGCGACCGGACACCGGGTTTCGAGCGGACCCTGCTCAGCCGCGCGGTCGACTTCTTCAACGACGAGGTCTACGAACTGCGCGACGACGAGTTCATCCGCATCGACGCCCCCACCGACGCCACCGTGTCGGCACACCGAAACTGGCTGCTCATCGAGCTGCGCACCGACTGGTACACCGCGGAGGGCACCTATGCGGCCGGCTCGCTGATCGCCGCCGATTACGACGAATTCCTTTCCGGTACAGCAGAACTGCACGTCGTGTTCGAGCCCGACGAGCACACCAGCCTCAACCACTACGCGTGGACAAAGGACAAGCTTGTCATCGTCACGCTTTCCGACGTGGTAAGTAGAGTGCACACGGTGACACCGGGCACCTGGGCCACCGAACCGGTACCCGGAATCCCCGACAACACGAACGCCGTCATCGTCGACACCGACGACCTGGGCGACGAGATCTTCCTCGACTTCAGCGGGTTCACCACACCGTCGCGGCTTCTGCACGGGCCCGTCGAGGGCCCGCTCGAACAGATCAAATCGGCGCCGTCGTTCTTCGACGCCGAAAACATCGCTGTCACACAGTATTTCGCGACGTCGAAAGACGGCACGTCGATTCCCTACTTCGTCGTCACTCATCGTGGTAGTACCGGACGCCGCCCCACGCTGCTCGGCGGCTATGGCGGATTCGAGGTATCTCGAACCCCGGGTTACGACGGTGTGCTCGGCCGACTGTGGCTGGCCCGCGGTGGGACTTACGTGATGGCCAACATTCGCGGCGGCGGCGAGTACGGGCCCGGCTGGCACACACAGGCGATGCGGGAGGGCCGCCATCTGGTAAGCGAGGACTTCGCCTCGGTCGCAGAGGATTTGGTGCGCCGCGGAATCACCACTGTCAAACACCTGGGTGCGCAGGGCGGCAGCAACGGCGGGCTGCTGATGGGCGTCATGCTGACCCAGTACCCGGAGCTGTTCGGCGCGCTGGTGTGCAGCGTGCCGCTGCTGGACATGCGGCGGTTCCATCTGCTGCTGGCGGGCGCGTCATGGGTGGCGGAGTACGGCGATCCCGACAATCCGGATGACTGGGCCTTCATCGCCGATTACTCGCCGTATCAGAACATCTCGGCGGATCGTCAGTATCCGCCGTTGTTGATGACCACGTCCACCCGTGACGATCGGGTGCATCCGGGCCATGCACGCAAGATGACCGCCGCGCTGGAGGCAGCCGGGCACCAGGTGCACTACTACGAAAACATCGAGGGTGGTCACGCCGGCGCCGCCGACAACAAGCAAACCGCATTCCGGTCCGCGCTGATCTTCGAGTTCCTGCACCGCACGCTCGATAATTAGCGCGCCGGGCACGCCGCCGGGCACGGTAGGCTGACAGCAAACTTTTCGGCGATTTTCTGGAGTGACCGATGCGGGTAGAGCCCGACGTTCTCAAAGACGGGGCAGATGTCGCACGCAACGCCGGCCAAATGGCGCGCAGCGGCGCGGACGCCTTGGCGCAGGCCGCGATCCCCTCCGGCATTTTCGGCGATTTCGATGCGGCACACGCCTTTCACAGCACGCTGACCGCGGGTCATCAGTCTCACGTGCGGGCGATGCGCGGCAACCATCGGACGCTCACCGACATCGGCGACAAGGCGACCACCGCCGCGAGCTCCTTCGAGACGACGGAATCGGACAACAAGGCCGCCATCGACGCCGTCCCGGATGCCTGAGTATCCGCAGCTGGCGTATCTGAGCGTGCCGGAACTCATCGGCGCGGCCGGCGGGGATCCGTGGCAGATCGACGGCACCATTCAGGCGGGTTCGCCCGGCGAGATCGGTGAACTGGCCACCTCGTTCCGCAATGCGGGCGTGTGTATGAGCGAGACCGATGACGAGTTCAACGCCGCCAAGAAGCGGTTCGACGCGGCCTGGGACCGCGACGATCCCGAGTTCGGAATCAATGACGCCGAAGAGATCCGACGCGCGACACAGTGGTTGAAGCTCAACAAGGAGCAGATGTCGAAGGTCGCCGCAGACCTCCAGAACATTGCGGCGACACTCGCCGAGGCGCAGCGCAGTGGCCATATCTCGATCGGCAACCTCAACGCCCGGCTGGTTCAGCTCGACAACACCATCGCCGCCGAGATCGCACAAGCGCGGGCCGACGGCGTCAACCTGGACTGGTCGGCGTTGAAGTCCGCCGCCATCGATGCCACCAAGCAGTCGCTCAACGAGGTGACTGCCGTGCGGAATGCCTACGGCACCAAGCTGGACGAGGCGCAGCTCGACATGGCCGCCGACGGCTATGACATGGACGCCATCGCAGGCGGCGAAGGGCAGGGCGAGCCGTCCGCCCAGGATCATGCGAAAGCCGCCGCCGGAAAGTACGACTCCACCCAGCGTGCCGCCGACGAGGAGCTGATCAACAGCGGCGGACCGATGACACCGGAGAAGCAGGCCGCCGCCGCTCGCCTGCGTGACTTCGCCACGGTCAACGACCCCACCGCCAATCCGTATGCCAAGCAGTACGCCGGCGAGCGACTCGACGACTACAACATGTCGCGGTTCGTCGGGCCTGTTGCGGTCGATCCGGTCCTCGGCAGGGACCCGCGTCAACTGGCCCAAACACGGTTGGACTTCCAGCGACAGCTGGAGGCGGGTCTGCTGGGCTCGGCGCCGATGTCGCCCGATGCGGCGACCGCGTTTCTGGACAGCGCTGATACCCAGGCCAGGGCGATGGTGATCGGCCGCGCGGAGCAACAGCTCAGGAATATGGGCCTGTCCGAAGATGGCGTCTTGACGGTGATCAAGGGTTTGGGCTCGCTGTCCGACAGCGTCGGCACCGGCGTCGGGCAGTACGGAAAGTCGGTGGAGACAGGCGAACACGCCCTGAACGGTTTGTCCAAGGCAGACGCTGCACTCTTCGCAAAGTGGGGAGGACGAGTCGGCGCAGTAGGCAATATCGCCCAACTGGTGGTCGCAGGTCTCGAATATCCCAACAATTCCTGGAACCCCAACGAAGAACTCGGCGAGGCCGTCGGCGGCGTTGGCGGCAGCATGCTCGGCGGCATGGCCGCCGGCGCTGCTGTCGGCTCGTTCGGCGGCCCGCTCACCGCCGCCGGCGCCGCGGTCATCGGCGGTCTGCTCGGTGGCTTCGCTGGATCGGACATCGGCGGTAGCATCGGCTCGGTCTTCGATCCGCAGCGCGTCAGCCCGGGGAGCGGTGGCGGCGGCAGCTGGTAGGAGTCGTTGAATGGATCATCTGAGCATCGGTAAGGCACTGGGCTATATCGGCCTGGCCTTGATAGTCCTCGGTGGCATCGGCGGAATGTTGCTCTGGAAGTCGCGTCGTTTGTCGACGGCGTCGATTCAACGCCGGATCTACTGGACCTGTTGCATCACAGCATCGGCGTTGCTGTTCGCCTCTCAAATTCCCGATTGGCGGTCAGGACTGTTCGCCGCTCTCGCAGTTGCATGCGTTCTCGTGCTGATCGCCTACCGGTTCACGTCCCATATCAAGCTTGGCGGCCGAATCTACGAGTACATGCGCGACCCGCGGATGCCCGACCCGCCGCCGGCGCGGGCGGCCGACGCGGAGTAAGGGTTGTGGCATGCATGTAGTCATCGCAGGCGGGCACGGCAAGATCGCGTTGATCCTCGAGCGGCTGCTGTCGCAACGCGGCGACTCCGTCGCCGGATTGATCAGGAATCCGGCACAGGTCGCTGACCTCGAAGCAGCGGGCGCCCAGGCTCTGGTCATGGATCTCGAAAAAGCCCCGGTCGACGAGGTGGCCGAACACCTGGGCGGCGCAGACGCCGTCGTGTTCGCCGCGGGCGCCGGACCCGGCAGCGGTGCCGCGCGCAAGGAGACCGTCGACCGCGACGCGGCCATCCTGCTGGCCGACGCAGCCGAAGCCGCAGGGGTCGAGCGTTACGTGATGGTCTCCGCGATGGCCGCCGACCCGCGGGCCAGCGCCGACGACGACGTCTTTCAGGCCTACCTGCGCGCGAAAGGCGCTGCCGACGAGGCGATTCGGAGCCGCTCTGCGTTGAAGTGGACCATCCTGCGGCCGGGCGCGCTGACGAACGACGCGGCGACAGGCAGCGTGCAGATCGCCGAGTCGACCGGCCGCGGAAGCATTCCCCGCCAAGACGTCGCGGCAGTGCTCGTTGCGGTGTTGGACGAACCACGTACGGCGGGCCGCAGCTTCGATCTCATTTCGGGCGATACCCCGATCGCCGAAGCCGTGGCCGCACAGTCGCGCTGACGGCGATACTGCAGGCATGCCCGACTTCGAGACCTTGCTGTACACGACCCAGCCACCCGTCGCGACCGTCACGCTGAACCGCCCAGAGGCGCTCAACACCATCGTGCCGCCCATGCCCGACGAGATCGAGGCGGCCATCGGCTTCGCCGAACGGGACCCAGCGATCAAGGTGATCGTGCTGCGCGGTGCCGGTCGCGCGTTCTCCGG
>LZSH01000080.1 GCA_001665255.1 Mycobacteriaceae bacterium 1482268.1 | reverse complement strand
TCGCCGTCATCGTCGTCGTCCCAGTACTCGTCATCGTCGACGGCCTGCCCTCGAGCGGTCGGCCGGCTGGCGAAGCCGAGCAGAAACAGGGCCGCCACGACACCGAACAACGCGACGAACGCGGGCAGCAACAGCGACTGCGACATCGCGGCTGCGAACGGTTCGTGCAGGAAGCCGGGCAATTGCGTGACCGAGCCCTCGCCGCCGGACCCGTCGGCCGCCAACGGCATCTCGGCGGTGATTCGCGCCGACATGAACGCTGCCATGCTGGCGCTTCCCAACACCGAGCCGACCTGACGGGTGGCGTTGTAGACACCCGACCCCGCGCCTGCCACATCTGCCGCCAGATTGCGCGTCGCGGTCGCCGCCAAGGGCGACCAGATGAACGCCATTCCGACGCCAGTTGCCGTCAGCGGCAACACGATTCGCCAGATCGCCGTTGTCGGCGTCATCTCCACCGATAACCACGTCAGCGAAATCGCCAGCATCGAGAAGCCGAACCCGATGATCGGTCGGGGGTGATACCGGTCGACGATTCTGCCCACCCACGGCGCCAACACGCCGGTGACGATCGCCATCGGCGCGGTCAACACTGCCGCGCGGGTCGGCGACAGGCCGCACACCGCCTGGGCGTAGAACATCACGGGCAGGAACATCCCGGTGACGACGAAGCCGATGGTCGCGACGCCGACGGTGGACAGGCTGAAGTCGCGGTCACGGAAGATGCCCAGCGGGACCAGTGGCTCGTCGCGGTTGGCCTGCTGCCAGAAGACGAATGCAGCCATGAAGCCCGCCCCGGCGGCGAGCATGCCCCATACCCAGGGAGCCCAGTCGTGCGACTGCCCCTCCTGCAGGGCGAAGACGATCATGAACATGCCGATGCCGGAGAGCACGACGCCGATCAGGTCGAAGCCCGGTCTCTCGGTCGGAAGTTGTGGAACCCACAAGAACGCCAGGCCCAGCCCGATGACTCCGATGGGAACGTTGACGAAGAAGATCCATTGCCAGCCCAGCCCGTCGACGAGCATGCCGCCGGCCAGCGGCCCCACCAGACTCGCGACCCCCGCTGTGGCGCCCCACAAACTCATCGCCACGCCGCGTCGCTCGGCCGGGAAGATTCGGGTGATGGTGGACAGCGTCTGCGGGGTGAGTAGCGCCGCCCCGACGCCCTGCACTACCCGGGCTGCGATGAGCATGCCGATGGTGCCGGACAGTCCGCACCACAGCGATGCGACGGTGAAAACCAGCAGGCCGAGCAGGTAGACGTTCTTCGGTCCGTAGCGGTCTCCGAGTCGGCCGGCTAAAAGCAGCGGCACCGCGAAGCCGAGCAGGTAGGCGCTGGTGACCCAGATGACGGCGTCGTAGCCGGCGCCCAGCTTCTCCATGATCGACGGGTTGGCGACCGACACGATGGTTGCGTCGACCAGGATCATGAAGAAGCCGACCATCATGGCCCACAACGCATGCCACGGATCAGCGACGGGCGCGGCATTGAGCCGGCCCCGCAGCGCCGTGGTCATATCCCACCTCGTCTCGGCCTTACCCGATGGTGTCGGCTTCGAAAGCGCCACGCCACCGCGATCGGCCGGTCTCAAGGGCGTCGCAATGACCTGGTCAGCGGAGGTCGGGCGAGTCCGAAAGATGGCTTGCCGCCGCCATCGGTGATTCGACCTGACGGTACGTTCGGATCACGGCCGGGACAACTATGCCGGCTCGGAAACCGCCTCGCCGGGCACGGTCTCCTCGACGTTGTCGCTGGTCGATACGCCGACTGCAAGTAGCGCGAGCAGCGCCACCAGTGCACTGGCGGCCATCACCGAGGCGAGCGCGAGTTCGTCGTTGCCGAGCACGCCCACCACCGGCGCGACCGCGGCGCCCAGGCCGAACTGCGCGGCGCCCAGCAGCGCGGCGGCGGTGCCCGCGGCGTCAGGGTGCCGGGACAGTGCGACGGCCGGCGCGTTCGGTATCACCAGGCCCATCGCCGCCAGAATCGCCCACACCGGCACCACGAACCCGGCCAAGCCGCCGACTTCCGCGACGGACACGCCGACGAATACCCCGGCGGCCAGCAGTGCGGCGGCCAGCGCCCACAACGTGATCGCCTGTGGGGTGAACCGCTTCAGCAGCACGACATTGAATTGCGTCGCGCCGATCAACGCGACCGCGCCCGCGCCGAACACCAACGCGAAGGCCTGCTGATCGAGGCCGTAGGTGCCCTGCAGCACGAAAGACGCCGCCGCGATGTAGGCAAACAAGCCCGACATGCCCAGCGCGGCAACCAGCACGAGGATGACGAAGCGCGCATCCCGCAGCAGTTCTCCGTACGTCGCGGCGATGCCGCGCACCCGCAACGGCCTGCGGTGCGACGGCGGCAGCGTCTCGGGCAGCGCCAGCGCGGCCACCAGAAGCAGCGCGCCCGCCAGGATCACCAGCGCCGTGAAGACCCAATGCCACGAGCCGTGCAGTAACACCGCGGCGCCCAGTGACGGCGCGACGACCGGCGCGACGCCGAGCACCAACATCAGCCGGGACAACACCGTGGCTGCGGCGGAATCAGAGAACAGGTCCCCGACGACCGCGATCGCCACCACCATGCCCGCGGCGGCTCCTACGCCTTGCAAGACGCGGGCCAGTCCCAACACCGCGACATTCGGTGCGAGCATGCAAATGACCGACGCCACCATGTGCAGCACGATCCCGGCCATCAACGGGCGCCTGCGGCCGAGCGAATCCGACAGCGGGCCGACGATCAGTTGACCCAGCGCCAGCCCGGCCAGCGTGCCGGTCAGGGTGAGTTGCACAACGGAGGAAGACACCGACAGCTCGTCGGCGATCTTCGGCAGTGCGGGCAGATACATGTCGATGGTCAGGGGGCCCAGGGCGACCATCAGACCCAGCACGATGATCATGCGCCAGCGGCTGGGTGCTTCTGAACTCACAGTGGGCGATGTTGCCATGCCAATGGTTAGCACGCTAAATCAATATTTTCTTCCCACGCGCGGCGGGCACTGGCGGTACCGGCCGTTCGTTGTACAGCCGTTAGCCTGAAGGCAACGGTTACGTCCATACCAGGAGGCCGCAATGAGCGCTTGGTCCAAGGCCCGCCAGCTGCCGGCTACCAAGAAGGCAGACGAGCATCCCGGCGCGGCCGCGCGGGCGCTGTCGGAGATCATCGAGCGCGGCGCCCGCGTGCAGGGCCCCGCCGTGCGGGCCTATGTGGACCGGTTGCGCGAGAGCGATCCGAACGCAACCCCCGCCGAGATCGTCACCAAGCTGGAGAAGCGGTACATGGCCGCGGTGATGGCGAGCGGCGCAGCCGTCGGCTCCGCAGCGGCGATCCCCGGCATCGGCACGTTGGCGGCGCTGTCTGCCGTGGCCGGTGAGACCGTGGTGTTCTTGGAAGCGACGGCGGTGTTCGTGCTCGCCGTGGCCGAGGTGCACGGCATCCCGGCCGAGCACCGCGAGCGCAGGCGCGCCCTGGTCTTGTCGGTGCTGGTCGGCGAGGACAGCAAGCACGCGGTCGCCGAGCTGCTCGGACCCGGCCGCACCAGGGGGGCATGGGTCAGTGAGGGCGCGGCGACGTTGCCGCTGCCTGCGGTGTCGCAGCTGAATTCGCGGTTGGTGCGCTACTTCGTCAAGCGGTATGCCCTCAAGCGCGGCGCGATCGCATTCGGCAAGCTGCTGCCGGTAGGCATCGGCGCTGTCGTCGGTGGGGTCGGCAATCGGTTGATGGGCAAGCGCATCATCGAAAACGCGCGCATGGCGTTCGGGTCTCCGCCTCCGCGCTGGCCGTCGAAGCTGCATGTGCTGCCGTCGCCTCAGGGTTGACGTCGTCCGGCGGTGATTGACGCTCTATTGACTCTGCGCATGTGCGGAGGCGCTAGCCTTTAGTCGGCGTTGATGCGGGGTAACCGCAGGCTGGATGGAACTAGAGACGGGCAGGCGTCGGTTCGGACACTTGCCGAAAGAAGGAATCGAGGCGAGTAGCTGCCGTGAGCAGTTCAACTTCACCATTCGGACAGAACGAGTGGTTGGTCGAGGAGATGTACCGCAAGTTTCGCGAAGATCCCTCCTCGGTCGATCCCAGTTGGCATGAATTCCTCGTCGACTACTCGCCCGAATCGACCGTCAAGCCCTCGAGCGATACCGGCGATCGACAGTCGTCGGCATCGGCACCCGCCGCACCGCGTCAGCCGGGGCCCGCACCCGCGCCGAAGCCCGCCCAGGGTAATGGCACCGAGCCCAGCAAACCCGCGCCCGCCACGAGCGAGGCCGCGAAGCCTGAACCGGCCGCCGAGAGCCAGCCCGCCAAGAGCCAGCCCGCCAAGTCCGCGCCAGCGCCCGCCAAGTCCGAGTCCGCCAAACCGAACACGGCGGAGACGAAGCCGGCGGCAGACGCCAAGTCGTCGGCCCCGAGCGACGAGGCGCAGGTGTTGCGCGGCGCGGCCGCCGCGGTCGTGAAGAACATGTCGGCGTCGCTGGATGTGCCGACGGCGACCAGCGTGCGCGCCATCCCGGCCAAGCTGATGATCGACAACCGCATCGTCATCAACAACCACCTGAAACGCACTCGCGGCGGCAAGATCTCATTCACCCACCTGATCGGCTACGCGCTGGTGCAGGCGGTCAAGAAGTTCCCGAACATGAACCGGCACTTCGCCGAAGTGGACGGCAAGCCCAACGCGATCACACCGGCGCACACGAACCTCGGCCTCGCGATCGACCTGCAGGGTAAGGACGGAAACCGTCAGCTTGTCGTCGCCGCCATCAAGGCCGCCGACACTATGCGGTTCGGCCAGTTCATCGCCGCCTACGAAGACATCGTGCGACGTGCCCGCGACGGCAAGCTGACCGCCGAGGACTTCTCCGGTGTGACGATCTCGCTGACCAACCCCGGCACCATCGGCACCGTGCATTCGGTGCCGCGGCTGATGCGCGGCCAGGGCGCGATCATCGGCGTCGGCGCGATGGAATACCCCGCCGAGTTTCAAGGGGCCAGCGAGGAGCGCATCGCCGACCTCGGCATCGGCAAGCTCATCACACTGACGTCCACGTACGACCACCGCATCATCCAGGGCGCGGAGTCCGGTGACTTTCTGCGCACAGTGCACCAGCTTCTGCTGTCCGACGACTTCTTCGACGAGATCTTCCACGAGCTGGGCATCCCGTATGAGCCGGTGCGGTGGCGCACCGACAACCCCGACTCGATCGAGGACAAGAACGCTCGCGTCATCGAGTTGATCGCGGCCTACCGCAACCGCGGACACCTGATGGCCGACATCGACCCACTTCGCCTGGACAAGAGCCGGTTCCGTAACCACCCCGATCTCGACGTCACCACGCACGGGTTGACGTTGTGGGACCTCGACAGGGTGTTCAAGGTCAACGGCTTCGCCGGAGCCGAGCGCAAGAAGCTGCGCGAGGTGCTCGGGCTGCTGCGCGACTCCTACTGCCGCCACGTCGGTGTCGAGTACACCCACATCCTCGAACCCGAGCAGCAGAAGTGGCTCGAGGAGCGCGTCGAGGTCAAGCACGAGAAACCGACCGTCGCGCAGCAGAAGTACATTCTGTCGAAGCTGAATGCCGCCGAAGCATTCGAAACGTTCCTGCAGACGAAATACGTTGGACAGAAACGGTTTTCGCTGGAGGGTGCAGAAACCGTCATTCCGATGATGGACGCCGTCATCGACCAGGCCGCAGAGCATGCGCTCGACGAGGTCGTCATCGGCATGCCGCACCGCGGCAGGCTCAACGTCCTGGCCAACATCGTCGGCAAGCCGTACTCGCAGATCTTCAGCGAGTTCGAGGGCAACCTGAACCCGTCGCAGGCGCATGGCTCCGGCGACGTGAAATATCACCTGGGCGCCAACGGCACCTACCTACAAATGTTCGGCGACAACGACATTGCGGTGTCTCTGGTGGCCAACCCGTCACACCTCGAGGCAGTGGACCCCGTTCTCGAGGGGATCGTGCGGGCCAAGCAGGACCTCCTGAACAAGGGCGACGGGCCCGACGGGTTCACCGTCGTGCCGCTGATGCTGCACGGTGATGCGGCGTTCGCCGGCCAGGGTGTGGTCGCCGAGACGCTGAACCTCGCGCTGCTACGCGGGTACCGCACCGGCGGCACGATCCACATCATCGTCAACAACCAAATCGGTTTCACCACTTCGCCAACCGATGCAAAGTCGTCGGAATACTGCACCGACGTCGCGAAGATGATCGGCGCGCCGATCTTCCACGTCAACGGTGACGACCCCGAGGCCGCGGTGTGGGTGGCCCGGCTGGCGATGGACTTCCGGCAGAAGTTCAAGAAGGACGTCGTCATCGACATGCTGTGCTACCGCCGCCGCGGGCACAACGAGGGCGACGACCCGTCGATGACCCAGCCGTCGATGTACGACGCCATCGACACCAAGCGTGGCGTTCGCAAGACCTACACCGAAGCGTTGATCGGCCGCGGCGACATCTCGATGAAGGAAGCCGAGGACGCCCTGCGCGATTATCAGGGCCAGCTGGAACAGGTCTTCAACGAAGTGCGCGAGCTCGAAAAACACGAGATCGAACCCAGCGCATCAGTGGAGAGCGACCAAATGGTGCCGGCCGGCATGGACACTGCTGTCGACAAGTCGCTGCTCGCGCGCATCGGCGACGCGCACCTGGATCTGCCCGACGGCTTCACCGTGCACTCGCGCGTCAAGCCGGTGCTGGAGAAGCGCCGCGAGATGGCCTATGAAGGCAAGGTCGACTGGGCGTTCGCCGAACTGCTGGCGCTCGGCTCGTTGATCGCGGAGGGCAAGCTGATCCGGCTTTCGGGCCAGGACACCAGGCGCGGCACGTTCACCCAGCGGCATTCGGTGATCATCGACCGCAAGACCGGCGCCGAGTTCACCCCGCTGCAGCTGCTCGCGACCAACTCCGACGGCGAACCGACCGGCGGCAAGTTGATGGTGTACGACTCCGCGCTGTCCGAATACGCCGCTGTCGGCTTCGAATACGGCTACTCCGTGGGCAACCAGGACGCAGTTGTGTTGTGGGAGGCGCAGTTCGGCGACTTCGTCAACGGCGCGCAGTCGATCATCGACGAGTTCATCAGCTCCGGTGAGGCCAAGTGGGGTCAGCTGTCCGACGTCGTGCTGCTGCTGCCGCACGGCCATGAGGGTCAGGGCCCGGACCACACGTCAGGCCGCATCGAGCGGTTCCTGCTGCTGTGGGCCGAGGGTTCGATGACGATCGCGATGCCGTCGACGCCCGCGAACTACTTCCATCTGCTGCGGCGACATGCGCTCGACGGGATCCACCGCCCGCTGATCGTGTTCACGCCGAAGTCGATGCTGCGGAACAAGGCCGCCGTCAGCGACATTCGCGATTTCACCGAGCAGAAGTTCCGTTCGGTCCTTGAGGAGCCGACCTACACCGACGGCGACGGCGACCGCGACAAGGTGAAGCGGGTGCTGATGACCAGCGGCAAGCTGTACTACGAACTGGTGGCGCGCAAGAACAAGGAGAAGCGCGACGACGTGGCGATCGTGCGGATCGAGCAACTCGCGCCGCTGCCCAGGCGGCGGCTGAACGAGACGCTGGACCGCTACCCGAACGCCGAGCAGTACTTCTGGGTGCAGGAGGAGCCCGCCAACCAAGGCGCATGGCCGACGTTCGGCTTGACGCTGCCCGAGCTGCTGCCCGAGAAGTTGACGGGGCTCAAGCGGATATCGCGGCGCGCGATGTCGGCTCCGTCGTCGGGATCGTCGAAGGTGCACGCGGTCGAGCAGCAGGAGATTATCGACGAGGCGTTCGCCTGAGCGAAGCGAAGGGAACGCCCGAGGAGACGACAACCTGCACGAGGCGTTCGCCTGAGCGAAGCGAAGGGAACGCCCGAGGAGACGACAACCTGCACGAGGCGTTCGCCTGAGCCGCCCGGTGACGAGCGAGGGGCGAGGTACGAGCCCCGAGTAGGAACCGGGCAATATCCCAGCGAAGGGAACGCCCGAGGAGACGACAACCTGCGACGAGGCGTTCGCCTGACTGAAGTAGTCAATTACTCACCACCCTAAATCGCCTGGCGCCGACAATGAGGCGAGCAGCGAAGGCGGTGAGCTATGGCGAAACTCGACATCGGCGTCATGGAGTTCCTGGCCAACACCCGGTTCGGTCCGACCGCCATGGTGCGCAACAGCTTGATGACCGCTCAGGCGGCGCGGGCCGACTCGCTGTGGGTGCCTGATCATCTGAATGCGTTAATGCCGCGGTCGATCATGAAAAAGCCATATGTGGGCGCCGCCTCACTGATGCCAAGGCCGGACGCATGTCTCGAACCGTGGACCATGCTCGGGCACATCGCCGCCACGAACCGTATCCGGCGCTTGAGACTGGGACTGGCCGTCACCGACACCGGTCGGCGCAACCCGGCGGTCACGGCTCAAGCGGCGGCGACCTTGCAGCTGCTGACGAAAGGCCGCGCGATTCTGGGCATCGGCACCGGCGAACGGGAAGGCAACGAGCCCTACGGGGTCGACTGGTCCAAACCGGTGGGCCGGTTCATCGAGGCCGTGGCGACGATCCGGGCACTGTGGGATTCCGACGGGGCACCCGTCACGCGCGATTCCGAGTTCTTTCCGCTACACAACGCCACCTTCGACCTTCCCCCGTACCAGGGGAAATGGCCCGAGATCTGGATCGCCTCCCACGGTCCGCGCATGCTGCGTGCCACCGGGCGCTACGCCGACGGGTGGTTCCCCGCCGCGATCTTCCACAAGCCGGATTACAAGGCAGGCCTCGACACGGTCCGCACCGCAGCGTCTGACGCAGGACGAGACCCGATGTCGATCCGCGCTGCGAGCTTCCTCTACGTGGTTACCGGCCGGAGCCGAGACGAGGTCGACGAGGCGCTGAACTCCGTTCCATTGAAAGCATTTGCACTCCTGGTTCCGGGCGAGGCCTGGCGGCAGCACGGCGGGCGGCACCCGATGGGCGACGACTTCGGCGGGTTCCAGGACATCATCCCGCAAGTGCTCGATGAGCAGACGGTGCTGTCGTACACCGCCGACGTACCGGAATCTCTGCTGCGCGACTGCCTCCTCACCGGCACGCCCGACGAAGTGGTGGATCAGGTGGCTCAGTGGCGGGATTTCGGGCTGGAATACGGCGTGTTCGGCAATGCCAGCTTCTTGCAGCCGAGCATGAAGAAAGGTCTGGCGGCCAGTGCGTCGTTCCTGCAGATCCTCCGCAAGCTCAGGAAGTTGTAACCGACCCCCTGTCCGAGGCGACCTCTCTGGACTCCGTTACAGCCCCAGCGTCTGACAGTGAAAAGAGCAACCTTCGAAGCCGCCCCCTGTAACCCGGACCGCGGGTAACGACTAACCTCTTCGGCGAGTCCGTCCACATCTCCTGGGGGTGCGTGCATGAAAGGCTTCGACGGGAAGGTCGCCGTCATCACCGGCGCTGGTTCCGGTATCGGGCAGGCGTTGGCCATCGAGCTCGGCCGCTCCGGCGCCAGGCTGGCAATCAGCGACGTCAACACCGAGGGCCTCGCCGCGACCGAGGAGCGGCTCAACGCCATCGGCGCGCCCGTGAAGGCCGATCGGCTCGACGTCACCGAGCGCGAAGCGTTCGAGCTCTACGCCGACGCCGTCAAGGAGCACTACGGGACCGTCAACCAGATCTACAACAACGCCGGCATCACGTTCATGGGCAGCATCGAGGCAAGCCAGTTCAAGGACATCGAGCGGGTGATGGACGTCGACTACTGGGGCGTCGTCAACGGCACCAAAGTCTTTCTGCCCCACCTGATCGAGTCCGGCGACGGACACATCGTCAACATCTCCAGCATCTTCGGGCTACTGGCCGTGCCGGGGCAGGGTGCTTACAACGCGGCCAAGTTCGCGGTGCGCGGCTTCACCGAGGCTCTGCGCCAGGAGATGATCGTCGCCGGCCACCCCGTGAAGGTGACATGCGTCCACCCCCTCGGCGGCGGCGGAGTTGCGGGCGATGGCGGTCTTGATGCCGGG
>LZSH01000079.1 GCA_001665255.1 Mycobacteriaceae bacterium 1482268.1 | reverse complement strand
TCACCGGAACCTGCGAGATCAGCGGCGCCGTAACGTCATTGAGCTGACCGTTCTGTGGCCAGTTCAGCGTCGCGGTGGTCTGCACCACCGGCAGCAGGGGCGTGGCCACCGACAGTACGAAGCCGATCAGCCCGGCGATCGTCGCCACCCAGCGCGTCACCGCGACGCTGAACTGGCCACAGAACGGTCAGCTCAATGACGTTACGGCGCCGCTGATCTCGCAGGTTCCGGTGAGTATGACGGTGACGGTGCCGTGCGATGTGATTCGCTCGATGCCACCGGGCGGCGGCACGGTGCTCAGCACGGCCCCCAAGGGCGGCAAGGAGGCCGCACTCGAAGCGCTGTTCGTCCGCGTCACGCCGCAACGGGTGGACATCACCGACCGCAACGTGGTGGTCGCGAGCGTGCAGCGGGCGCGGGTCGTCTCGCCTGCGTGTCAGCGGATCGAGATCACCTCGACGGACGCCGGCACGTTCGCCACGTTCGTCGGCCTGACCAATCCCGCCACCGGCAAGGAACTACGCTCCGGCTTCGCCGACCCCAACCTGCGGCCGCAGATCGTCGGCGTCTTCACCGACCTCGTCGGCCCCGCCCCGCCGGGTTTGACACTGTCGGCGACCATCGACACCCGATTCTCCACCAAGCCAACGCCTTTGAAGCTGGCCGCAATGCTGGGGGCGATCGCGGCCACCATCGTCGCGCTCCTCGCGCTGTGGCGTCTCGACCGCCTCGACGGCAGGCGGATGCACCGCCTCGTCCCGCAACGCTGGCGCACCTTCACCGCGGCCGACGTCGTCGTGGTCGGAGGTTTCCTGCTGTGGCATGTCGCCGGTGCAAACTCCTCTGACGACGGCTACATCCTCGGCATGGCCCGCGTCGCCGACCATGCGGGTTACATGTCGAACTACTTCAGGTGGTTCGGCAGTCCCGAGGATCCCTTCGGCTGGTACTACAACGTGCTGGCGTTGATGACCCACGTCAGCGACGCGAGTATCTGGATCCGGTTGCCGGATCTAATTGCCGCCCTGGTGTGTTGGCTGCTGCTGTCGCGAGAGGTGCTGCCCAGGCTGGGACCCGCGGTGGCGTCGTCCAAGGCCGCGATGTGGGCCGCGGGCCTGGTGCTGCTGGCCGCATGGATGCCGTTCAACAACGGCCTGCGCCCCGAGGGACAGATCGCCGTCGGCGCGTTGATCACCTATGTGCTGATCGAACGCGCCATCAGCTCGGGTCGGATGACGCCCGCCGCCCTGGCCGTGATCGCCGCCGCGTTCACCCTCGGCATTCAGCCGACGGGACTGATCGCAGTCGCCGCGCTGCTCGCCGGCGGCCGCCCGCTGCTGCGCATCCTGGTGCGCAGGCATCGCATCGTCGGCACCTGGCCGCTGGTCGCGCCGCTGCTGGCGGCCGGCACCGTGGTGCTGACGGTGGTCTTCGCCGACCAGACGCTGGCAACGGTGTTGGAGGCCACCAGGATTCGCACCGCTATCGGGCCGAGCCAGGAGTGGTACACCGAGAACCTGCGCTACTACTACCTTTTCCTGCCCACGGTAGACGGCTCGCTGTCGCGTCGCTTCGGCTTCTTCATCACCGCGCTGAGCCTGTTCGCCTCTATGTTCATCCTGTTGCGGCGCAAGCGAATTGCCGGTGTCGCGCGCGGACCGGCGTGGCGGCTGATCGGCATCATCTTCGGCACCATGTTCTTCCTGATGTTCACCCCGACCAAGTGGGTGCATCACTTCGGCCTGTTCGCCGCCGTCGGTGCCGCGATGGCGGCGCTGGCCACAGTCCTGGTGTCGGCGAAGGTGCTGCGGTGGTCGCGCAACCGAATGACGGTGGTGACGGCCGTGCTGTTCCTGGTGGCGCTGTGCTTCGCGACGACCAACGGCTGGTGGTACGTCTCGAGCTTCGGTGTCCCGTTCAACAACGCGATGCCGAAGATCGCCGGAATCACCATCAGCACAATCTTCTTCGCGTTGTTCGCTGTCGCCGCGGTGTACACGCTGTGGCTGCACTTCGCTCCACGGGACCGCGGCGAGGGCCGCATCGCGCGCGCATTGACCGCCGCGCCGATACCTGTGGCGGCGGGCTTCATGGTCGTCGTCTTCGTCGCCTCGATGCTCGTGGGTGTCGTCCGCCAGTACCCGACCTACTCGAACGCGTGGGCCAACCTGCGCGCGTTCACGGGGGGCTGCGGACTGGCCGACGACGTACTCGTCGAACCTGACACCAACAACGGCTTCATGACGCCGCTATCCGGAAACTACGGCCCGCTGGGTCCACTCGGCGGCGAGAACCCCGTCGGCTTCAGCCCCAACGGGGTGCCCGATCACATTGTGGCCGAGGCGATTCGGGTTACCTTGCCGATGCCGGGGACAGATTACGACTGGGATGCGGCCGTCAAGCTCACCACCACGGGGGTCAACGGGTCGGCGGTGCCGTTGCCCTATGGGCTTGACCCCGCGCGGGTTCCGGTCGCGGGCACCTATACCGAGGGAGCGCAGCAGCAGAGCAAGCTGACGTCAGCCTGGTACCAGCTGCCCGCGGCCGATGACGCCCACCCGCTTGTGGTGGTCACGGCGGCGGGCACCATCGCGGGCAACAGCGTGTTGAACGGCCATACCGACGGCCAGCCGGTGGAGCTGGAGTACGCCCGGCCCGGCCCCAATGGAGTGCCGGTGCCGGCCGGCAGGCTGGTGCCCGACGACATCGCCATCGCGCCGTCGTGGCGCAATCTGCGGTTCGCACGATCCGACATCCCGGCCGACGCGGTCGCGGTGCGCGTGGTGGCCGAGGACCGCTCCCTGACACCGGGTGACTGGATCGCCGTCACCCCGCCGCGGGTGCCCGAACTGCGGTCCCTGCAGGAGTACGTCGGCTCCGAGCAGCCGGTGCTGATGGACTGGGCGGTGGGCCTGGCGTTCCCCTGTCAACAGCCGATGCTGCACGCCAACGGGGTGACCGAGGTGCCGAAGTTCCGGATCACGCCGGACTACACCGCCAAGAAGCAGGACACCGACACCTGGCAGGACGGCCGCAACGGTGGGTTGCTCGGTATCTCCGATCTGCTGTTGCGGGCCCACGTGATGGCCACCTATCTGTCGCGTGACTGGGGCCGCGACTGGGGCTCGCTGCGCAGGTTCGACACCATCGTCGACGCCACCCCCGCGGAGATCGAACTCGGCACTGCGACCCGCAGCGGCCTATGGAAGCCCAACAAAATCCGGATCGGCGCTTAACCAAAATTTCCGAAGTAAGCACCCCGTAGATTTTCTTGACTTATTCCAGAAAAGGGACAAGACTTTCGGACGTGCGCACGTCGGAGGACTTCCAGCAGATGCTGCGAGGAGCTGCACTCCGCGTGACCCGGCCCCGGGTCGCGGTGCTGACCGCGGTGCACGCCCATCCCCACGCCGACACGGATTCGATCATCCGAGCCGTGCGCGCGGATCTTCCCGATGTGTCCCATCAGGCCGTCTACGACTCGTTGAGCACGCTGACAGCGGCCGGTCTGGTGCGGCGGATCCAGCCGTCCGGCTCGGTGGCCCGCTACGAGTCGCGGGTCGGCGACAACCACCATCATGTCGTCTGCCGGTCATGTGGCGTCATCGCCGACGTCGACTGCGCCGTCGGCGAGGCGCCCTGCCTGACCGCGTCCGACGACGACGGCTCGTTGGCCGGCTTCGCCATCGACGAGGCAGAGGTCATCTACTGGGGCCTGTGCCCCGACTGTGCAACCGCACCCCGCTGAAAAACCCACTCCCGGAAGGAATGTTGTGTCATCTGATACATCCGACGCCCGCCCACCGCACGACGACGCCAACACGGCCAGTCACAGCGAGAGCGAGAACCCGGCGATCGATTCGCCGAAGCCGAAGGCGCACGCTCCGCGGAAGAACCAGGACTGGTGGCCCGACCAGGTCGACGTATCGGTGCTGCACAAGCAGAACGAGAAGGGCAACCCGCTTGGTCAGGACTTCAACTATGCCGAGGAGTTCGCCAAGCTCGACGTCGAGGCTTTCAAGCGCGATGTCATCGAGCTGATCAACACCTCGCAGGACTGGTGGCCTGCCGACTACGGCAGTTACGCCGGCCTGTTCATCCGCATGAGCTGGCACGCTGCGGGCACCTACCGCATCTTCGACGGCCGCGGCGGCGCCGGAGAGGGCGCGCAGCGCTTCGCCCCCCTGAACAGCTGGCCCGACAACGCGAACCTGGACAAGGCGCGCCGTCTGCTGTGGCCGATCAAACGGAAATACGGCAACAAGATCTCCTGGGCCGACCTGATCGCGTACGCCGGCAACGCCGCGCTGGAGTCCGCCGGCTTCAAGACATTCGGCTTCGCCTTTGGCCGTGAGGACATCTGGGAGCCCGAGGAGATGCTGTGGGGCCAGGAGGACACCTGGCTGGGTACCGACCAACGCTACGGCGGGACGAATGACACCGACCGCAAGCTCGCCGAGCCGTTCGGTGCTACCACCATGGGCCTCATCTATGTGAATCCCGAAGGCCCAGAAGGCAAGCCGGATCCGCTGGCCGCCGCGCACGACATTCGCGAGACGTTCGGCCGCATGGCGATGAACGACGAGGAAACCGCGGCACTGATCGTCGGCGGCCACACCCTGGGCAAGACCCACGGCGCGGGCCCGGACGACGGCATCGGACCCGAGCCCGAGGGTGCCCCCATCGAGCAGCAGGGGCTGGGATGGAAGTGCCCGTTCGGCTCCGGCAAGGCCGGCGACACCATCACCAGCGGTCTCGAGGTGGTGTGGACAAACACCCCCACCAAGTGGAGCAACGCCTACCTGGAGATCCTCTACGGCAACGAGTGGGAGCTCACCAAGAGTCCTGCCGGCGCATGGCAGTTCGAGGCCAAGAACGCCGAGGCGACGATCCCGGACCCGTTCGGCGGCCCCAACCGCAAGCCGACGATGCTGGTCACCGACATCTCGATGCGGGAAGACCCGATTTACGGCCAGATCACGCGGCGTTGGCTCGAGCATCCCGAGGAGCTCAACGACGCCTTCGCCAAGGCGTGGTACAAGCTGATGCACCGCGACATGGGACCGATCGAGCGCTACCTCGGCCCGTGGGTTGCCGAGCCGCAGCTGTGGCAGGACCCGGTTCCCGCACAAGAAGGTGAGTTGATCGACGAGTCGGACATCGCCTCGCTGAAGAGCAAGCTGCTCGACTCCGGATTGTCCGTGCAGCAGCTGGTGAAGACGGCGTGGTCGTCGGCCTCGAGCTTCCGCGGCACCGACAAGCGCGGTGGGGCGAACGGTGCACGGATTCGGCTTGAGCCGCAGAAGAACTGGGAGGCAAACGAGCCTTCGGAGCTGGCGAAGGTGCTGCCGGTGCTCGAGCAGATCCGGCAGGACTTCAACGGCGCCGGCGGTAAGCAGGTCTCGCTGGCGGACGTGATCGTGCTGGCGGGTTCCGCAGCGGTGGAGAAGGCGGCCAGGGATGCCGGCTTCGAGATCGAGGTGCACTTCGCGCCCGGCCGCACTGACGCGTTGCAGGAGCAGACCGATGTCGACTCCTTCGCGGTGCTCGAGCCGCGGGCCGACGGATTCCGCAACTTTGTTCGTCCGGGTGAAAAGGCTCCGCTGGAGCAGCTTTTGGTCGAGCGGGCGTACATGCTCAACCTGACGGCTCCGGAGTTGACGGCATTGGTCGGTGGCCTGCGCGCGCTGAACGTGAACCACGGCGGAAGCAAGCATGGCGTGTTCACCGACACGCCCGGTGTGCTGTCCAACGACTTCTTCCTCAACCTGCTCGACATGAGCACGGAATGGAAGCCGTCGGAAACGGTCGAGAACGTTTACGAAGGGCGGGACCGTTCCTCTGGCGCGGTCAAGTGGACGGCCACCGCGAATGACCTTGTGTTCGGCTCGAATTCCGTGCTTCGTGGCATCGCCGAGGTCTACGCCCAGGACGACAGCAAGGGCAAGTTCGTCGAGGACTTCGTCGCCGCCTGGGTCAAGGTCATGAACAACGACCGGTTCGACCTGGAGAAGTAGTTCCTACCTACGCGACACCCCGCGAGTCCGAGAGGCTCGCGGGGTGTTTGCTTATGCGCCGCTGATCGAGCTAGATGGGCAGCAGGCCGTGCTTGCGCTGCACCCGGCCGTGATGCTGCTTGTCGCGCAACAGATGTAGCGACTTACGCAGCAGCAGCCTCGTCTCGTGCGGCTGGATCACCGCGTCGATGAATCCCCGCTCGGCGGCGATCCACGGCGTCGCCATATTCAGGTTGTAGCCCTCGATGAAGTCCGCGCGGATCTTCTGCACCTCCGGCGCCTTCGGATCAGGGAACCGCTTCACCAGCAGCTGCGCGGCACCCTCGGCGCCGATCACCGCGATACGCGCTGTCGGCCACGCGAAGTTCAGGTCGGCAGAGAGCTGCTTGGAGCCCATCACCGCATACGCGCCGCCATAAGACTTGCGGATGGTGATCGTCACTTTCGGCACATCCGCCTCGACGACCGCGTTCAGGAAGCGGCCACCGCGTTTGATGATGCCGCCCTTCTCCTGCTCGACACCGGGCAGGAAGCCGGGGGTGTCGACGACGAAAACCAGTGGGAGATTGTAGGAGTCGCAGAACCGGATGAACCGCGCAGCCTTGTCCGACGCCTCGTTGTCGATCGAGCCGGACATGTGCATCGGCTGGTTGGCGAGCACGCCGACCGGCCGGCCGTCAACCCTCGCGAACGCGGTGATCATCGCTTGGCCCTGCTGTTGCGCGACGTCGAACACGTCGCCGTCGTCGAAGATCCGCAGCAGGATCTCGTGCATGTCGTAGGCCTGGTTGTCGGAGTCCGGCACGATCGAGTCGAGTTCGAGGTCGTGCGGGGTGATCTCGGGCTCGAGCCCGGGGTTCACGATCGGCGCATCGTCAAATGTGTTGGGCGGCAGGAAGCTCAGATAGTCACGGACGTACTGGAACGCCGCCTGCTCGTCGTCGACGACCTGATGGATGTTGCCGTACCGGGCCTGGGCCTCGGCGCCGCCGAGCTCGTCGAGGGTGACATCCTCTCCGGTGACGTCCTTGATCACGTCGGGGCCGGTGACGAACATGTAGCCCTGGTCGCGCACGGCCACGACAAGGTCGGTCTGGATGGGCGAATACACCGCTCCGCCAGCACATTTGCCGAGGATGATAGAGATCTCCGGCACGAAGCCGCGCAGCAGCTCGTGGCGACGGCCGAGTTCGGCGTACCAGGCCAGCGAGGTGACGGCGTCCTGAATGCGTGCGCCGCCGGAGTCGTTGATGCCGACGATCGGGCAGCCGACCATCGCCACCCACTCCATCAGCCGGGCCACCTTGCGGCCGAACATTTCACCGACGGTGCCCTGAAACACTGTTTGGTCGTGGCTGAAGACACCGACCGGCCGGCCGTTGATGGTGCCGTGGCCGGTCACCACCCCGTCGCCGAACAGCGCATTGGGGTCGCCGGGCGTCTTGCACAGCGCGCCGATCTCGAGGAAGCTCCCCGGGTCGAGCAGCGCGTGGATGCGCGCCCGCGCGCTCGGGATGCCCTTCTTCTCCCGTTTGGCGACGGCCTTTTCACCACCGGGTTCCTTTGCCAGCTCCAGCTTTTCGCGAAGTTCGGACAGAAGTTCCGCAGTGGTTTTGGTGGTCACTTCGCCTGCTTCTCCTCGGCTTGAATGCGGTTGATCGCCTCGCTCATGTGGGCGCCGACCTTCGCAATGTACGGTTCGTCGATCGCCTGGATGTGCTCGCCCCCGATCGGCACGACCTCCAGGTCAGCCACGTACTCGCCCCAGCCGCCGTCCGGCTTGCGAGTGGCGTAGCGCGGCTCGAAGAAGATCGCGTCGTCGTGGTAGCGGTCGGCCATGTAGAGCGTGACGTGGCCGTCGTAGGGCTGGATCTTCGCAGTGTCGATCACCCGGTTGTCGAGGTACGACGTGCGCTGGTGCTCGATGACGCCGCCGGGGATCTGCACGCCGCTCTGGCTGACGGCGTCCAGGACGAACTGCACCTGCCCCTCGTCGTCGAGTTCCTCGAGCTGCTCGTACGGGATCGCGGGCACCTGAATGTTGAAGGTGCGCTCGGCGAACCGCGCGTAGCGGTCCCAGCGTGCCCGGACCTCTTCCTTGGTCTGCGGCACCTCTTCACCCGCGCGCACCGCGTCGATCAAGCCCACGAACCGCACGTCCGCGCCGGCCTGCTTGAGCCCGATCGCACACGCGTAGGCCAGCACACCACCCAGCGACCAGCCCGCCAGGATGAACGGGCCGTCGTGCATCTCCAGCAGCTTCGGCACGTACTGCGCCGCCCGCTCCTCCACGGAACCCTCGACGCGCTCGATGCCGTACATCGGCGTGTCCGGCGGCAGCCGTTTCAGCAGTGGCTCGTAGACCACCGTCGAACCACCGGCCGGGTGAAATACGAAGACGGGGATGGCGTTTGACCCCTGCTTCGGAGCACGCAACGTGCGGACGAAGCCGTCGAGCTCGCCGGACTCGAGATGCTCGCGCACGATCGTCGCCAGCGCCTCAATGGTCGGCGCGTTCTTCACGTCCTCGACGGTGATGGTGCCTTCCGCGCGTTCGGTGAGCCGCGAGGCCATCTTCTCGGCGGTCTCGTCGTCCAGCTGGGGCAGCGGGTTGAAGATGCCGCCGGGCGACTTGCCGGTGACGATCGCCCACGTCGCGAACGTGACCCGCTCAGCTGCCTCACGCGGCGGCACGTCGGAGCCGAGCGCCTCGGTGACGGCCTCCTGCGTCAGCACTTGCGCCGCGAGCGCGGCGGCGGAAGGCTTGTCGCCGTTGGCCTTCGGACCGGACGGATCGGTCGGCGGCGGGGGGATCGGCACATCGGAAGCGGCTGGCTCCGAATCGGATTCGGCCTGCGTTTCTGGCTCGGCCTGCGGATCAGCCGCCGGCGTCGTCGCGGTGGCCAGGTTCGCACCGCTCATCAGCGCGGCCTGCTCGGCGGCGATCTCCTCCGGCGTCTGCGTCTTCTGATGCTCGGCCAGATCCTGGACCTCGTCGCGGTGCTCGATCGCGTACTCGATCAGGCTCTCGACGTTGTAGAGGTTGGCGTCGCGCACCGCGGTCAGCTGGATCGGCGGCAGATCGAAGTCGTATTCAACGCGGTTCTTGATCCGAACCGCCATCAGCGAATCCAGGCCGAGCTCGATCAGCGGCACCTCCCACGGGAGATCCTCCGGCTCGTAACCCATTGCGCCGCCGACGATCGTCGCCAACCGGTCGTGCACCGTCTCACCGGAATCCGGCGACCACTTCGCGAAGCCGGCGCCCATTCCGGCGCCCGCGGTCAGATTGTCGGACAGGATTTCTGCGTCCGCGTCGGCCTCCTGCGATGACGGTGCCTCGGCAGGTGTATCGGCAACCGCGACACCGGTGGCCACCGCTGCGGGAAGGGCACCGACAGCAGCGCCGCCACGTGCAACCACCGCGTCGTACACCAGCGTGAACGACTCGTCGATGCGCGCGTGCACCTGAATGCTGGCGCCGCCGGGGTGACGCGTCATCGTGGTCACCAGCCGGGCACCCTCACCGGGTACGGCCCGCTGCTCGGACGCGGCCAGCTTGGCATCTGGAAGCACCTGCGCCGCAGCAGCTTTCACGAGCGCGGCGAGATCGGTCGTACCCTTGGGCGCGTACTCCCACACGTGGCGGCCATCCGGCGTGGCGACGTGGTTGCCGGGCATCATCGTCGAGCTGTCGCCGGTGAAGTGCGCCTCCAGCCAGTGCGGCTTGCGACGGAACTTCGTCGGCGGAATGTTCGCGTAGTCGAGGGCGCCGGCCAGGCCGCTGGACTTGCGCGGGAACAAGGTCCGGAAGTCCAGATCGTGGCCGTGCACGAAGAGCTGCGCCATCGCCGCAGTCATCGCGTCGACCTCGTCCTGCTTGCGGGCAAGTGTGGCGATCATCTGGGCATCGTGCAGCCCCGCCGAAGCGGTGGTCAGCCCAACCTGCATGAGCGCCACGGGATTCGGTGCCAATTCCAGGAACGTGGTGTACCCGTTGTCGACGGCGTTGCGGATGCCGTGCGTGAAGTACACGCTGTGCCGCAGGCCCTTCTTCCAGTAGTCCACGTCGTGGATCGGCTCGCCGCCCGGCCGGATGTAGCTGCCCTCGTGGACGGTGGAGAAGTAGCCGGTGTGCAGCGGGCGCGGCTCGATGCCCTGCAACTCTGCGGCCAGCTCGCCGAGCAGCGGGTCCATCTGCTGGGTGTGGCTGGCGCCCTTGGTCTGGAACTTGCGGGCGAACTTGCCTTCTTTCTCGGCCCGTTCGATGATCGCGTCGACCTGCTCCGGCGGGCCGCCGATCACCGTCTGGGTCGGTGCGGCGTAGACGCACACCTCCAGATCGGGGTAGTCGGAGAACACCGTCTTGATCTCTTCTGCGGAGTACTCGACGAGCGCCATCAAGCGGATGTACTCGCCGAACAGCATCGCCTCGCCCTCGCCCATCAGATGCGAGCGCGAGCAGATGGCGCGAGTGGCGTCGGCCAGCGACAGGCCGCCGGCGAAGTAGGCTGCCGCGGCCTCGCCGAGCGACTGACCCACCACCGCAGCGGGTTTCGCGCCGTGATGCTTGAGCAGCTCACCGAGCGCGACCTGGATCGCGAAGATGACCAGCTGCAATTTCTCGATCGGCAGCTCGGTGGTCTCGTCGGTGTAATCGATCGCATCGTCGAGGATGAGCTCGAGGATCGAGTGTCCACGCTCGTCCTGAACCAGGGAGTCGACCTTGTTGATCCACTCGGCGAACACCTCGTCGCGCAGATACAGGCTCTTGGCCATCTTGCGGTGCTGCGCACCGAATCCGGCGAGCACCCACACGGGTCCGTTGGTGACGGGACCGTCGGCAGAAAAGACGTTCGGGCTCTGCTTGCCGTCGGCGAGCGCGCGCAGCGCCTTGATCGCCTCGTCATGGTCGTGTGCCATCACCACGGCGCGGGAGCGACCGTGGTTGCGGCGCGATAGTGAACGGCCGATCGACTCGAGCGAGGAGGCCCGGCCCTCGGGGCTATCCATCCAGTCGGCGAGTTCGGCTGCCGCCAACCGCTTGCGCGACGTCAGGAACGCCGAAACTGCCAGTGGCACAACCGGTGTCGGCTGCTCTTGGGCCTCCAGCTCCTCGCGCGCGACCTCGAGCAGGCGCTTGGCCTCGTCGGTGAGACCGGGCAGTTCCGCGTCGTGCGCCTCGGTGCCCGACGAGTGTTGGCCGAAGAACTCGGCACCCTCGTTCACGTCCTCGTCTATGAACTCGCCGTACTCGTCCATCCGAACCCCGCCGACGTAGACGGCGTCGGCATCGGAGACCGACGGCGCCGCGGGGGCGGGCTCTGGATCGGGTTCGGGCGGGGCGAGATCCGAGGGCAGCACCTCGCGCAGCACCAGGTGCGCGTTGGCGCCACCGAAGCCGAATCCGGAAACGCCGGTGATGGCGTGACCGCTGTAACGCGGCCAGTCGGTGACGGTGTCGGCGACCTTCAGCCGCACATTTTCGAAGTCGATGTAGGGGTTGGGCCCGGTGTAGTTGATCGACGGCGGGATCTTGTCGTTGCGCAGCGCCAGCGCCATCTTGGCCAGGCTGGCCGCGCCCGCGGCCGACTCCAGGTGTCCGACATTGGATTTCACCGCGCCCAGCAGGGCGGGCTTGTCGGCGGGGCGACCGCGGCCGACCACACGGCCGAGCGCGTCGGCCTCGATCGGATCGCCGAGGATGGTGCCCGTGCCGTGCGCCTCGATGTAGTCCACGTCGCGCGGGTTGATGCCGGCGTCCTTGTACGCCTTGCGCAGGACCTCGGCCTGGGCGTCGGGGTTCGGCGCCAACAGGCCGTTGGACCGGCCGTCGTGGTTGACCGCGCTGCCCGCGATGACCGCGAGGATGTCGTCGCCGTCGCGGCGCGCGTCGGACACGCGTTTGAGCACCAGCATGCCGCCGCCCTCGGAGCGCGCATAGCCGTCGGCGTCCTGGGAGAACGACTTGATCAGGCCGTCGGGCGCGAGCACCCCGCCGACCTCGTCGAAACCGATGGTGACCAACGGGGTGATCAATGCGTTGACGCCACCGACGATCGCGACGTCGGCCTCACCCGAGCGCAGCGCCTGGACGCCGTGATGCGCGGCGACCAGCGAGCTGGAACATGCGGTGTCCACAGACACCGAGGGGCCGCGGAAGTCGTAGAAGTACGACACCCGGTTCGCGATGATCGCGGTCTGGTTCCCGGTGATCGCGTACGGGTGGGCGACCGTCGGGTCGGCCAGCGACAGGTAAGAGTAGTCATTGTTCGAGCTGCCGATGTAGACGCCGACGCTCTGGCCGCGCAGCGCCGAGGCCGGAATGCGGGCGTTCTCCAACGCCTCCCAGGTCAGCTCGAGCGCCATCCGCTGCTGCGGATCGATGTTGTCGGCCTCCATCTTCGACAGCGCGAAGAATTCGGCGTCAAAACCCTTGATGTCCTTCAGGTATCCGCCGCGGGTACGTGCCTTGGCGACGCGCTCGGCGATCCGCGGCTCGTCGAGGAACTCCTCCCAGCGGCCCTCCGGCAGATCGGTGATGCCGCTGCGGCCTTCGAGCAGCGCCTGCCACGTCTCGTCGGGGGTGTTCATGTCACCCGGGAAGCGGGTGGCCAGGCCCACGATCGCGATGTCGAGAAGGTCGGCTGGGGCGGAGCGCTCGCGCGACCAGTCCTCGTCGTCGTCGACCTCGATCTCCGGCTCGCCCTCGACGATGACCGTCGCCAGCGATTCGATGGTCGGGTTCCGGAACACCACGGTGGCCGTCAGGGTGACGCCCGTGAGGTCCTCGATGTCGCTGGCCATCGCGACCGCGTCGCGCGACGACAGACCGAGCTCGACCATCGGGACGGACACGTCGATGGCGTCGGCGGACTGGCCGGTGGCGTTGGCGATCCAATTGCGCAACCAGTCGCGCATCTCGTTGACGGTCATGTCTGCACGTGCAGGCGTCGGTTCTATGTCAGCCATTTTCTAGTATCAGTCGCTGTTCAGTCGGTTGCGTCGGGAAAGGCGTTGGCCACCTTCCCGCTGCGCAGGCTGCCATCCAGGTAGGCGGCACGACAGGCGCGGCGGCCAATCTTGCCGCTGGAGGTACGCGGGATCGCGCCGGCGGGGGTCAGAAGGACGTCACGCACGGTGACGCCGTGACGTACCGCGATCGCAGCGCGGATCGCGTCGGTCACGGGGGCCAGATCCATCTTGTGGGAGCCGGGCGCACGCTCACCGACGATCACGAGCTGCTCGGACGTGTCGTCGGGGTCACGCTTGAGGCCCGCATGCGTGTTCTCGAAAACCTCGTCGGGCAGCTGGTTCGCCGGCACGGAAAACGCCGCGACGAACCCGGTGCGCAGCGCCTTGGTGGCCTCCTGCGCCGAGTACTCGATGTCCTGCGGGTAGTGGTTACGACCGTCGATGATGACGAGGTCCTTGACGCGGCCGGTGATGTAGAGCTCGCCGTCGTGGTAGGCGCCGTAGTCGCCGGTTCGCACCCACGTCGCGTCGTCGGTCGCGCCCTCGGCGTGCGACGGATTGGTGCGCGACTTCAGGATGTTCTGGAACGTGGCGACCGTCTCCTCGGGCTTGCCCCAGTAGCCGGTGCCCATGTTCTGGCCGCTGATCCAGACCTCGCCGATCTGGCCGTCGGGCAGTTCCGTCGCGGTCTCGGCGTCGACGATCACCGCCCATTCGGCGACACCGACCTTGCCCGCGCCGGCTTGGGCCACCGCGGTCGGTGAGTCCTCGGGCACCTCGACGAACGTGCCGGTGTTGAGCGCCTCGCGGTCGACGTGAACGATCTTCGGGTAGTCGCCCATCGGGGTGGTCGACACGAACAGGGTGGCCTCGGCGAGGCCGTACGACGGCTTGATCGCCTGCGGCGCGAAACCGTACGGGCCGAACGCCTCATTGAACCTTCGCACGGTGGCGGCCGAGATCGGCTCGCTGCCGTTGAGGATGCACTTGACCACGCTGAGGTCCAGCTCGGGTTCACCGTCCTTCGGCACACCGCGCGCCGCGGCGTGGTCGAATGCGAAGTTCGGCGCCACGGAGATCACGCCGCCGGTGTCCTCGGGTTGACGCGCCATCGCGCGGATCCAGCGGCCCGGCCGGCGGACGAACGCGGCGGGGGTCATGAACTCCACGTAGTGACCGATCATCGGCGAGATCATCGCGGTGATGAGGCCCATGTCGTGGAAGAACGGAAGCCAGGAGACTCCTCGGTCGCCCTCTTCGCCTTCGAGCGCCTCAATCACCTGCACCACATTGGTGGCCAGGTTCAGGTGCGTGATCTGCACGCCGGTCGGGATGCGCGTCGAGCCGGAGGTGTACTGCAGGTAGGCGATGGTGTCCTGCTCCACCTTGACCGGTTCCCAGGTGGCACCGACCTCGTCGGGCACCGCGTCGACGGCGATGACGCGCGGGCGTTCCTTGGCGGGCCTGCTGCGGAAGAACTTTCGGACACCCTCGGCGGCCTCGGTGGTGGTGAGGATGGCCGACGGGTGACAGTCGTCGACAACGGCGTGCAGGCGGCCGACGTGGCCCGGCTCGCTCGGGTCGAACAACGGCACCGCGATACGGCCGGAATACAGGGTGCCGAAAAACGCGATGAGGTACTCGAGGTTCTGCGGGCAGAGAATCGCGACCCGGTCACCCGGCTCAGTCACCTGTTGCAGGCGGGCGCCGACGGCGCGGTTCCGCCTGCCGAAGTCGGCCCAGTTCAGATCGCGCGCGATGCCGTCGCGTTCGGTCGAGAAATCCAGAAAGCGGTAGGCGAGTTTGTCTCCACGGACCTTGGTCCACCGTTCGACGTGAAGAACCAGGCTGCCGTTGTCGGGAAACCTGATCTGTCCGTCCTTGAGGAACGGGTTGTGGAACCCCATCTCACTCTCCTGTCAAAGCACTCATCGCGACGCGTTCTCGCGCGCACCGTTCGGGCCGCCGCGGGCGTCGTGCGGGACTTCGTTGTCCGAGCTATCCGTGCGAACGCCAAACCTCCAAGATGTTACCGAGGCGTTGCCGTCCGCTGTCGGGCCAGCCTGTGACCAGCAGTTTTCATCCAGCCGTGAGTTATTGGTCTTAGTTATTTCTTAATGTTATGCGAGGTGTCCCCGCAGGCCAAATCTATGCCGGTCACGTATCAGCCATGTTTTGGGTGCGGCGCGTTATCGAGGACCTGGCTGGTCCAATTCAGCGCCCACTGCGTCGCCGGTTGGCCGTCGAGATTCCAGAATTGCGTGGTGGCATACATGGCGTGCACCGGCTGGCCGGCGCCCCCGGCGAGGACCTCCAGCGTCTTGGGCAGGTTGGCGATCGAGAAGGCCTCTTCGGGCGCCGAGCAGATAAGGTCACCCGTCGCGCAGATCTCGTTGACACGGTCGTTGAGCACACCGAAGCCGCCGGGTCGCGGACCCGTCATCGTCAGCCCCATCGATGACAGCATCGGGACCTCGTGCAGCGTGATCTCGGCGCCCTGGCCGACCGGATTCGGGCCGATGTCCTGGCCGACGCCGGTCTGTCTGCGACCGTCGGCGATCAGCGTCGCGCCGAGCACCAGGTCCGCGTCGACGGGTCCGCGGCCGTTGCCGATATCGCTGGCGATGTCGCCGGCGATCACGGCGCCCTGGGAGAACCCAACGAGCACATAGCTGGTCAGCGGGCAGCGGTTGTTCATGTCCGTCATCGCCTTGACGGCGTTGCGGGTGCCTTCGGCGCGGCTGTCGTTGTAGTTCATCTGGCCGTCGGCGGACAACGGATTGTGGAACTGCGCGGTGTAGGGGACGGTGTACACCTCTACCCGATCGGTGCCGAACTGCTGGCGAATCGGGTTGCTCACGTTCAGCAGCAGCGCGATCGGGAACTGCGTCGGGTTGAACGGATCCAATGCCACCGACGACTCCCACGTCCCGGGAATCGACACCAATTGCACGTCGGGGCAACTGGCGTCCTGGAATTCCGGACGCGGCTTGCCGGTTGTCGGCGCGCCTGTCGGTGGCAACCCCGTCGGCGGGACGGCGGTGTTCGACTTGTCGGGCTGGCGCATCATGATCCACACCGTGACGACGACCAGCGCGACCACGAGCGCCATCGCTCCCGCTGCGATGAGCGCGAGGACCCGGTGGCGCTTACGCCGACTATTTGTTGGCATGGGTGTACTTCTGCTCCTTGCGGGCGAGGGTTGACGTTTGGCTAGCAGAGACGGTCGGTAGCGATCCGAATGTAGTCGGCGGTCAGCGCATCCACCTGCGAGGGCGGCGGTGCCACAACGTTGAACTGGTTGTTGGTGCGCACATCGCTGCGGACCAGTGGTGTCACGTAGTCACGCACGGCCTGTTCGGTTTGTTTGGCTGCGCGTGCCTGGCATACATACGAGCCGATGCTCAGGGCCAGCAGATCGGTCGACGGCCGCACCCCCGCACCCTTGAGGGCATCGAGATATGCGCGCTGCTGCGGCGTGACGGTCAGTTTGTCGGGCTGGCGGCCGGCGGCTTGCGGGCCGACGAACTGCGGCGCCGCACGGGATTCGGTGCTGGGCGGCGGCGGCACCGACATCGTCGGCAGCATGTCGTCAGCGGAAGTGCATCCGGTGAGCACCGGGGCGACCAAGGTTGTCACTACGACGGCGCTGAACGACCACCTCGGCAATCGCCGAACCGTGTGAAGCACTCCTCCAAGGTACCGGCGCTAGCGCGTCACCTGATCGTGGTGACGATTTCGCCGGACATCGCGGCCAGTTGCGGGCCCCACGTTCCCCAGTCGTGCTGGCCGCTGGGCGGGAAGTCGAAGTGGCCGTTGTGCCCGCCGACGCTGCGGTAGTGCTGATAGAACGTCCTGTTGCTGCCTTGAGCCTGGTCGCAGTAGCCGATCATGGCCGCCGGGTCGCTGCAGGTGAGGGTGGTCGGGCTGAAGACCCACAGGCGAGTGTTGTTGTCGGCGAGCAACTGGACGTGCACGTCGGGGTCGTGCCATTTCCAGCGGCCGAGCTGTGGCAAACCCCACATGTTGCGGATGTCGACGCCGCCGAATCGCGCCAGCCCGTCGGTGATCGCACCGTTGAATGTGGTCGCCGACGGCGTCAGGAAGCCCGACAGCGAGCCGGCATAGATGTACCGGTTGGGGTGGAAAGCCGCCAGCGCCATCGAGGCGTAGCCACCCTGCGCGGCGCCGACGACGGCGTGCCCGTTGGGTGCCAGCCCCTTGTTGGCGGCCAGCCAGTCGGGCAGCTCATCGGCGAGGAAGGTCTCCCACTGCTTGCTGCCGTCTTGCTCCCAGTTGGTGTACATGCTCCATGCACCACCGGCGGGAGCGGCCACCGAGACGCCCTTGCCCGCCAGAGTGTTGAACGCGCCCGCGCCCACCCAGTTGCTCACGTCGGGTCCGGCGTTGAAGGCGTCGAGGAGGACGACGGCGTGAGGACCACCGCCGGAGAAGGCCACGGGGATGTCACGCCCCATGGCCGCCGAAGGCACCATCAGCATCTCGACGCCGTCGGCCTTCGCAACCGGCGATACCGCCGACCACAGCGCCGCCGCGAGCACCATGGAAAAGACCGCTCGAATCAATCCACGCATCTACCCACCCTCACCGTCGGCTGTGTCCCCGCCGCAATGCAGTGAACCACATCACCACGCCGCTCGGAAACGGCTGACGGCGGCGACCCCGAAAGGATCACCGCCGCCAGACGCGTATCTGTGACGCCGAGTGCTTAGCCGCCCGTCGTGGCCGAAGCCGTCTGGGTCGACGCCGACTCGGCGGTCGGGGTCGACGGCTGCGGAGTCGCACCGAGCACCCGCTGGATGTCCGGCTTCATCTGCTGCAGCTGCGCGCCCCAGTACTCCCAGCTGTGAGTACCGTTTGACGGGAAGTTGAACACACCGTTCTTGCCGCCCGCGGCGATGTACTGCTCCTGGAACGTCTTGTTCGTGCGGAGCGTGAAGCCCTCGAGGAACTTGGCGTTGAAATTGTCGCCGGCGATCTGGCCGTTGACGTCGCCGGGCTTGCCGTTACCGCAGTACACCCAGATCCGGGTCCCGTTGGCGACCAGCTTGGAGATGTTGACCATCGGGTCGTTGCGCTTCCACGCCGGGTCGCTCGACTCGCCCCACATGTCCTTGGCCTTGTAGCCGCCCGCATCACCCATCGACGTGCCGACCAGCATCGGCCACCAGCCCTCGGACAGGTTCAGGAATCCGGACAGCGAGGACGCGTACTGGAACTGCTGCGGGTAGTAGATCGCCAGCGTCAGCGCCGCCGAACCGGCCATCGACAGGCCCACCGCGGCGTTGCGGTTGGGGTTCACACCCTTGTTGGCGGCGAGGTAAGCGGGCAGCTCCTGGGTCAGGAAGGTCTCCCACTTGTAGGTCTGGCAGCCCGCCTTGCCGCAGGCAGGGGAATACCAGTCGCTGTAGAAGCTGGACTGACCGCCGACCGGCATGATGGCGGCGAGGCCGGAGTCGACGTACCACTCGAACGCGGGGGTGTTGATGTCCCAGCCGTTGAAGTCATCCTGCGCGCGCAGACCGTCGAGCAGATACACACCCGGTGCGTTGGGTCCGCCGTTTTGGAACTGGACCTTGATCTCACGTCCCATCCCCGCTGACGGAACCATCAGATATTCGACCGGCAGACCCGGTCGTGAGAAAGCGCCCGCAGTCGCCGAGCCTCCGACGGCGCCAACCAGGCCGGGCAGCACGGCGGCTGCGAGTGCCGCGACCGTGAGCCGACGCGGCAAGGCTTTCGCCGCGCCACGGATTTTGCCAACGAACTTCATGCTTGATCTATCCCATCTGTCGTATGCCGCGCCCGAGATCTCAAGACCCACTGGGCTCGGACGCCCGTGTAGTCAACCACACCTTGCTGTGATATCTCTCCTCAGCTGCTGCCCTCCCTGGTCGCCACCCTTCGCCGTTGAGGGGTCTGACCAGGTCTGATGCGAGCAACCGCCGTGTCACCGGCGATGGCCGATTCGCTTATCGCCCCCGCGGATCGACGCGTTACGGACCCGTCGCGGGCAGTCCGGTGTAGGCCGGCACCGACGGCGGAGGAATCGGCAGCCCGCACCGGATGAGGTCATACATCGGCACCCGATCCATGCGGTACTTCGTGAATTGGTACGCATGCGCCAGATTTGAGAGGAACCGCCGCGGGCCCATCGGAGAGCGAATCGACGTCAGCATGGACTCGGTGGCGGGACACTTCAGCGCTGCCTCTGCTTGCGCGATCCAGTCCCGGTCCAGATACGTCGGAATCCAGGGCGGCTTCTTCAGGAACGGACCCTCGGCGACGGCCCAGTCCGGAAACAGGTTCTTGTCGTGGCCGATTCGGCCATCCTCCAACCGAGAGGTATGCGCGGCAAGCGGATTGGCCAGGCCGATCTGGTCGATCACCCGTACATCGAGGCCCACGTTCATGCCCACCATGCCGAGGTTCGTGAAAAACACTGTGTGCGGCCCGATGTAGGCCTTCCGCTCCTCCGGCGGCATGTCGCCCGGGGGCGGTATCGCGGGCACGACGTCCCATACGTCGTAGTTACCGGACGGAAGAAGCAGTGCGCCGTCAGGAGTGTTCTCGAGCGCGACCAGCACTGCGCGCATCCGCGGGTAGTCGAGATAGTCGGCGGCGGTCAGTGGATGTGCGTTGCCAGTCGCCTGCGAGTAGAACCGCCGCTCGTCGACGATGCCCGTGTAGGTAACGCGGGTGGCGTCCGGCCCCATCCCGGGTGAGTTGGCCGCCCACAACGACCAGCCGACCACGGCCAGCCACAACACCGAGGTGACACCGGCGAGCCGGTAACCGGTTCCGCGACTGAACTTTTCGCCGTGCGGCAGCGGCACAGGTATCACCGCCACCGGCGCGAGAAGAAGGAACATCGGTGTCAACAGCACCCTGCCGTGCATGAAGTCACCGCCCTGCCGGATCCAGTAGAAGCCCTGCAGCAGGCCACTGAACACGAAGAACAGAACGACCGCCGGTGGACTCTGCACGATGCGTGCGAGCCTGCCGTATCCGTACGGCACTTCGCGCCGGATCCACCAGGGGCGGCTGCGGGTGCTCACCAGGACGAGGGCCAGCAATGTGAGCAGCAGCGCGGGCACCCACAGCAGATAGGGCTCGTCGAAGTTGGTGAGGTACACCCAGCCCTGCGCCCACTTGTTGCCCGAGGCGTCCTTCGCCAAAGCCGTTTGGGGAACGAGCAATCCGTAGTAGCCCATCCGGAAGATCTGGTATGCGACGGGAAGCAGACCGCCCGCGACGACGATCAGCACGCGACGCCGCCAACCCCTGGCCGCGACGAGCATCATGATCAGCGCGATGCCGCCGACCAGGGCCAGTTCGGGCCGCACCAGCACCGACAGGCCGGCCACGAACGCGAGCGAGCCGTCGAACCAAGCGCCGACCGCATTGCCCTGCGCGGGATCCTGATGTCTGCGCAACGCCTGCGACCAGCAGACCATCATCCACCACAACAGGCCGAGATAGGCCAGCACCAAACCGTTTTCGAGACCCGAGGTGGCGAAGTCGCGCGCCGGCGGCACTGCCATGTAGACCAGCACGCCCGCGGGCAGCAGCAGGGCGCGACGGCCCTGCAGGCTGGGCGCGTACAGCCGGCCCGCACCGAGCATCAGGAAGACGACGCCCGCGACGCTGAGTACAAGGGCCAACCACAGGGCGATGTACTCCAGCTGCGTCGGGCCGCCGACGAGAGCACCCAGATAGTTCAGGTAGGTCCACAGTGCCGAGGTGTTCGACTCGACGCGCTCACCCGCGTTGAACACCGGACCGTTGCCCGCCAACAGGTTTCGCACCGTGCGCAGCACGATCAGGCCGTCGTCGGCGATCCAGCGACGCTGCCACGCGCCCCAGCTGAACAGCGCCGCGGCCACGATCACGCTCAGCGTCAGGCTGATCCGTGTCGTGGTGTCGTAGGGAAAGGCGGGAGCGCTGCCGCTTTTGCGCACGCGAGGAGCACTACTGCTTTTAGCCGAGGAAGACTGCGGCACCGATGGTTCCGATCCACGCAACGGCCAGAAGCTGGAGCACCCGGTCCTTCAACGCGATCTCCTCCGGTTCGCCTGCCAGTCCGCCGTCAACGTCGACGGCGTAGCGCAGGATCGCGATGGTGAACGGGATCATCGTGATCGCGTACCACGAAGCGTTGGCGCCGTCACGCTCGAAGGCCCACAGCCCGTAGCAGACCACCATTGCGGTGGCCGACAACGTCCAGACGAACCGGAGGTAAGTCGACGTATAACTCTCGAGCGACTTACGGATCTTCGCGCCTGTCTTCTCCGCGAGCTGCAGCTCGGCGTAGCGCTTGCCGGCCACCATGAACAGCGAGCCGAAGGTCATCACGAGCAGGAACCATTGCGACAGCAGGATGCTCGCCGCAACACCGCCCGCGATCGCTCTGATCAAGTACGCGGACGATACGATGCAGATGTCAAGCACCGCTTGATGTTTGAGGCCGAAACAGTACGCAAGTTGCATCGCGATGTAGACGCCGATCACGCCGGCGAGGTTCGGTGTGGCGAGCATCGACACCGCCAACGCGGCGACCGCGAGGACCACCGCCGTGCAGTAGGCCAGCCATTGCGGCACCACACCTGCCGCGATGGGACGGAACCGTTTGGTCGGGTGCGCGCGGTCGGCTTCGACGTCGCGCGCGTCGTTGACGAGGTAGATCGACGACGCGGCAAGGGAGAACGCCACGAACGCGATCGAGACCTTGACCGCGACTTCACGCCAGTCGTAGGACACGTCGCTGCCGAGCGCGGCGACGGGCGCGATGAGGACCAGCAGGTTCTTCACCCACTGGCGCGGCCTGGCCGCCTTGATCAGGCCGGTGACGACGTTGCGGGGTGGACCGTTGACCGGTGCCGGTTCTTCACTCATCTTCGCCGCCCTGGATGCACTGCTTTCCCTTGAGATGCTCATCAGGCTCCTTCGGCCCGGTCCGCTATGAACCCCACCGTCGCCGCAACTGCCGTTCCGACCGCGACGCCGGTGATCACGTCACTGGGATAGTGCACGCCGAGAACCAACCGGGACAGCGCCATTGGAGGTACGAGCACAGCGGGCAGTGGCAACCCCGTCGCCCGTGCCATCAGAATCGACGCCGCGGTGGTCGACGTGGCATGTGCGGACGGGAAGCTGAGCCGGCTCGGCGTGCCGACATTGACGGCGATACTCGGGTGGTGCGGGCGTTCCCGCCGCACCAGCCGTTTGATGATGACCGCGGCGGCGTGTGCGGAGAACGCGCCGAAACCGGCTGCCAGCCACGCCCGTCGGTTGCGCGGTTGTGCCAGCGCGCCCAATGCGGAGATGACAAGCCATCCGATGCTGTGCTCACCGAAAAACGACAGCGCGCGCGCACCGGCGAGCACGCCGGGGCGGTCAGCCAGTGCCGATTGCACAGCCACCAGCGCGGCCTCCTCGCCGCGCAAAGTCTCAGCCATTGACCGACGTTTCCAGGAAAACAGCTTCCCATTGCTGCACGCCGGACAGCACCGGCAGCGCATCGCGGTACGCCTTGCGCAGTTCGTCGAAGCGCCGCACCAGTTTGCGTTGGCGGCGCAGCGAGGCGCGCAACAGCGCGAACATCTTGGCGCGGTCGCGCTGGCGGTACACCACACCGCGGCTGTCGGCGGTGGTGACGGTCACGCCGTCGACGGTGCACAACAGAAACCACCGCGAGTCCTGGGTCGGCACGTTCAGCTGCGGGCGCTCGTGATGAGCAGGGTCGGCCTTCGACAGGTTGTGCAGTATCCCCCGCGCAAGGCGAATCGCTTTGCCGGGAGCAGTTTTCGGCTCTCCGACGCGGCCGACCATGCCCGAGGGTGACGGCAGCTCGGTCGCCGACGGCAGGATCACTGCGTCGGGGTACTCCTTGCGCAGGCGGTGCACCTCGGGCAGGGCCGACTCCAGGATGGAGAAGATGTGCTCGGGCCCGGCGAGGAAGTCGTCCATGGCCTTGTTCTGAATGGCGACCGTCGAATACTCAAGGCACAGCAGATGTTTCAGCGTGGCTTTCAAATGGCTGCGAACCAGCCCGCGCACGTCGCCGTCCCAGTGCAGCGCCGCGACCACCAACCTGTTCCGCAGATGAAAGTACGCCTGCCAGTCGATAGCGTCGTCTTTGTCGCTCCACGCCATGTGCCAGATGGCGGTGCCCGGCATGGTGACTGTGGGATAGCCGTGCTCGGCGGCCCGCAACCCGTAGTCGGCGTCGTCCCACTTGATGAACAGCGGCAGCGGCTGGCCGAGTTCGTCGGCGACGGCGCGCGGGATCATGCACATCCACCAGCCGTTGTAGTCCACATCGATGCGGCGATGCAGCAGCTTGCTGTCGGAATACCGGTCGTTCAAGGGGTTTCGTGCGAAATCGTGGTCGTACTTGGTGTGCGGCGCGTTGGTCCACATGAAGTCGTGTCGGCCCACCACCTCGCCCATCACGTGCAGGTGCGACGGGTCCTGCAGGTTGAGCATCTGGCCACCGACCAACATCGGTGTCTTGGCGAACCGGCTCATCGCCAGCGCCCGCAGAATCGAGTCGGGCTCGACGCGAATGTCGTCGTCCATGAACAGGATCTGCTGGCAATCGGTGTTCTTCAGCGCTTCGTACATCACGCGGCTGTAACCGCCCGAGCCGCCGAGATTCGGCTGATCGTGGATCGACAGCCGGGTGCCCAGCGGCGCGGCGGCGTCGGCGAACTCCGGATGATCACGCAGCTTCCGGGTGCCCTGGTCGGGCACGATCACCGCGCCGATGACCTCGTCGACCAACGGGTCCGACGTCAACGCCAGCAGCGTGTTGACGCAGTCATCGGGCCGGTTGAAGGTCGGCATGCCCACCGCAATGTTCGCCGTGCCCGGCGCGGGCACCGGCGCGTACCAGCCGGCGTTCTGCAGGGTGACCGCGCTGTCTGTGGTGATGTCGAACCAGATCCAGCCACCGTCTTCGAAGGGCTCGAGGCCGATCTCGAAGTCGACCGGCGCAGGGCTCTCGTCGTGGTGAAAAGACCTGCCTTCGATGAAGATCCGGGCGCCGGTCGCTTTGCTGCGGTACACGTCGACCCGGCCGGTGCCCGTCAACTCGGCGCGCAGCACCACCGAACCGAGCGTCGACCATCGCCGCCAGTAGCTGGCGGGAAACGCGTTGAAGTACGTCGAGAACGAGACCTCCGACTCCGCGCCGATCTGCAGCGTCGTGCGGGTCTCGGCGTGTGCGCGCCTGGCGTTGGTGGTCGACTCCTCGAGGTAGAGCTTGCGGACGTCGAGCGGTTCGCCGGGGCGCGGCAGGATGATTCGGGCAAGCAGGCTCATTCGGCGCCGCTTTCGTGAAGCGGTTCATCGTCGCGAAGATGCGGCGCCAGGATGTTGTCGTACATGTTCAGCGCGCTGGCGATCGCCATATGCATGTCGAGATACTGGTAGGTGCCCAGCCGGCCGCCGAATAGCACTTTGGCAGTGGTGGTTTCGACCTTTGCCCTGGCGCGGTACGCCGACAGCACGGTGCGGTCGCGCTCGGTGTTGATCGGGTAGTAGGGCTCGTCGTCGTCATCGGCGAAGCGGGAGTACTCCCGCATGATGACGGTCTTGTCGCTCGGATACTCGCGCTCGGGGTGGAAGTGCCGGAACTCGTGGATGCGCGTGTACGGCACGTCCTCGTCGTTGTAGTTCATCACCGGGGTGCCCTGGAAGTCGCCAGTGGACAGCACTTCGAGCTCGAAATCCAATGTGCGCCAGCCTAACCGGCCTTCGGCATAGTCGAAGTAGCGATCCAGCGGGCCGGTATAGACAACGGGTGCGTCGGGGCTCTGGGCACGAAGTTCGTCGCGCACGTCGAACCAGTCGGTGTCCAGCCGCACCTCGATGCGGTCGTCGGCGGCCATGTTCTGCAGCCAGGCGGTATACCCGTCGACCGGCAGGCCCTCATAGCTGTCGTTAAAGTAGCGGTTGTCGAATGTGTATCGCACCGGCAGCCGGGTGATGTTGCTTGCGGGCAGCTCCTTCGGATCGGTCTGCCACTGCTTGGCGGTGTAGTGCTTGACGAACGCCTCGTAGAGCGGTCGCCCGATCAGGCTGATCGCCTTCTCCTCGAGGTTCTTCGCGTCGGCCGTCTGGATTTCGGCGGCCTGCTCCTTGATGAGCTGACGGGCTTCGTCGGGCGTGAAGTACTTGCCGAAGAACTGCGACACCAGGCCGAGCCCCATCGGGAACTGATAGGCCTGGCCGTTGTGCATCGCGAACACGCGGTGCTGATAGCCCGTGAAATCGGTGAACTGCCGGACGTAGTCCCACACCTTCTTATTGGAGGTGTGGAACAGGTGCGCGCCGTAGCGGTGCACCTCGATACCGGTCTGCGGCTCCGGCTCGGAATAGGCGTTGCCGCCGATGTGCGGGCGCCGCTCCAGCACCAGGACTCGTTTGTCCAGCTGGGTCGCCACGCGCTCGGCGATCGTCAGACCGAAGAATCCGGAACCGACGACGAAGAGGTCAAAGCGAGCGGTCATCGGCAGCCAGGGTATCCGACCAGGCTTGCACCGCCCGAATCCCACAGGAGGTCAATGTCGCGATTCGCTCACAATTACATCTCGTCACTCTAGTCACACCAGTCACGCCCGTACCATCGTTCACGTACCGCTTTACACGTAGTCCACATATTGAGGAGACTTCCCGTGCCAAACCGACGTCGACGCAGGCTCTCGACAGCCACGAGCGCAGTCGCCGCCCTGGCCGTCGTGAGTCCTTTTGCATATTCCGCCATCTCCGATATGACTCAGCCCACGCCGCAGCCGCGCGAGTTCCAGTCTGCCGCCATGGTGACCGACCTGCCCAACGAGCTGATGTCCGCGCTGTCGCAGGGCCTGTCGCAGTTCGGCATCAACCTGCCGTCCATGCCTTCTTCGCTCACCGGTTCCAACGCCGCGGCGCCGACGACGCTGACTGCTCCCGGCGGGCTCACGTCGCCTGCGCTGACACCTCCCGGGCTGGGCACCGCGCCCGCATTGGGCGCCACGTCGCCCCTGCCCGCGGCCACCACGCCCGCACTCGGTGCAGCCAATCCGGCGCTCGCGGCCGCCCCGGGACTCAATGATCCGACGCTGGCCAATCCGGCGTTGACAGGTCCTACGCCGGCACCACCGGGGGGTCCGGCGGGGATGCCCGGGTTGGCCGACGCAGCGGCGGCCAACCCGGCATTGAACTCCCCGTTGACCAGTCCGACGGGGGCGCTTCCCGGCGGTTTGACGACCCCCCCGGTTGCCGGGCTGAATCCCGCGCTGGCCACGACGCCGATCTCGAACGCGGCTGGCCTGCCCAACCCGGGTGAGGTGCCGATCTCGGCACCGATCGGGCTCGACCCCGCCGCGGGCACCTACCCCCTCCTCGGTGGTGACCCCGGCCTCGGCCTGGGTGGCGCGCCCGCTGCCAGCACTGGCAGTGGCGGTCTGCTCAGCGATCTCAGCAGCGCTGCCCAACAGCTGGGCGCCGGCCAAGCGATCGACCTGCTCAAGGGCGTGGTGATGCCGATGATCACCTCGGCGATGAAGGCCCCCGCCGCGGCGGGGCCCGCCCCCCCGCCGCCCCCGGCCGGATAGACCTGTCCCCTAAACGGCGCCGCAGAGCCAGTGGCGGGCTCTGCGGCGCCGTTGCAGGACACTGCGTGAGATCAATGCGCAGTTCGGCCGTGTCGAAACACTGGCAACAACTGACACATACGTAACATCGGTTCGTGCCGTCCCGTCGACACCCGATGCTCTTCACCGCGCTCGCGGGCACCATCGTGATCCTGCCGTGGGCGCTGCCGAACACACCTTTCGACGAGGACCGCCGCCCGCTAGCCGAGCAGACACAGTTGGTGCAACAGCCGCTGACCGGCCTCGGCGGCGGCGAGACGATCCGCGAGGTCCATCAGGACACCCCGTTTTCCCTTGTCGCCCTGACGGCCGCCGACCTCAGCGGCACCTCGGCGCGGGTGCGGGCCAAGAAACCCGACGGCTCCTGGGGCCCGTGGTACGAGGCCGAGCCGCCAGCCGAGTAACCGCCCGACCGTGCGCAGCAGGATCGGGGTGGGCGGTTCGACGTCGAAGTTGCCGATCATCGCCACGCCCCACGTCTCTTTGTTGAACCCGCCGGTGTGGGCGCCCTCGACGGGTTTGTCCATTCCGCCGGCCCGGCCCTCGAAGACCTGCCCGTACTTGTCCACCAACGCGTTGTAGGCGATGTCGCACCAACCCAGCGTTCGGGTGTGGTACGCGTAGATCGACCGCACGATCGCCGCGGAGTCCTCGGGCCGGTAGTCGTTGCTTCCCGCGGTGTGGTGCACGATCCCGGCCCGCACCCCGGCGTCGTAAACGGTGCGCGGGCACTTCATCGACTCATCGGCGCCCCACTGCGCCCTGGTGATGACGGCAGGTGGCTGACCGGGCGGGGTCACCGCGTTCGGAAGGGGCAGGTCGCCGATCGGCGCTTGCGGCGGGCTGATCAGGACCGCGTTGACGTTCTGCCCGAACGGCTGATTGGTGGTGGCGGGCACGTACCCGAGGTCCGTGCCGGCGGAATGGACAAACCCGTCGAGGGCGCCCACACCGGCGGGTTCAACAAAGAGACGTGGGGCGTGGCGATGATCGGCAACTTCGACGTCGAACCGCCCACCCCGATCCTGCTGCGCACGGTCGGGCGGTTACTCGGCTGGCGGCTCGGCCTCG
>LZSH01000078.1 GCA_001665255.1 Mycobacteriaceae bacterium 1482268.1 | reverse complement strand
TTGATGTTGTCGAAGTCGATGCCTTCGAGGTTGGAGCCCCAGTTCGGCATCGGCTTCTTGCCGAACGTGCGCAGCGCCTTCAGCCGACTCTCGAGCATCCACTCCGGCTCGCTCTTCTTGGCGGAGATGTCACGCACTACTGCTTCGGACAACCCGCGCTGCGCACGTTCGGCAAGAAGCCGATGCCGAACTGGGGCTCCAACCTCGAAGGCATCGACTTCGACAACATCAAGTACTTCGTGCGCTCGACGGAGAAGCAGGCGGCGACGTGGGACGACCTGCCCGAGGACATCCGCAACACCTACGACAAGCTCGGCATCCCTGAGGCGGAGAAGCAGCGCCTGGTCTCCGGTGTCGCCGCGCAATACGAGTCCGAGGTTGTCTACCACCAGATCCGCGAAGACCTCGAGGCTCAGGGCGTCATCTTCCTCGACACCGATACCGCCCTGCGGGAGCACCCGGACATTTTCAGGCAGTACTTCGGCACCGTGATCCCCGCCGGTGACAACAAATTCTCCGCGCTGAATACCGCTGTGTGGTCGGGTGGTTCGTTCATCTACGTGCCGCCGGGCGTGCATGTCGACATTCCGCTTCAGGCCTACTTCCGGATCAACACCGAGAACATGGGCCAGTTCGAGCGGACGCTGATCATCGTCGACGAGGGTGCCTACGTGCACTACGTCGAGGGCTGCACCGCTCCCATCTACAAGAGCGACTCGCTGCACTCGGCGGTGGTCGAGATCATCGTGAAGCCCGGCGGCCGTTGCCGATACACCACGATCCAGAACTGGTCGAACAACGTCTACAACCTCGTGACCAAGCGTGCGCGCGCCGAGGCCGGCGCCACCATGGAGTGGGTCGACGGCAACATCGGCTCGAAGGTCACGATGAAGTACCCCGCCGTGTGGATGACGGGTGAGCACGCCAAGGGCGAGGTGCTGTCGGTCGCGTTCGCCGGCGAAGGCCAGCACCAGGACACGGGTGCCAAGATGCTGCACCTGGCGCCGAACACGTCGAGCAACATTGTCTCGAAGTCGGTGGCGCGGGCTGGTGGCCGAGCGTCCTACCGCGGCCTCGTCCAGGTGAACAAGGGCGCACACGGATCTCGCTCCAGCGTGAAATGCGATGCGCTGCTTGTCGATACGATCAGCCGCAGCGATACCTACCCCTACGTCGACATCCGCGAGGACGACGTCACGATGGGCCACGAGGCGACCGTCTCCAAGGTCAGCGACGACCAGCTGTTCTACCTGATGAGCCGCGGTCTCACCGAGGACGAGGCGATGGCGATGGTGGTGCGCGGCTTCGTCGAGCCGATCGCCAAGGAACTGCCGATGGAGTATGCGCTTGAGCTCAACCGCCTGATCGAGCTGCAGATGGAAGGTGCTGTCGGCTAGTGGTCGAAAATCTGACAACAGCCGTCGAAGGCACCAATAAGGGCGAGCTGTTCACTTCCTTTGACGTCGACGCCTTCGAGGTACCCGGCGGTCGCGACGAGCTCTGGCGCTTCACTCCGCTGAAGCGGCTGCGCGGCCTGCACGACGGGTCCGCGGCCGCGACCGGCAGCGCCCGCGTCGAGGTCTCCGATTGCGACGGCGTGACCGTCGAGACGGTCAGCCGCGGCGACGAGCGCCTCGGCCAGGCCGGTGTACCGGCCGACCGCATTGCCGCTCAGGCGTTTTCGGCGTTCGACAGGGCGACGATCGTCACCGTCGCCAAGGGCGCCGCGTGTGAGGAGCCGATCGAGATACGCGTGACCGGCCCCGGCAACGGCGTGACGGCCTATGGACACCTGCAGGTGCGGGTCGAAGAACTCGGCGAGGCTGTCGTCGTCATCGACCAGCGCGGCGGCGGAACCTACGCCGACAACATCGAATTCGTCGTCGGTGATGCGGCGACGCTGAAGGTGGTGTCCATCGCCGACTGGGACGACGACACCGTCAACGTCAGCATGCACCACGCGGCGCTCGGCAAGGACGCCGTCTTCCGGCACGCTTCGGTCACCCTCGGTGGCGACGTGGTCCGGATGACCGGACGTGTCCGCTTCTGCGCGCCCGGTGGCGACGCCGAACTGCTCGGCCTGTACTTCGCCGACGACGGACAGCATTTCGAGTCCCGGCTCCTGGTAGACCATGCGGAGCCGAACTGCCGATCGCATGTGACGTACAAGGGTGCGCTGCAAGGCGATCCGGACTCCTCGCGGCCCGATACGCACACGGTGTGGATCGGCGATGTCCTGATCCGCGCCGCCGCCACCGGAACCGACACATTCGAGACGAACCGCAATCTGGTTCTCACCGACGGCGCGCGCGCCGACTCGGTGCCCAACCTGGAAATCGAAACCGGCGAGATCGCCGGCGCCGGGCACGCCAGTGCCACCGGCCGATTCGACGACGAGCAGCTGTTCTACCTTCGGGCCCGCGGGATTCCGGAGGACCAGGCCCGGCGGCTGATCGTGCGGGGCTTCTTCGGCGAGATCATTCAGAAGATCACCGTGCCCGCCGTCCGCGAGCGCCTGACCGACGCCATCGAGCACGAACTCGAACTGACCGAGACCCTTCAAGGAACCCAATGACCACACTGGAAATCAAAGACCTGCACGTCAGCGTCGCGGCTACCGACGCCGCCGAAGAGATTCCGATTCTCAAGGGCGTCGACCTGACGGTGAACTCAGGGGAGACCCATGCTCTGATGGGCCCCAACGGATCTGGCAAGTCGACACTGTCGTACGCGATCGCGGGCCATCCGAAGTACAAGGTCACCTCGGGCTCCATCACGCTTGACGGCCAGGACGTGTTGGAGATGACTGTCGACGAGCGTGCCCGCGCGGGGCTGTTCCTCGCGATGCAGTACCCGGTCGAGGTGCCGGGGGTGTCGATGTCGAACTTCCTGCGCACGGCCGCGACGGCGGTGCGGGGTGAGGCGCCGAAGCTGCGGCACTGGGTCAAAGAGGTCAAGTCCGCGATGGAGGACCTCGAGATCGACCCGTCGTTCTCCGAACGCAGTGTCAACGAGGGTTTTTCGGGCGGCGAGAAGAAGCGCCACGAGATCCTGCAGCTGTCGCTGCTCAAACCGAAGATCGCGATTCTCGACGAAACCGACTCCGGGCTGGACGTCGACGCGCTGCGCGTGGTCAGCGAGGGCGTCAACCGCTATGCCGAGGAGGTGCACGGCGGCGTGCTGCTGATCACGCACTACACCCGCATCCTGCGCTACATCCAGCCGCAGTTCGTGCACGTCTTCGTGAGTGGCCGCATCGTCGAGTCGGGCGGACCGGAGTTGGCCGATGAGCTCGAAGAGAACGGCTACGTGCGGTTCACTCAGCAGGCGGCAGCTTCGTCGTCATAGTGGGAGGTCGCAGAGGAGGCATGATCGTATGACCACATCGGTGACTCCGCTTGACGTAGACAGGATTCGGGCAGACTTCCCGATCCTGAAGCGGGTGATGCGCGGCGGAAGCCAGCTGGCATACCTCGACTCCGGCGCGACGTCTCAGCGTCCGCTGCAGGTTCTCGACGCCGAACGCGACTTCCTCGTCACCTCCAACGGCGCGGTGCACCGCGGCGCGCATCAGCTGATGGAAGAGTCCACCGACGCCTACGAGCAGGGCCGCGCCGATATAGCGGCGTTCGTGGGCCCCGACGCTACCGAGTTGGTGTTCACCAAGAACGCCACCGAAGCGATCAACCTCGTGGCTTACACGCTGGGGGACAACCGGTTCGAGCGTGCGGTCGGTCCCGGCGACGTCATCGTCACCACCGAACTGGAACACCACGCCAACCTGGTGCCGTGGCAGGAGTTGGCACGCCGCACGGGTGCGACGCTGAAGTGGTACTCGGTCGACGCGGATGGGCGGATCGACGTCGATTCGCTCGAACTGGACACTCACGTCAAGGTGGTGGCGTTCAGCCACCATTCCAACGTCACCGGAGCCGTCGCGCCGGTGGTCCAGCTGGTGGAGCGCGCGCAGGCGGTGGGTGCGTTGACCGTCCTCGATGCGTGCCAGTCGGTTCCGCACCAGCCGGTTGACTTCCACGCTCTCGGAGTCGACTTTGCCGCGTTCTCGGGCCATAAGATGTTGGGTCCCAACGGAATCGGCGTATTGTACGGGCGTCAAGAGCTGCTCGACGCGTTGCCACCGTTCATCACCGGCGGCTCGATGATCGAGACCGTCACGATGGAGGAGACGACGTTCGCGCCCGCGCCGCAACGGTTCGAGGCAGGTACCCCGATGACGTCGCAGGTCGTCGGATTGGCCGCGGCCGCACGGTATCTGGGCGCGATCGGGATGGACGCTGTCGAAGCGCACGAGGCCGAGCTCGTCGCCGCTGCCTTGGAGGGGCTCGCCACAGTGCCCGGGGTTCGAATCGTCGGACCGACGTCGATGGTGGGCCGCGGCTCACCAGTGAGCTTCGTCGTGGACGGGATCCACGCCCACGACGTCGGCCAGATCCTCGACGATGAAGGCGTCGCCGTTCGCGTTGGGCACCATTGCGCGTGGCCGCTGCACCGCAAGTTCGGTATCGCAGCCACCGCGCGGGCGTCCTTCGCCCTGTACAACACGTTCGACGAGGTCGACCGGCTGGTGGCAGGAGTGAAGCGCGCCGTCGAGTTCTTCGGTAGGGACTGAGGCAACGCCCGTGAGAATGGAGCAGATGTACCAGGAAGTGATCCTGGACCACTACAAGCATCCGCATCACCGCGGGCTGCGCGAGCCGTTCGGCGCCGAGGTGCATCATGTCAACCCCACATGCGGTGACGAGGTGACGCTGCGGGTCGCGCTCTCCGACGACGGCGAGAAGGTTCGCGACGTGTCATACGACGGGCAGGGCTGCTCGATCAGCCAAGCTGCGACGTCGGTGCTGTCCGATTTGGTCATCGGTCAGACCGTTGGCGATGCGCTGAAAACGGTTGCGGCGTTCAACGAGATGATCTCGTCGCGCGGGAACATCGAGGGCGATGAAGATGTACTCGGCGACGGCATCGCGTTCGCCGGGGTGGCCAAGTATCCGGCGCGGATCAAGTGTGCGCTGCTGGGCTGGATGGCCTTCAAAGACGCAGTGGCGCAAGCCAGTGAGGAGACGCTAGATGAGCGACACCGCAGTGCCTAACGAGGAATTCCTCGCCGACCTCGAGGAGGCGATGCGTGACGTCGTCGACCCGGAGCTCGGTATCAACGTCGTCGACCTCGGCCTCGTCTATGACTTGAACGTCGAGGAGGGCGAGGCGGGCAAGGTCGCGTTGATCGACATGACGCTGACGTCGGCGGCATGTCCACTGACCGATGTGATCGAGGATCAATCGCAGCAGGCGCTCGTCGGCGCCGGTCTGGTCAACGCGATCAAGATCAACTGGGTGTGGAATCCGCCCTGGGGCCCGGACAAGATCACCGAGGACGGCCGCGAGCAATTGCGCGCGCTCGGTTTCACCGTCTAGCTCGCTACGTTCTGCGCTGTCGGCTGGGGTCGACGGATTTGGGTGGCTACGAGACGCGTTCCGATCATTGCGCGCACAACCCTGTTCGGTGATTCGGCCGTCCGGGATGGTGGCTCATCGTGGCAATACCCGAACTCACTTCGAGCGAAGCTCTTGAGCCGGCGGCTGAAACCCGCGGTGCCGGATTCGATCCGAGAGTCCGCACGGCGCTGCTGGCCAGCCTCGTGGGCACCACCATCGAGTGGTACGACTTTTTCCTCTACGCGACGGCAGCCAGCCTCGTGTTCAACCATGCGTTCTTCCCAAGCCAGAGTTCATATGTCGGAACGCTGCTTTCGTTCGCGACCTTCGCCGTCGGCTTCCTCGTCCGGCCCATCGGCGGATTCGTCTTCGGCCACGTGGGGGACCGGATCGGCCGCAAGAAGACGCTGGCGCTGACCATGTTCCTGATGGGCGGCGCGACCGCCCTGATGGGCCTGTTGCCCACCGCGGCCCAGATCGGCGTGCTCGCCCCGATCCTGCTGCTGTTGCTCCGGGTCGTTCAGGGCTTCGCACTCGGCGGCGAATGGGCGGGCGCCATCCTGCTCGCTGTCGAGCACAGTCCTTCGCGCAGAAGGGGTTTCGCGGGTAGTGTGCCCCAGGTTGGCCTTGCCCTTGGGCTCGCGCTGGGCACCGGTGTCTTCGCGCTCCTGCAGATCGCGTTGCCAGACAACGCGTTCGAGTCCTACGGCTGGCGCATCGCGTTCTTGATCAGCATCGTCCTCGTGATCTTCGGCTTCGTCGTCCGGCTCAAAGCCACGGAGACGCCCGCATTCGAGAAACTTCGATCGGACGACGACAGGGCGGCCGTTCCGCTGCGAGAAGTGTTCCGGCCACCGCATCTTCGTGCGACGGTGCTGGGTCTGCTGTCGCGCTGGGGCGAAGGTGCGGCATTCAACACCTGGGGTGTGTTCGCGATCTCGTACGCCACCGGGACCCTGCATCTGGAACGCGTGCCGGTGCTGATCGCGGTGACGGCGGCGGCGCTGGTGATGGCGGCGCTGCTTCCGGTGTCGGGCCTATTGGCCGACCGGTTCGGTGCGCGTGCGGTGTATGCCAGCGGAATCGCCGCGTATGCAATAGCGGTGTTTCCCGTCTTCGCCTTGTTCAGCACCAAGAGCATCACGGCCTACGCGATCGGAATGCTGTTGGTTTTCGGTGTCATTCACGCGTGGTTCTACGGCGCGCAGGGAACGCTTTATGCATCGCTGTACCCAGCGCGTATCCGCTACACGGGACTGTCCACGGTGTACCAGCTTTCCGGCGTCTACGCCTCGGGGCTGACTCCGCTGATCCTGACCGCGTTGATCGCCGCGGCGAACAAGTCGCCCTGGCTGGCGTGCAGCTATCTGGTGGCCACGGCGGCGATCAGCGTGGTCGCGACACTGTTGCTGAAGCCGAGACCTCAAGACGAGATCTAATGCGTCGATAACGCATCGGCCCGACGGCGGGCACCGCACAATCGAGTCATGGTCACGGTGCCGGCATTTGTGTGGCGTTACGGTCCGATCCTTCGCGGCCTGATTCTCGGTGCGGCGGTCGGCGGCTTCCTCGGCGCACTGGCCTGGTTGGACTCGGGTATGTTGCTCGGCGGCCTGGCCGCGTTCGTGATTCTGTTCGTGTTCTACGGGGTGTGGATGGCGCGGCGGACGGTGCGCTACTGGCCCAGTGCCAAACAACTCAGCGGCACCGAACGGGAGCGGGTGGCGTCGGCGGCTCGGAGCGGCGTGCGAATCGACGACGCCCGGCTGGTGCCTGCGCTCGTCGAATACCGCGACGGCCTGCACGAGTCCGCCGAAAATGCGTCGCCATTTCGGTGGGTGATCCCGTTGGTCCTGGTTGTTTCGATCGCCTCGGCCGTATACGACGCAGTCTTCGGTTCATGGGGCAACGTCATCGTGTCTGTCATCTATGTGGTGTTGCTTTTGCTCGAAGTGTTCTGGTGGTCGAAGAGACAGAAGCAACTTCTGGCAAACGCCGATCGTGCGGCGGAGGTCTCGCGCAATCTCGAATCCGAAGTCGAGTAGCGCCCTACTCTGGTGGCCACGCCGGGCGGACGCCACCCTCGATCAAGGGGAATCCCGGCGGAAGGAGGCTCCGATGGGCCGGCTCGCCGAAGAGGGTGCCGATGTGTTCTTCGCAAGCGACGAGGCATCCTGCGTGACCGGAACCGCCATGTCCGTCGACCAGGGAACCGCCAATAGCTAGAGAGGTAGTCGTCCATGAGCATCGCCACTGAAGCCGTTGTGCCGCTGAGCCATAACGACCGGTTCTTCATCGACGGAGAATGGGTGAAGCCGAGCTCCGATGCCGTTCTCGACGTCATCGATTCGGCGACCGAAGAGCTTTACTTCCACGTCCCCGAGGCACAGCCCGCCGACATGGACCTCGCCATCGGGGCTGCGCGCCGGGCATTCGATCGCGGACCGTGGCCGCGAATGTCGCACGCCGAGCGCGCCGGATATCTGCGGGCAATGGCCGACAGGCTCGACACCAGAGCCAACGATTACACCGCCATGTGGCCACACGAATCCGGGGTTTTGTACGCCTTCGCCCAGGCCAGCCAGTCGGGTTATGCCGAAACTCTGCGGTTCTATGCCGATCTTGCCGACGACTACCGGTTCGAGGAACCTTTCACGCCGCGTACTGGGCCACTGGGTGGTGGTGGTTACGGGCTGCTGGTGCGCGAACCCGTCGGCGTGGTGGGGGCCATCATCCCGTGGAACGCTCCGCTGCCGCTCATCCTCATCAAGGCGGCTCCCGCGCTGCTGGCGGGATGCACGGTGATCGTCAAGGTTTCGCCCGAAGCACCGGGCGCCGGCTATCTGATGGCGGAGATCGCCGCCGAGGTGGGTCTGCCCGCCGGCGTGTTCAACGTGCTGACCGCAGACCGCGAAGTATCCGAACTCCTCGTGCGTGACCACCGCGTCGACAAGATCGCGTTCACAGGATCAACCGCGGCAGGCCGCAAGATCGGTGCGATATGCGGTGAGCGGATCGCCCGGTGCACACTCGAACTCGGCGGCAAGTCGGCGGCAGTGATCCTTGATGATGCCGACATCGGTTCTGCCGCAGCGACTCTGGCCGGTGCCGAATGCTTCCTGTCGGGTCAGGTCTGTGCATCGCTCACGCGGGTGGTGGTGTCGCGCGACCGCCACGACGAATTCACCGACGCGCTCGCAGCTGCGTTCTCTGCGGTGCAGGTCGGCGACCCGTTCGACCCGGCAACGCACATGGGGCCACTGGCCATGGAACGCCAGCGCGACCGGGTCGAGCACTACATCGCCAAGGGCGTCGAGCAGGGCGCGACGCTGGTGACCGGAGGAGGCAGGCCCAAACACCTCAAGCGGGGCTACTACATCGAACCGACGGTGTTCGCGGGGGTCGACAACAAGCACATCATCGCGCAGGAGGAGATCTTCGGGCCGGTGCTCAGCGTGATCCCCGCCGACAACGACCGGCACGCGGTCGACATCGCCAACGACACCATCTACGGACTCAACGCGGCGGTGTTCACGCCCGACACGTCGCGGGCGAGAGAGGTGGCGGCGCGACTGCGCTCCGGCACAGTCGGCCACAACGGCTTGAAGATCGATATGAGCACCGCGTTCGGCGGGTTCAAACAGTCCGGAATCGGCCGCGAGGGTGGCCGCGAAGGACTGCTGCCCTATCTGGAGACCAAGACGGTGCTGCTCGACCAGGCACCGTGAGTCGTCGTGAGCCAATCGTCTGACGCACCCGCAGCCCGACTGGTCTCCGTCAGCGTCGGGCTGCCGAAAGATGTGACGTGGCACGGGAAGACGGTGCACACCGGCATTTACAAGAAGCCGGTGAGCGGGCCCGTCATGGTCCGTAGGTTGAATGTCGACGGCGACGGTCAAGGCGACCTCGCGGGCCATGGCGGCGAACAGCGGGCCGTGATGGTGTACCAAACGGAGTCCTACGACTACTGGAGCCAGTTCTTAGAGCGTGACGATCTTCAGGCAGGCCATTTCGGCGAGAACTTCACGGTCACCGGTCTGGCCGACGACGAGGTTTGCATCGGTGACCGGTACGCCATAGGCGAAGCGGAGTTCGAGGTGAGCCAACCGCGGGTGACCTGCTTCAGGGTCGGAATGCGACTCGGTGTACCTGACATGCCCAATCTTCTTGTGGCCCACCGCCGTCCTGGGTTCTATCTGCGCGTCATCACCGAAGGTCGCGTTCAAGCGGGCGATGCCATTGTCCGGACGCAGCGCGGCAGAAACGAAATGACGGTCGCGGACATCGATGCACTCCTGTATCTGCCGGACCGCGACAAGGGAGCGCTGCTCAAGGCCGTTGATGTGCCCGCGCTCAGCGTCGGCTGGCAGCAGTCCTTCACCGAACTGCTGGCTACGGCCCAGAAGCCCACCAGCGCTGCCGAACCCGTTGTCGGCGTCGTACCGGGTTGGACCGGCTTCCGTCGGCTTCGAGTCACCGGCACCCACCGCGAGAGCGCTTCTATCCTGTCAATCCGGTTTGCGGCGGAGGACGGCGCCCCGGTGCCCATTGCGCGGCCTGGCCAGTACCTCACGCTGCGCTTCCCCGATGCAGGCCACCCCGCTCCGTTGCGAAGTTATTCGTTGTCGAGTTACGGCCCGGAATACCGCATCAGCGTCAAACGTGAGGAACACGGCGCTGTGAGCCGCTGGCTGCACAACACCATCCACGTCGGCTCCGTCCTCGATGTTGCGGCCCCGCGGGGGGACTTCTATCTTCTCGACGGGGACGGCCCCGTGGTTCTGCTGTCGGCGGGCGTCGGTATCACGCCGGTGTTGGCGATGCTTCACGCTTTAGCCGAACAGCGAAGCAGGCGTGAGATCTGGTGGGTGCACTCCACCCGAGACCCGGCCACCCACGCCTTCAGACAGGAAGTAGACGACCTCATCGCCGGGTTGCCGCACGCACGCCAAACGGTCGTGTATACCGGATCTGCGGGTCGGCTGGACGGTCACGCGATCGCGGGGCTGGGGGTGCCCGCTGAGGCCGCGGTGTACATGTGCGGCCCCGACGCCTTCATGACCGACATGCGCAGCGCCTTGGCCGCCGCAGGTATCGATCCGGGGCGTATCTACAGCGAGTTATTCGGCGCCCTCCCCTCCATCAATCCCGGCATCGTCGCTCGAGCCTCGACGCGCCCGCATCCGCCCGCCGGCGTTACAGCGACGGGTCCGCCCGTGTCATTTTCCCGAAGCGGGCTGACAGTCACCTGGTCATCGGATTACCGCAGCATCCTCGAGCTGGCGGAGGCGTGCGACATACCCACCCGATTCTCGTGTCGAGCCGGCGTCTGTCACACGTGCGCCACCCAGGTCATCGCGGGCACGACGTCCTACATTCAGCCGCCCTTGGAGTTGCCTGCCGACGGGACCGTGTTGGTGTGCATCGCCGAGCCGCGCGACGAGCTGGTGCTGGACCTCTAGCCGGTCTTCCGCGCGGGACAGCCACGAGGTAGGGCGTGTCCTCTCCAACGATCTGCGGTAACCTCTGCAAGTTAGGGCAGCCTGAGCTAACTCTGCCAGGCTGGGCATGCCGCTGAACTGCGTGGACGATCATGGAAGGCTGACTTCAGACTTGACCGAAACCGCGCCCCGATTCGAATCGCCGACGGCCGCAGTGATGCCGGCAACCGACCGGCAGCGTCGAGTCTGGCTCGTCCAGTCCTTCGACCCGGACAGCGCCATGTACAACACCTCGGCGTCCTTCCGGCTGCGCGGTGACCTCGACGGCGAGCGGTTGAAAGATGCGCTGGCCGCCGTGGCGGAGCGTCATGAGATTCTGCGCACGACCTACCAAGTCGATCTGGCCGGCATTCTCCAACAACATGTGCGCCCAAACCTGTTGCCGAGGTATTCGCAGCACGACCTGACGGATCTCGCTGACCAGGCGTGCCGGTTGCGGGTGGAAGTGCTGGCGCAGCGAGAGTTCGGCAAACCGTTCGAGTTGACAGTCGAGTCGCCACTGCGTCTGACGCTGATCCGGGTGGACCAGAGCGAGCACGTTCTGCTTGTCGTCGCGCACCAGATCGCCTGGGACGACGCTTCGACGCACGTCTTCCTCGCCGACCTCTCCGCGGCGTACGACGATCCCGCCCGGTACGCAGAACGGCCGGGCGTGCCGCTCATCGACCTGCATCAGGCACTGGAACGTGACGCCGCTGCGGATCGGCGGTATTGGCAGACGGTGCTGCCGGACCTCCCTGAGCCGTTGGAATTGCCAGGTCCGAATGGTTCGGCGGTGTCGCGAACACTACGGGCGGGCCTGTGCAGCAGGCGCATGCCGGCAGACCTCGTCGCCCGAATCGCCGACCTCGCGGGCGATATCGGCTCGAACCCATTTGCGGTCATGGCCGCGGCGCTGTCGGCGCTGATCGCCCGGTACACCCAAACCGACGATTTCCTCATCGCCCTGCCTGCGCTGGACCGATCCGCTGAGACCGAAGCGGGCATCGGTTATCTCGGACACAAGACGATGCTGCGCGCCAAAGTGGACCCCTCGATGACGTTCCGCGAGCTACTGACGCAGACCCACCGCGCCGTGGACGGCGCGCTCGCGCATACCGGGGACATGCTCGACCAGCTGATCCGGGAGGTCGCCCTCGACGGATTACACGGCGGCGCAGACCGGTTGGCACGGTTGAGCTTTGCGTGCCGGCCTCCGGGTAGATACGGGTTCAGTCCGCGGGGCGTGGCATGCGAGCGCACCACGCTGCGCGCTCACGTTGCGCATCTACCGCTCGGCTTAACGGTGGAGTTCACCGCTGAAGACGCCGTCATCCACGCGCAGTACCAGGTCGACGTGCTCGATCAGCAGTTGGTGATGCGGCTGCTCGCCCACTTCGAACAGTTTTTGAACAGTGCTGTGCGACAGCCCGATATGCCAGTGCACAAGCTCGACATGCTTGGTCTCGACTCGGTGTGGCTCGAACAGGTGGCCACCGGCGCCGCGCTTCACCAGCCGCCGAAGACACTGGCGGCCATCGTTGAGCGGCAGACCCACGCGGTCCCGAATGCCGTCGCCGTGACCTACGAAAACCGGCACTACACCTATAGTCAGATCAATGAGGAGGCGAACCGGCTCGCGCACTGGTTGATTCACGAGGGCATCGGTACCGAAGATCTGGTGGCGGTGCTCCTGCCGCGATCGCCCGAGCTTGTGGTGACCGCGCTCGGGATCGCCAAGGCCGGGGCGGCATACCTGCCGGTCGATCCCGACTATCCCGCCGAGAAGATCGACTTCATTCTCGCCGATTCCGCCCCGCGACTGGTGGTGCGCCGACCCGTCAACACACTCGAGGAGTTCCCGAGCGCCGACCCGACAGACGATGACCGGGTGCGCCCCCTGCGACCGGACAACCTCGCCTATCTGATCTACACATCCGGTTCGACCGGCAAGCCCAAAGGTGTTGGGGTCTCCCATGCCCCGGTGATCGATTACCTGGCCTGGTACGGAGCCGACTACCAACCCAGCGGACGCGAATCAGTCCTGCAGCTGGCCTCCACGAGCTTCGACGCCTCGATCGAGGAGATCTTCGGCAGGCTGGGCAACGGGGCGCGGCTGGTCATTCCGCGGCCGGACGGGCTCCGCGACGTCGGATACCTGACCAGCGTCCTGGAACGAGAAGGCATCACGGCGATGCATCTCGTACCGTCGTTGCTCGGCCTCTTCCTGTCGCTGCCGGGCGCATCGAAATGGCGCACACTGCGGCGCATTCCGATCGGGGGAGAGGCGCTACCGGGCGGCCTGGCCGACAAGTTCCGCGCCACGTTCGACGCGCCGCTGCACAACTTCTATGGCCCCACCGAAACCACGATCGCCGCCACGCGATACCGGGTGACGACGAAACAGGGCAACCGCGTCGTTCCGATCGGTCGTCCCAAGGTGAACACCACCGTGCACCTTCTCGACAACATGCTGCAGCCGGTACCGGTGGGCGCCATCGGCGAGATCTACATCGGCGGAACGGCTTTGGCCCGTGGCTACCACGGTCGGCCCGGTCTGACGGCCGAACGGTTCGTCGCCGACCCGTATCGCCGCGGCGGCAGGCTGTATCGGACGGGCGACCTGGCCCGGCGCAACGGCGACGGTGA
>LZSH01000077.1 GCA_001665255.1 Mycobacteriaceae bacterium 1482268.1 | reverse complement strand
GCCCGAGGTGTACATGATCAGCGCCGGCGAGTCGTTGGGGATGTCGACCAGCGCGGCCGGTTCGCCGTCCTCGGTCAGCAGGTCGTCGTAGCCGAGTACCCCGCCGTCGGTGGCCACCCCCGCCACAACGACCGTTTCGAGCGTCGGCTCCAGATCCCGCACGGCGGTCGCAACCTTGGCCAGCACGGCCTCGGCGATCATCACCTTCGCGTCGCAGTCGGCCACCAGGAAGGCGATCTCGGGTGGGGTCATGCGGAAGTTGACCGGGACGGCGATGGCGCCAAGCCGATTGGCGGCCAGGAAGGACTCGACGAACTCGGTCCTGTTGAGCATCAGGATCAGCACGCGATCGCCGAAGCGGACGCCGCGACGGCTCAGCGCGCCCGCCAGCGCGGATACCCGCCGGTCCAGTTCACCCCAGGTGGTGGTGCGGCCGAGGTGCCGCAGCGCCGTGGCGTCGGGCTGCATCAGCGCGTGCCGCGCCAACTGGTTGGTCCAGTTCTGCCTTCTCGCGAGATACGGCTGATCGGTCGGTGACGGAGCGGTCAACTGCGAAAAACTCCCCGGGTTGCACGACGTTGATATTTGATCAAACATTGAGTTGCGAGGGTCACACTATGGCCTCGCCGGTCAGGGGACAAGCCCTCGAATGGAGGCCGCGTGAAGTCACCCGCGCGAGTCGTTAACCGCCCGCGTGGGCCGGTCCGTAGAGAGCAGATGTCCGACGAGGTCGCCGGTCGCCTGCGTGCCGCGATCATGTCGGGGACGTTGTTGCCGGGCACCTTCATCCGGCTCGACGAGACCGCCGCGCAGCTGGGCGTCAGCATTACCCCGGTGCGCGAGGCGCTACGGACCCTGCGTGGCGAGGGCATGGTGTTGCTGGAACCGCACCGGGGGCATGTCGTGGCGCCCTTGAGCCGGCGCGATGTCGAGGACATCTTCTGGTTGCAAGCCACGATCGCCACAGAGCTCGCAGCAGCGGCGGCCGAACGCATCACGGACGAGGAGGTCGCGGAGCTGGTGCGGCTCACCGACGACCTGGAGGCGACGGTCGAGACCGGTGAGGCCGAGGCGATCGCGGTGGCTGAGTTCCGTTTCCACCGCTCTCTCAATCACACGACCGGCCGCATCAAGCTGGCGTGGTTCCTACTGCACGTCGCGCGGTATATGCCGCCGCTGATCTATGCCTCCGATCCGGCGTGGGGTGTCGCGGCGGTCGCGAACCACCGCGAGCTGATCGCCGCGCTGCGTCGGCGCGACGTTGACGAGGTCGTCCGGCTGACCAGATGGCAGTTCGCCGACGGCGGGCGACGGTTGACCGAGCGCCTGGAGGAAACCGGGATCTGGGACTGAGCGCACCGAGTCCTCCGGCCGCGCCAGAACCACATACCGTGCTGCCCTCCTCTGAGCGACAAAGTCGCTGAATTGGGGGTGCCCTACGGGGCAGGGTCCTTCGACGGCGTTCTACAGGCGCTAACTCGACTTCTTCTTCTTGCCGGAGTTCTTGCCGCCCTTCTTCGAGGCATCCGGTGTATTAGCGATTTTTGCCGCCCGCGACTTGCTCATGCCCTTCTTGCGGAGCCCTTCGTACTGCTTGTCGTTCTTGACACTCGGGCCGTGGTCCTTGGCCATGTCGCCTCCTAGCGCTCCGATGGCTACCGCGCTTGGAGTACCCGCTCCGGCCCAACGGTCAACCGGGTACCGGATTCACCAGCGGGCGCTCGCGCTGCGTGCCGAAGCGGCGGCTCTCAACCCCTAGGTGCCCGCGAGCTGTTCGGCGCGCGCCTTCAAATTCCCGGCAAGGTAGTCGAGGGTGTCCCCGATCGCTTTCTTCACCATCGTCTTGGGAATCGGCAGCTTGGTCTCCACGTCGAGGTCGACCGTCAGCAGCGAGGTCGCGCCGATCGGCACCACCGAGAACTTCTGCTCCTGCTTGTCGAAGTGGTCGCCCTGCTGCAGCACCGTGTAGATCTCGTTGGGACCGGGGTAGTAGACCGCCGTGATGAAGGTGCCGGACTGGCCCTGCACGACGACGTCGAGCCGGAGCTGACTCGGCCGTCCGTCGTCATAGCGGGCCAGGATCCAGCAGCCCTTGATCTCCTCGTTCCACTCGGGGTACGCCTCGAAGTCCGCGACGATGGCCATGATCGTCTCCGCGGACGCGTCGACCTCCACCGTCTTGCTCACCAACGGCATTACTGGGCCGCCTTCTCGACATCGAGGCCCAGCGGCGATTCCACCCGCACGGCCTCGTCGCGGATGAGTCCGCGCAGCAGCGCTGTGCTGAACTCGGCGGCGATCTCCTGCGCGGTGCGCCGCCCCTGCGGGCGCAGCCACCGATACGAGCCGAGCGTCATCCCGATGTAGCCCAGCGCAAGCACGTGGGAATCGCAGTCGTAGAACTCGCCGCTGGCGATGCCGCGATCGATGACGTCGCGCACATGCTCGTAGACCTGGGTTTCCTTCTCGCGGATGTAGTCGACCTGTTCCTCGGTGAACCACTCCGTGATGTAGGGGCCCTCCTGGAAGTACACGGCCGCCCGCTCGAGGTCGCTCGCAATGCCGACCAGCAGTCTGCGGGTGAAGTGGTAGAGCATCTCGCGCGCTGAGGCGGACGGGTCGTCGTGCAGCGCGGCCACCGTGAAGTCCGCAGCACCCTTGTAGATGTCGTAGAGAATCAGCGACTTGCTGGCGTAATAGTGATAGACCGTCGCCTTGTTCAAACCGACGGCGTCGGCCACATCGTCCATCCTGGTGCCGTGGTACCCGCGCGCGGCGAAGAGTCTGGTGGCCACGGCCAACAGTTCCTCGCGACGAGACATGCCGTTCGGCCCTGTGCTTGCCGTGCTTCGCGCAAGCGGCTCATCGGAGGCTGTTGCTCTTCGCGCAAGCGGCTCATCGGAGGCTGTTGCTCTTCGCGCAAGCGGCTCATCGGAGGACATGGCGACCCACTTTAGACAGGCCGGGACGCGCGCCCCGGGCGATCAATCAACTGGTTGGACAGTCTATGTGCTCGGGGTGTCGCGGCTCACGCGCCGGGTCTAGACTTCGGGAAGCAACAGCAATTAGCGGGAGGGTGAACGCATGGATCCGAACCCTGACTACGACGCCAGCGACGAGCTTGAATACGGCGCGAACTGGTTCGGCTGGATCCTGCGCGGCGTCTACCCTCCGCCGGCGTATCCCCCGGTTTAACTCCTCGCTTGACTGCGCCAACGACCTACCACGTGGGCCCAGTGAAATACCCGTCGAAGCGGATGCGCTGCTGACGTAGTAACTCGATCTCACCGTCCGTCGGCAGCGACGAATAGTGCACTACTGCAATCGGTCGCGTGGTGAATCCATCGGAGTGCCGCGCTGCGGGGTTGCGGCGTCCTGCTGTGCGCGTGGGTCCTGGGCGGCGTCGTCGCGAACGGCGTCGTACTTGCCGTCGCGGCCGGCGTCGTCGTGAACCCGGGTCTTCGGGTCAAGCCGGTCGGCGTGCTCGCGGCGCTTGTCAATGTCTTCGCGCGTTTCGGCGACGGCCTGGCGGTGGTTGTCCGCCTGCTCCTTGAGCCTGGCCGCTTCTGCCGCCTTGGCCTGGGCCTCGGCCTCGGCGGCGCGGGCACGCGCTGCCGTCTCGTCCGCCAACGCCTCGCGTTTCTCGACCTTGGCAACATGGGTGGTGATGTCTTCGCGGATGCGCTTGGCCTCGACGTGCCTGCGCTCATTGCGCCTCTTACGCAGAGCGAGCAACAACGCGGCGATCACGATGACGGCGACTACGGCAACGACGATCCAGACGACGGCGTTGTTATCCATGACAGTTCCTTTGATTGCAGGAATTCCGGGCGGTCGTTGACGTGCCCGCCAATTTCGGGTTCCCTGCGATGCCGCCGCCGAAACTTAGCGCGCCTTGCGGCCGGCGCCACACGGTGCGCGGCTGATTTGGCCCGGCTCTTACACTGACGTATTCCACTCGTCCCACGGCGAGATGTGTCGTGAGAAACCTAGATCGGATCGAAATCGATGATCATCGGGATTCCGAGAGAGTCGCTGCCTGGAGAAACGCGTGTGGCCGCTACGCCGCAGACGGTCGGCCAACTCATCAAGCTCGGCTATGAGGTAGTGGTCGAGACCGGCGCGGGTGCCGCTGCGAGCTTCTCCGATGAGGCGTTCACCGACGCCGGTGCGGATGTCGGGTCCGCCGAGCAGGTCTGGGCGGCCGACGTGGTGCTCAAGGTGAACGCGCCGAACGACAGCGAGACCGCCGCCCTGCGCGACGGCGCCACCCTGATCAGCCTGATCTCCCCCGCGCTCAAGCCCGAACTCGTCGAGCAACTGGGCAGCCGGCCGATCACCGTGCTGGCCATGGACGCCGTGCCGCGTATCTCGCGGGCCCAGTCGCTGGACGTGCTGTCGTCGATGGCCAACATCGCCGGCTATCGCGCCGTCGTCGAGGCCGCGCACGAGTTCGGCCGGTTCTTCACCGGGCAGGTGACCGCGGCGGGCAAGGTGCCGCCAGCCAAGGTGCTCGTCGTCGGCGCCGGCGTGGCCGGCCTCGCCGCCATCGGCGCGGCGGGCAGCCTTGGCGCCATCGTGCAGGCCACCGACCCGCGGCCCGAGGTCGCCGATCAGGTCAGGTCGCTCGGCGGCGAGTACGTGTCGATCGAATCCGCGGAAGCCGAAGTCTCTGCCACCGGCTACGCCAAGGAGATGGGCGACGATTACAAGGCCCGCGAGGCGGCGCTGTATGCCGAGCTGGCCAAGGATGTCGACATCATCATCACCACCGCGCTGATCCCGGGTAAGCCGGCGCCGCGCATCATCACCGGCGACATGGTCGCCTCGATGAAGCCGGGCAGCGTGATCGTCGATATGGCCGCATCCACCGGCGGCAACGTCGAGGGCACCGTGAAGGACCAGAAGGCCGTCACCGACCACGGCGTGACGATCATCGGCTACACCGACCTGGCCGGCCGACTGCCCGCCACGGCATCACAGTTGTATGGCACCAACCTGGTCAATCTGCTGAAGCTGCTCACCCCGGAAAAAGACGGGAAACTCATTCTCGACTTCGACGACGTGGTGCAGCGGTCGGTGACAGTGGTCCGCGACGGCGAGATCACCTGGCCGCCGCCGCCGGTGCAGGTGTCGGCGGCACCGGCCGTCGCCGCGGCCGCTCCGGTGGAGAAGAAGCCCGAGAAGCACATGAGCACCGGGCGCCGGCTGGGGTTGACGTTCAGTGCAGCGGCGGTGCTCTTCGCACTGATCGCGCTCTCCCCGTCTGCGCTGCAGGTGCACCTGACGGTGTTCGCGCTGGCGATCGTGATCGGCTACTACGTGATCGGCAATGTGCACCATGCACTGCACACCCCGCTGATGTCGGTGACCAATGCGATCTCGGGGATCATCGTCGTCGGTGCGCTGTTGCAGGTCGGCCACGGCAATGTCGTGGTCACTGCGGTAGCGACCCTGGCGATCCTGCTCGCCAGTATCAACGTCTTCGGCGGCTTTGCCGTGACCCGCCGCATGCTGGCCATGTTCACGAGGAGCTGACGATGTTCACACTGGAAACCATCGCCACCGCGGCGTACGTCGTCGCGGCCATCCTGTTCATCCTTGCGCTGGCCGGGCTATCCAAGCACGAAACATCCAGGGCCGGTAACACTTTCGGCATCGCCGGAATGGCCGTCGCGCTGATCGCGACGATCGCGCTGGCATTCGCCCGCGACATCGAACCCGTGGGCGTCGGGCTGCTGGTCGGCGCCATGGCCATCGGTGCCGCGATCGGTCTGTGGCGGGCGAAGGTCGTCGAGATGACCGGCATGCCCGAGCTGATCGCGCTCCTGCACTCGTTCGTCGGCCTGGCCGCCGTGCTGGTCGGCTGGAACGGCTACCTGCACGTCGAAGGCGACCTCACCGGATCCGAGGCCGCCCTGCTGCACAACGAGGGCATGCTCGGCATCCACTCGGCCGAGGTCGTGATCGGCGTCTTCATCGGCGCCGTGACGTTCACCGGTTCGATCGTCGCCAACCTCAAACTCTCGGCCCGCATCAAGTCCGCGCCGATGATGCTGCCCGGCAAGAACTTTCTCAACGTGGGCGCGCTCGTCGTCTTCGCCGCGCTCACGGTGTGGTTCGTGATCGACCCGCAGCTGTGGCTGCTTGTGGTGGTCACCGTCCTTGCGCTGCTGCTCGGCTGGCATCTGGTCGCCTCGATCGGCGGCGGCGACATGCCGGTGGTGGTGTCGATGCTCAACAGCTATTCCGGTTGGGCGGCAGCGGCTTCGGGCTTCCTGCTCGGCAACGACCTGCTGATCATCACCGGCGCGCTCGTCGGGTCCTCGGGTGCCTACCTGTCCTACATCATGTGCAAGGCGATGAACCGGTCGTTCATCTCGGTAATCGCCGGCGGCTTCGGAATCGAGGCGGGGCCTGCCGATGACAAGGATTACGGCGAGCACCGCGAGATCAACGCCGAAGGCGCCGCCGACCTGCTCGCGTCGGCCCACTCGGTGATCATCACGCCCGGGTACGGCATGGCCGTGGCCCAAGCCCAGTACGGTGTCGCCGACCTGACCCGCAAGCTGCGGGATCGCGGCGTCGACGTCCGGTTCGGCATCCACCCCGTCGCGGGCCGCCTGCCCGGCCACATGAACGTGCTGCTGGCCGAGGCCAAGGTCCCCTACGACATCGTGCTGGAGATGGACGAGATCAACGACGACTTCGACAGCACCGACGTCGTCTTGGTCATCGGCGCCAACGACACCGTCAACCCGGCGGCGTCGGAGGACCCGGGCAGCCCGATCGCCGGCATGCCGGTGCTGACGGTCTGGAACGCCGCCCACGTCATCGTGTTCAAGCGGTCGATGGCCTCGGGCTACGCCGGCGTGCAGAACCCGCTGTTCTTCCGGGAGAACACCCAGATGCTGTTCGGTGACGCCAAAGACCGGGTCGATGCGATCAATGCGGAGCTGTCGGTCATCGAGAAGGTCTGACGCGGGTGCCCGTCGACCGGTTGCTTCCCTCGCGGGAGGCGCAGGACCTGATCGCACTGACCCGTGACATCGCTGACAAGGTGCTCGATCCCATCGTCGACGCGCACGAGAAAGCCGAGACCTACCCCGAGGGCGTGTTCGGTCAGCTGGGTGCCGCGGGGCTGCTGAGCCTGCCTCAGCCGGAAGAGTGGGGTGGCGGGGGCCAGCCGTACGAGGTCTACCTGCAGGTGCTCGAGGAGATCGCCGCGCGATGGGCAGCCGTCGCGGTCGCGGTCAGCGTGCACAGCCTGTCGTCGCACCCGCTGCTGACCTTCGGCACCGACGAACAGAAGAAGCGCTGGCTGCCCGGCATGCTCTCCGGTGAGCAGATCGGCGCCTACAGCCTGTCGGAGCCGCAGGCCGGCTCGGATGCTGCCGCGCTGCGGTGCGCAGCGGTGTTGTCCGACGATCACTACGTCATCAACGGCTCGAAGTCCTGGATCACCCACGGCGGTCGCGCCGACTTCTACACGCTGTTCGCCCGTACCGGTGAGGGTTCGCGTGGCATCTCGTGCTTCCTGGTGCCGGGTGATCTCGCCGGGCTGAGTTTCGGCAAGCCCGAGGAGAAGATGGGTCTGCACGCGGTACCGACGACGTCGGCGTTCTACGATCACGCCCGCATCGACGCCGACCGGTTGATCGGCGCCGAAGGCCAAGGATTGCAAATCGCTTTCAGCGCACTGGATTCCGGCCGCTTGGGTATCGCCGCCGTTGCGGTCGGGCTGGCGCAGGCGGCGCTGGACGAGGCGACCGCCTACGCCAATGAGCGAACGACGTTCGGCCGCAAGATCATCGACCATCAGGGCCTCGGATTCCTGTTGGCCGATATGGCCGCGGCCGTTGTGGGCGCACGCGCCACGTATCTCGACGCCGCGCGCAGACGCGACCTCGGGCGGCCGTACTCCACACAGGCGAGCGTGGCCAAGCTGACGGCGACCGACGCCGCGATGAAGGTGACGACCGACGCCGTGCAGGTGTTCGGCGGCGCCGGCTACACCCGCGACTACCGCGTCGAGCGCTACATGCGGGAAGCGAAAATCACGCAGATCTTCGAGGGCACCAACCAGATTCAGCGCCTCGTCATCGCGCGGGGTTTGACGACGTAATTCCTACCCTGGGCGGTAGACGGCGCTTTTCCGCGGGCGTATAACGAGGCCCATGACGATCGAGACGACGAGTACCCGGCTGTCGTCGTGGCAACGCACCTCGACCGCGTCGAGGGTGACGTCGGCCGCGGGTCTGCCGCCGGGTCCGAGACTCCCCAGCGCGCTGCAGTCGCTGATGATCTGGACGCAGCGGCACCGATTCATCCCGGCAATGCACCGCCGTTACGGCGACACGTTCACCGTCAACGCCGAACCGACCGGCTACGGCGTAGTCCTGCGCAACCCCGACGACCTGCGGACGATCTTCCGCGGCGCCCCCGAGATCTTTCGCGCCGGTGAAGCCAATTCCCTGCTGGCACCAGTGGTGGGCCGCCGTTCGGTGCTGACGATGGACGCGCCCGAGCACGTGGCCGAACGTCGGCGCATGCTGCCACCGTTCCACGGTGAACGGATCGCCCGGGTGGCCGCTCTGATGGAAGAGGAGACCGAGCGGGAGATCGCACAGTGGCCGATCGGCCGGGATTTCGAGCTGTTGCCACGGATGCAGGAACTGACGTTGCGCATCATCGTGCGTGTGGTGCTCGGCGTCGACGAGGATGACCGAGCCACAGCCGTCGGCGCGGCGCTGCGTCGGGTGCTGGCCTTCCGACTGAGCGACATGCTGGTCTGGGTATGGCCCGCGCTGCTGCGTGTGCCGCCGTGGAGCGGTGTCGTGCGCGAAATCGACCGGGCAGACGAGCTCATCTACGCAGAGATCGAGCGTCGTCGCATCGATCCCAGGCGGGCCGAACGGCCCGACGTCTTGTCGATGCTCCTCGACGGTGACCCCGAGCCGGGGTTGGTGCGAGACGAACTGGTCACCCTGCTGGTTGCCGGGCACGAAACCACAGCCGTCGCGCTGTCATGGACATTCGAACGGCTCCTGCGCCATTCCGGCGCGTTGGACAAGGTGCGGGCGGGGCTCGATGATCCCCGCGATCCGTACCGAGCCGCCGTCGCGAAGGAAGTACTGCGGCTGCGTCCGGTGATCATGAATGTCGCGCGCCGCCTCACCCAGCCGGTCGAGCTGGCCGGCCACACAATGCCCGCCGGCACCCTGCTGCTGCCGTCGATCATCGGTATCCAGACCGACCCGGAGATCTGGGGCCCGGACGCCGGCTATTTCCGTCCCGAACGCTGGCTGTCCGGCGACGTACCGAACTATGCGTGGATACCGTTCGGCGGGGGCGCCCGTCGCTGCCTCGGCGCCACCTTTGCGCTGACCGAAATGGATGCCGTGCTGCGGACCGTGTTGCGGCGCATCGATTTACGTGCCGACCGCCCGCAGGATGAGGGGCTCCGCATGCATCACATCACGCTGGTTCCATCACGCGGAGCCCGCGTGCATGTGGCCGCCAAGGATTGACGTTCGGGCGGCGTCGCCCATCAACTAGTCCAGCAGCTTGCGGCGCATGCCTTCGGCCACCGCGGCGGCACGGTCGCTGACACCGAGCTTCTCGTACAGCCGTTGCACGTGGGTCTTGACCGTCGACGGCGCGAGGAACATCTCCTTGGCCATCGCGGGGATGCTGCTGCCCGCGGCGATCATCTTGAGCACCTCGCGCTCGCGCGGGCTCAGCGCGGGCGCGTCGGGCTCGTTGCGGCGGCGGATCTCCGACGCCAGCCCCGCGGCCAGTTCGGCCCCGATGACATCCTTGCCCTTCGCGCATTTCAGGACGGCGCTCACCAACTCGCTTCTGGTCGACTCCTTGGGAAGGAAACCCGCCGCGCCCTCCTGCAAGGCCTTGTAGACGATGGCTGACTCGTCGTGTGCCGACACCAGCAACACCCGCGTCGGCAGCTCGTCACGGGTCACCGCAGCGGCCACCTCGGCGCCGTCCATACCGGGCATCCGGTAGTCGAGCAGAGCCACCTGTGGCAGGTGTTCGCGGATCAGCTCCAAGGATTCTCGGCCGTCCTCGGCCTCTGCCACCACGTCGATCTCGCCGCTGGACACCAGCGCGCGAACCACGCCCTCGCGGAACATTGGGTGGTCGTCACCGACCACGACCCGCACCTTTTCCGCCGCCATGCGGTTCAGCTTGGCACAGCACCGATGCGGGCTCCCCCGATTGGGGGACAACGGATTCCCCCGTGTCACCGGCCGATCTGCCGACATACACCGACAGCACGCCACGGCATTCTTGAGTCATCGCCGGAACGCACCGGCGGAGGACATGAAAAGCCAACGCAGACAAAGGAATTGACATGAGCAACAACGTCGCCCGCTATATCGCCCTACCCATCGTCTCGGCAGGCGTCCTGGCCGGAGCCGCCCTCGGCCTGGCGGGGATGGCCAACGCCGCGGTGACGACCATCCAGAACGGACCGAACGTCTCGATCGTGGCCACCCCGGACACCTACGCGTCGCCGGCCCCCAGCGCGATGCCCGGTTGGTGGTACCACCACGGCATCGGCCACTCGTACCTGATCAACCCGTAACCCGCCGACCGAAGACAACCGAATAGGCCCTCCTCCACAAGAGGCCCTCCCCAGGCGGCGTAACCAGGGGAGGGCCTCACTGGTTTCTCGCGCACGACTACCGTCGGCGCAATGTCGAACATTTCCAGCGACCGGATCGACGACGTGGCGCCCGGCGACATCATCGCGGTGAACCACGACAGCGGACAGACGCAGCCGTCCAAGGTGGTGTTCAAGGACCTGGACGAGGAAACGTCGGTCTACACCATCACCTTCGAAGACGACGACGGCGAGACGTTCCAGCGGGAGATCCCGGCAGGCACGGTGGTGACCCACGAAATGGAGTCCAAGTGGGAGTCCGACGAGAGCCCAACGCCGCACAACCCTGACGCGCCGGCCTAGCCGTCACCACAGCGGGATGTCCAGTCCGTGCTCTGACTGCGGCCGCGGGCCGAAGTAGCGGCGGTCCGACTCGTCGATCCTGATGTCGTTGATGCTCGCCTCCCGACGCGCCATCAACCCGTCGGCGCTGAACTCCCACAGTTCGTTGCCATAGCTGCGGTACCACTGCCCCGCCGCGTCATGGCATTCGTACTGGAACCGCACGGCGATGCGGTTGCCGTGGAAATCCCACAGGCTCTTGCGCAGCACGTAGTCGAGCTCGCGCTGCCACTTCTTCGTGAGAAACGCGACGATCTGCTCGCGCCCGACGACGTGCTGGTCGCGGTTTCGCCAGTGCGAGTCGACGGTGTACGCGAGGCTGACACGCTCGGGGTCACGGGTGTTCCACGCGTCCTCGGCGCCCTGGACCTTCTGCTGCGCGGTGTCGCGGGTGAACGGCGGAAACGGGGGACGGCTCTCGGTCACCTGCCCATTCTGGCCACCGTTTAGTGTGGCTACATGGACTTCGCGATGTCGGCCAAGGCGCAGGATTACCACAAACGCCTGTCGGCTTTCATGACCGAATTCGTCTTCCCCGCCGAGGCGTCGTACGACGAATACCGTCGCAAAGCCGGCCCCGACGACCACACGGTTCCCCCCGTCGTCGAGGAGCTCAAGGTGCAAGCCAAGGAGCGCGGGCTCTGGAACCTGTTCCTGCCGTCGATCTCGGGTCTGTCCAATTTGGAGTACGCGCAGTTGGCCGAGCTGACCGGCTGGAGCATGGAGATCGCGCCCGAGGTGACCAACTGCGCGGCCCCCGACACCGGCAACATGGAGACGCTGCACCTGTTCGCCACCTCCGAACAGCGGAAGCTTTGGCTCGAACCGCTGCTGGCCGGTGAGATCCGCAGCGCGTTCGCGATGACCGAACCGGCTGTCGCCTCCAGCGATGCCCGCAACATCGAGACGACGATCCTGCGCGACGGTGACGACTACATCATCAACGGCCGCAAGTGGTGGATCACCGGCGCCGCCGATCCGCGCTGCAAGATCCTCATCGTGATGGGCCGCACCAACCCGGATGCCGCCAGTCACCAGCAGCAGTCGATGATCCTGGTACCCGTCGGCACGCCCGGTGTGTCCATTGAACGCTCGCTGCCGGTGTTCGGCTGGCAGGATCAGCACGGCCACTGCGAGATCACGTTCGACGGCGCGCGGGTGCCGGTGGCGAACCTTCTCGCCGAGGAGGGCAGCGGGTTCGCGATCGCCCAGGCACGGCTGGGCCCGGGCCGCATCCATCACTGCATGCGGGCCATCGGCGCGGCCGAACGAGCGCTGGCGCTGATGGTCGACCGTGTGCAGACACGCGTCGCCTTCGGCAGGCCGTTGTCTGAGCAGGGCGTGGTCCGCGAGTCGATTGCCAAGTCGCGCAACGAGATCGACCAGACCCGGCTGCTGTGCCACAAAGCCGCCTGGACCATTGATCAGCACGGGAACAAGAGCAAGGAAGCTCAGCTGCTCGTCGCGCAGATCAAAGCCGTGGCGCCGCAGGTCGCCTGCGACGTCATCGACCGCGCCATTCAGGTGCACGGCGCGATGGGTATCTGCGACGACGTACCGCTGGCCCGTCTGTACGCCTGGCATCGCGCGATGCGGTTGTTCGATGGTCCGGACGAGGTGCACATGCGCACCATCGCCCGTGCCGAATTGGGTAGGGAGAAAAGCGCTTTCGCGGCGGCGGCGTGCCGCCAATCAGACACGGCGGTGACGAGCTAGTGCTGCCGCTGTCGGGCTCCTGGAACTTCCGTGACGTTTCCGAGCAGGCAGGCATCCAACCGGGCCGGTTGTTCCGTTCCGGCGAGCTGAGCAATCTCGACGATGCGGGCCGGGAAACCCTGGCCCGGCTCAACGTCACCGACGTGGCCGACCTGCGCTCAGCGCCGGAGTTGGAGCGCCACGGCAAAGACCTGGTGCCCGACAGCGTGACGATCCACCACCTGCCGTTCGTGGAAACCATCGCCTCTGACGCCGATGCGCCACACGAGCACGCGTTCCAGAAGATGTTGACCGAGAAGCCCGAGGGTGAGTCGGTGAGCAGCGCGGCCGCCCGCTACATGACCGAGGAATACGCCCGCATCGCCCGCTCGCCGCTGGCCCAGCGCGCGGTGCGCAAAGTGGTGACCATCCTCGGCGACGAGGGCCGGCTGCTCGCGCACTGCTTCGCCGGGAAGGACCGCACCGGGTTCACGATCGCCGTGGTGCTGGAGGCCGCCGGCGTGGACCGCGACGCCGTCATGGCCGACTACCTCGCGAGCAACGCTGCGGTGCCGGAACTGCGCACCCACATCGTCGAGACGATCCGCACCCGGATGCCGGACGCCGAGGTGGCGGATGTCGCCGAGGCGCGGCTGACGGATGCGGTGCTCGGCGTGCAGGAGGCCTATCTTGACGCGGCCCGACGTGCGATCGCAGACGACTTCGGCTCGCTGACCGGATACCTCGACGCGGCGGGCGTGACGCGCGACGAGGTGGCGAAGCTGCGCACTGTGCTGCTGGGTTAGGCGTCCTCGAGCGCCTCGCCGACCTCCTGCGCCATGCGGCTGTGCTCGTTCTGCATCAGCGCGTGGCCTACACCGAGGACCAGGGCCACCGGCCACTCGATGATCTCCACCGCCGCCAGGGCGCCCAGTGCGCCGTAGAAGGCCAGCTGTTCAGGCCGGGGCACGTGCACCCGGCCCACCACGGGCAGGTTCACCGCGAAGGTGCGCGCCTCCCGCACCTTCTTGACGGCGTCACGATGGGTGTGTCCCGATTTTTCAGGCATTCGTTGCCTCCCCGTCATGTCGACTTCGGTTTCTGGACCGCTGCTTTTCTCACCGTGGAGAGCGTGACCGCTATGGGTGTCGGCCCTGATCCGTTGACCGACGCAGTGTCGCGTGTGCTCTGCATTCCGCTGCGTGAACTGTATGCCGTGCTGTGGAGGTGTGGCGTCGTCGAGATCGACGACTGAACCGCGGTGATCACTCGCGGCACGACTGCCGCTGCCGCGGTGGCCGCGGCTGCGGTGCCGAGCGCCTGCGTCCACCCGACCGGCCCCAGCGGCGTGCAGCCGAGCAGCTGGCTGACGCCGGGCGTGCTGATCAACGCGCCGAGCGTGACCAGGGATCCAGCGGCGGTCGCCACCACCAGCGGGCTGTGCGAATCGATCAACGTCTGCCCGAGTTGAGTCGAGACCAGCGCGACGAGCGACACCGTCGACGCCCGGCGCGGTGCCAGCGTGAACCCGGACATGAGCCAGGCCGTGGTCGCCGCGCCTGCTGTCGTCGTGCCCCGAATCACCACCGTCCGCCACAGCGCGGCGCGGTCAGGACCGCGTCCGGTGCGGCCGTTCGCGCCGTTCGTCGTCGGGCTCACCGCCAGCGCTGCGGCAGGCAGAGCGTCGGTCATCATGTTGACCAACAACAGCTGGCGGGTGTTCAACGGCGACCGCCCCCCGATCGCGCTGCCGATGATCGCGAACGCCACTTCGCCGGCGTTCCCGCCCAGCAGCACCGACACGGCGGCCTGCACACGCCGCCACAACTGACGCCCTTCATCGAGCGCATCCAACAGCGCCCCCACCCGCCCGTCGAGCAGCATGACGTCGGCCGATGTGCGTGCCGGATCGCTGCCTCTCGACGCGACACCGATGCCGACGGTGGCGGCCCGGATGGCAGCGGCGTCGTTGGCGCCGTCGCCGACCATGGCGCATACCAGGCCTGCGCGCTCCAGCGTCTGCACAATCTGGACCTTGTGCTCGGGTGACATCCGGGCGAACACGATCCGCTCCTTGACGGCGCGCTCCTGTCCGCGGCGCGGCAACGC
>LZSH01000076.1 GCA_001665255.1 Mycobacteriaceae bacterium 1482268.1 | reverse complement strand
TGCCTGGCGCTGTCCGACGTGGTGGTGATCGGCCGGGAATCGTGGCAGCAGATCGCCGACACTGCCGTCGACGAGGAGGCACTGGCCCGGACGCAGTCCGGCTTGCGGCCGGGGGATCCGATCAACATCCAGTACACCTCGGGCACGACCGGATTTCCCAAGGGCGCCACGCTCACCCACACCAACATCCTCAACAATGGCTTCCTCGTCGGCGAGCTCCTCGAGTACACCGAGGCGGACCGAGTCTGCATACCGGTGCCGTTCTACCACTGCTTCGGGATGGTGATGGGGAACCTCGCCTGCACGACGCACGGTGCCGCGATGGTGATCCCGGCGCCCGGTTTCGAGCCGGAGGCGACGCTGAAAGCTGTTGCGTCGCAGCGCTGCACGTCGCTGTACGGGGTGCCGACGATGTTTATCGCCGAGCTGGGGTTGGCGAACTTCGACAGCTTCGACCTGAGCTCGCTGCGCACCGGAATCATGGCCGGCTCGCCGTGCCCGGAGCAGGTGATGCGCCATGTGATCGACCGAATGCACATGCGCGATGTGGCGATCTGTTACGGCATGACCGAGACGTCGCCGGTGTCGACGCAGACGCGGCCGGCCGACAGCCTGACCCGACGGGTGACCACGGTCGGTCGGGTCGGTCCGCATCTGGAGGTACAGGTCGTCGACGACAACGGGGTACAGGTCGAACGCGGGACGCCCGGCGAGCTGTGCACCCGTTGGCTACAGCGTGATGCTCGGCTACTGGGACGAACCCGAGAAGACGGCCGAGGCTATTGACGCGGACGGCTGGATGCATACCGGCGACATCGGTGTGATGGATGACGACGGCTACCTCGCGATCACCGGCAGGATCAAGGACATGGTGATCCGCGGCGGCGAGAACATCTACCCGCGCGAGATCGAGGAGTTCCTGTACCGCCATCCCGACATCGTCGACGCGCAGGTGGTCGGGGTGCCCGACGAGAAGTACGGCGAGGAGCTGATGGTCTGGCTGCGCATCAAGGCAGGTGCCGAGCCGCCGACCGCGGAGAGCCTGCGCGCGTTCTGTGCCGGCCGGATCGCGCATCACAAGATTCCGCGGTACGTCCAGATCGTCGACGAGTTCCCGATGACCGTGACCGGCAAGGTCAGAAAGGTGGAGCTTCGTCAGCGCGGCGAGGCGTTGCTCGGATGAAGCTCGACGGCTCGCGGTTACGGCAGCTCGGCTATCCGCGACCGTTCGCCTTCGTGCTGCCAGCCAGGCATTCGAACGTATGATCGAACGATGGGCGAACTTCAGTCCATCGGCTACAACGGTCAACCCGTGCAGCAAGCCTTTCGGCCCGTCGAACCGCCGATGGCTGTCCTGGTCGATTTGGCCGCGCTGTTCCCACGAGAACCACATAGCCGCGGCGGCTACAACCCAGCGGGGCTGCAGATGCATACGGTCGTCGAAGGCCGGCTCACGTGCTGGGGCATCTGCGAGCAGGGTCATTGGTGGGGCCTGGTCACCTACGCGATCGCCTACGGCCCCAGGCGGCGATCGGTGACCCATTGGATTCCGGCCTGGTTGTTGAAGCGCAAGCCGGAGCGCGGCTGATCACTAGTCGGCTTCGTCGTCGGTGTCTCCTTTCCGGTTACGGGTGTCGTGTGGGTCGGGGATGAGGTAGCGGTGGGGGTGGTGGTAGTTGTTCACTCTTTTTTGGCCGGTGTCGAGGTTGG
>LZSH01000075.1 GCA_001665255.1 Mycobacteriaceae bacterium 1482268.1 | reverse complement strand
GCCGCGACCCTGCGGGAACTGGAAACCAAACTGCAGAACGAGCCCTACATCGTCGACGCGGTGCTGACCATTGCCGAACCCGACGAGCTCGACCGGCAGCTGTAGATAGGTCAGTACTACTTCGGAACCTTGTGACGACGATTCAGCAGCGCGGCGAGTTCGTCGCGGCTGGTGGTTTCCGTCTTCAACATCGCCCGGTAGACGTAATTCTCGACCGTGCGGACAGATAGTGTCAGCCGCTCGGCAATGGCGCGATTCGACAATCCGTCACCGACCAGCATCACGATCTCGGTTTCTCGGTCGGTCAGCGGCAGGGCCTCGGTGGCCAGGCGAAGCGCGAAGGACCGGTCACCGTCGCGGGTCGAATATCAAGACTTCGCAAGGAAGCCCGACGGTGAGCTCTAGCCGCCCTTGACCTTCAGCACCTGCTTGCGCAACCCGTCGGTGGCTGTCTCCATCAACCCCTTGGCGCCCCGCCTGATCAGGAAACCGGGCAACGGCACTGTGGGATCGACGGTCAGCTCGAAGCGCACTTTCGTGGAGTCGCCTGCGGGGGTCAGCGTGTAGCGTCCCTCCTGCGCGCGTTGCTGTTTGGCGCTGACCAGCGTCCAGCTCACGCCGTCGTCGTGAATGGTGTAGTCGACCACCTGTTCGTCGCTGATGCCGACGACCTTGACCACTTGGCGGGACTTGGCCGGCCGGCCCTCGTCGTCGCGCTCGAGCACTTCGACCTTCTGGTGCGTCGACGACCACTCCGGCAGCGACTCCAGGTCGACCAGGACCGCCATGATCTCGCCGGGCGTCGCCTCGATAGTGATGTCGCGGGATTCAGTGATGGCCATGGAGGGACGATAGCCCGCACGGCGAACCGCGAAACCCGCTAAGAGCCCTTCTTGACCTTCAGTACCTGCTTGCGCAGGCCGTCGGTAGCCGACTCGAGGCCGCCCTTCATCGCCCTCTTGAGGACGAAACCGGGGATCGGCACCGCCGGGTCGACGGTGATCTCGAACTTGACCCTGGTCTTGTCGCCCTCAGGGGTGAGCGTGTACTTCGCTTCCTGCGTCTTGAGCTGCGTCGAGCTGATCAAGGTCCAGCCGGCGCTGGTGTCGGTCCAGTCGTATTGCACGACCTGCTCGTCGGCGATGCCCATGGTTTTGAGCTTCAGCTTCACCCGGCCTGGTCTGCCGTTGTCCACGGTGTCGAGGATCTCGGCGCCCTGGTGTTGCGACGACCAGTCCGGTGCCGTCTCGACATCGGCGAGGACGTCGAGGATCTCCTCCGGTGTTGCTTCGATGACGACTTCGCGTGAATCGCTGACTGCCATGGCGCCACCTTATGTCGGTGGCGCTAGCCGCCGGGCGGGATCAGCATGGACCGGCGAGGTCCCGTTCTACGTGTGGGCGTTCGCCGGTCGCTGGACCGTAGCCGCGCGGGCCGACGCTACGCTCGCAAGCCATGAGTGCTGACATCGACCCGACCGTGCCGCCGAGCGGCACCGGCTGCGCCGAGTGCGATGCGGCCGGCGGCTGGTGGGTGCACCTACGGCGGTGCGCGGCGTGCGGGCACATCGGCTGCTGCGACGACTCTCTGGCGCGCCACGCGTCCGCTCACTGGCGGGAGACCGGGCACCCGATCATCCGCTCGTTCGAACCCGGTGAGGACTGGTTCTGGAACTACCGCACCAACGAGTACTACGACGGCCCGGAGCTTGCCGCGCCCGATTGCCGGCCCACCGACGAGACCGTCCCCGGTCCGCGCGGCCGGGTGCCGAGAGACTGGGCGGACCAGTTGCGCCGTCGCGACTCCTGAATGAAAGCGGTGGGCATCGGGTAGTCCGGTTCGGTGAGCAAGGAGAAACCTGCATCCACCGAGTCCGATACGGGTCCCAAGGACGCCGACGACGATGTGGTGAGCGATCCCGCAAGGAGCGCAGGCGGTAGTGGCGACTGGTCCGACGAGGGCGGGGCCACGCCCGGCGGTCCGGCCGATACCGGCGACGACACGCAATAACTACAGCGCCGCCGCCAGGCCCGACAACGTCTCGGCCGCCGTGTAGTTCGGCTTCCAGCCGAGCTGCGTTTTCGCCTTCGAGGTGTCCATCACCACCGAGGCCCGGCCGGCGTGCAACCACTCCAGCGAGGAGGGGACGAACGGCAGCCGAGCGATGACTTCGGAGGTCGCCTTCACCGCGACGTGCGGCACGCGAATCGGCCGTGCGCCCAGCGCCTTACCGACATCCGACATCGACAACAAGCCGTCGCCTGCCAGGTTGTACGCACCGGGTGGCGCGGAAGTCGTTGCGGCCAGCGCTATTGCGGCGGCAACGTCGTCGTGGTGTACGAGTTGCACCGGTGTGCCCGGGTCGGGGAAGGGGGGCTTGAAGACAGGAAATGCCCCCGACACCTTGCGGACGGCCGCGGGGAGCTGGTTCCACGGCATGGCTTCGGCAAGCGCAGGCGCCTTGGGTCCCGCCACAATGCACGGCCGCAGGACATAAACCTCGAGCGTCGAGCCTTCGGTGATCTCGGTCAGCGCGGCTTCGCACGCCGCCTTCTGCTCGGAGTAGTAGTGCTCGGGTGAGCCGCGCGGCGGCACGTCCTCGGTGATGGGGTCCGGGTTGTCGGAGTGATAGCCGTAGGCGGCGACCGATGACGTGTAGACCAGACGCCGGGTGTGGGGAGATGCCACCGCTGCCTCGAATACGTTGCGGGTGCCCGCCAGGTTGACCCGGGCGCTTTCCTCCCGCGAGCCCATGATGATGAACGCGAGATGGACGACGATGTCGGCGTCGGCCACCAGCCCGTCAACGGCGTCGCGGTCGAGGATGTCCCCCTGGCGGTATTCGGTCTTGCTCCAGCCGTGGGCAGCAGGATCGAAGGGTCTGCGTGCCATGCCGATGATGCGTTCGACGTCGGAATGCTGCTCCAGCGCGTGCACCGCAGAGATGCCGATGTCCCCCGTGGGTCCCGTGATTGCGACCGTCCATCCCATGGACGGCTGGTTTCCCGATCTGCGGGCTGCGAAACTCGCGTTTCAGCCGTCGGCCAGCGCCTGCTTGGCCGCGTTGTAGCCAGGGATGAACGTGATACCCGGGCCGCCGTGGCAGCCGGCGCTGCCCAAATAGAGCCCGTCGATCGGAATGGGTTGGTCCGCATAGCCTTTCGGGCCGGGCCGGTTGGGTCCGATCTGGTCGGGGTGGATCAGGCCGTGACAGTAGTCGCCGCCGGGCGCGCCGAACATGGTGCCCATGTGCTTGGGCGTGAATGTGGTGTGCCTGACGATCAGGTCTTCGAAGTTGGGCGCCAGCTTGGTGATCTTGTCGATTACCCGCCGGCCCATCTCGACCTTCATCTCGCCGTAGGTCGCCTCACCCTCAGTGATCGGAAACCACAGCGAAAAGGCCGACGCCGCGTGCTTGCCGTCCGGCGCGAGCCCGGGGTCATTGACCGACGGGATCTGCAGCGCTATCGACGGGTCGGCGGGCACGATGCCGCGCGTGCAGTCCTGCCACTGTTGCTGCAGCTCTTCCGGCGTACTGAAAATCCCTATGTTGGATTGCATTTCGGGGCTGTTGAGCACCTCGTAGGGCGCGGCGAACTCCGGAATGCCATCCAGAGCGAAATGCATCTGCAGGTAACTACCCCGGTGGTCGGACCGAGAGAAGCGCTCGCGGATGTCGGCGGGCACCGCGCCCGGGTCGATGAGGCTGTTGATGGTCAGGTCAGGGGCGACGCCTGAGATGACGATCGGCGCGGTGATCGTCGAGCCGTTCTCCAGGCGCACTCCGGCGACGCGGCCGTCGGCGACCAGGATTTCGTCGACCTTGCTGCGCAGACGCAGTTCGCCGCCGGCCGATACGAACGACTCCTGCAGGTGTCTGGTCAGGGCACCGATGCCGCCGCGCAGTTTCTTGACCAGAAGTGCATTTTCGTCGGGGACGGCGAAGCCGTAGGCGAGGGCCGCCGCCGTGCCTGGGGTTTCCGGGCCGCGGTAGGTCGTGTTGCACGCCAGCAGCGACAGCATGCCGCGCAGCGCGCCGTTCTTCTCCTTGTCGGGCAGATACCTGTCGAGCACGTCGGTGACCGAACCGAAGAGCAGATCGGTGATGGTCGAATGCTCGAATTCGTTTGTCGCACAGGCATACATCTCGTCGAGGGTTTTCGGCGGCTGACCGGCATCGAACCGCCCTAATGCGCGCGTCGGCGCTTGACACCAGGCCATCAGCCCGGCCATCCCGTTGACCGCGTCGGCTCCGTGTACCTCGTTGAGGTGAGTCAGCAGCTTCATCGGGTCGGTGTAGTAGATCAGCGGTTCGTCGCCGACGCCCCGCAGCGACACCGACATGACATCGAGGTCGACCGTCGGCAGCGCATCCAGTCCGAGTTCGCGGCTGACGACGGCCGAAGTGGGAATCTGCACCGAGCCGGCGATCTCGAAGTGGAATCCGTCGAAAAGCTCGACGGTGGAAGCCATTCCGCCGGCGTAGAGCTTGAAGTCCAGGCACAGGGTGCGTAACCCCGCCTTCTGCAGCAGCGCGGCCGCGGTCAGCCCGTTGTGGCCCGCGCCGACGACGATCGCGTCAAAGTCGGCCATTGGCTGAGGCTGCCACGACGCCCCAAGTTTTGTCAATATTGACGAAACTTGGGTCAGACGGTGTCGCCGATCCCCTTCTGCAGGGTCTGCAACGCCTCCCCCGTCAGCCGCGAAAGCTCGGGCAGCGAGCGGTCCTCCCCCAGCATCCAGACCTCCATCGCGCCGAACACCGCAGCCGCGATGCACCGGGCGATGACGGTGATCCGCATTCGGTCATCGGTTCCGGGCTTCGGCGGACTGTCGCCGGCCAGGTGTTCCTCGATGGCCTCGGCGAAGTCGGTCTCGACCTGACGGATGTGCCGAACGATGCGGCCGGGGTCGAGTTCCTGGGCGCGCAGCATCGGGATCTTGGCCACCGCCCAGTCGTCGTACGGCCGAGCCAGAATCGCCGACTGCACGGCTTCGATGATCGACTCGTCGCGCGACCGCTGCGCCAGCGCCGTTCGGAACCAGTGCAGTCCGACGTCATAATCGGCGAACAAGAGATCGTGCTTCGATGCGAAGTGGCGGTAGAAGGTTCGTAGCGACACCCCTGCGTCGGCCGCGATCTGCTCGGCCGACGTCTCCTCGACGCCCTGGGCCAGGAAGCGCACCACCGCCGCCTGTCGCAGCGCCTCACGGGTGCGCTCACTGCGCGCCGTCTGGGCCGGTCGAACCATGGGTGTAAGTTACCCCAGCATCTTATGTCAATATTGACAAAACTCGGGACGGTCGAAAGACTCCGCCTATGGTCTCGCTTCTCGTGCACGCGATACTCGGCGTCGTCGTCATCGCGATCGTCATCAAACTGAATCCGGCTGTCTTCAAGCGGGTCCCGACCGGCAGGGCGATGTCGGGCTTAGAGATCGCATGGTGGTTCGTCGGTACCGCCTCGCTGCCGCTGTGCTGGTACTTCAATATCCGCTACGTGTACACCTACGCCGACAACCCGCTCTGGGGGCAAGGCAACTGGAACGAGTTCATTGCGATGGGGTACGCGAATTACGCGTCGAGTTCACAAGTTGCCGATTACACCATCATCAACGTAATTCTGCTGCCGCTGTTCACCATCGTCGATGGACGGCGCCGCGGTATTCGCCACCCCTGGCTGTACTTGGTGTCGAGCTTCTTCACCAGTTGCGCGTTCGCCTTCGCCTTCTACTTCGCGACGATCGAGCGCCAGCGTCGGCACAAGCTCGTGGCGTCGCCCGCGGAATTGGTGACCTGACCCGGCCGTCGGTGCGCTTAGGGTTGGATCCCGTGAGGGTTCACCACATCAACTGCGGAACCATGCACCCACCACGCGCGCCCGCATGTGTATGCCATGTGCTCGTGGTCGAGACAGATAACGGTCTGGTCCTGGTCGACGCCGGTTTCGGGCTGGCCGACTGCGCCGATCCTGCCGGACGCGTCGGGCCTGTCCGGCACTTCACCCGGCCGGTGTTCGTGCCCGAGGAAGCGGCGGTGCACCAGATCGAGCGCCTCGGCTTCCGCGGCGAGGACGTCCGCCACATCGTGCTGACGCACCTGGACTCCGACCATGTCGGTGGCGCATCGGATTTCCCCGATGCGCAGATTCACGTCACGGCCGCCGAGGCATTCGCGGCCTTCAGTCCACCGACGCGTGGCGAAGTGGTTCGGTACGGCCGCCAGCGATGGGCGAGGGACCGCATTGTCGAGCACAGCCCGAACGGTGAGGCGTGGCGCGGATTCGCGGCTGCCAAGGAGCTCTCGCAGATCGCCGCCGGGATCGTGCTCATTTCGCTGCCCGGACACTCCCGCGGCCACGCATGTATCGCCGTCGACGCCGGACACCGCTGGGTACTGCACTGCGGTGACGCCTTCTATCACTACGGCTACCTCGACGGCTCGCGCGTGCCGCGCATCCTGTGGGCGATGGAAACCCTCGTCGCCGTCGACCGAAAACGCATGCACGACAACCATGATCGACTCGCCGAGCTGTACCGCGAGACCGACAGCGACCTGTTCATCGCTTCGGCACACGATTTGGCGCTGTTCGAACGCGCCAGAGAAACCGCACAGGTGCACTAGGGCACCAGTACCACCTTCCCGACGTTCTCCCGTGCGGCCAGAATCCGGTGCGCCTCACCGGCGTTGGCGAACGGAACAGCTTCGTGGACGACGGGCACGGCCACCCCGTCGGCCAGCGCAGCGCCGAGCGGGCCGATCCAGGGCTCGAGCGTTCCCCGGTCATCCCAAAGCTTCAGCATGTTCAAGCCGATGACCGCCTTGGAGTCCGAAAGCTGCTTGACGAGATTGAAGCCGCGAAGCATCGGCAGCAGCTGGGGTAGCGCGGTGCGCAGCGAGCGCTTCTCTCCCTGTTGCATCGCGGAGAAGCCGTAGGCGACGATCCGGCCACCGGGCCGCAGCAGGTCATAGGAGCGCTTCAGCGACTTCCCGCCCATCGCGTCGAGCACGATGTCATACGGAGGCAACCCTTTCCACCAGCCGTCCTTGCGGTAGTCGATCGCGCGGTCGACACCGAACTCGACCAGGCGCGAATGTTTGGCCGGCGATGCCGTCCCGTGGATCTCCGCGCCTGCGGCCTTGGCCAACTGAATCGCCGCGATCCCAACACCGCCCGCGGCTGCGTGGATCAGCACTCGCTCCCCCGCGCGCAACGAACCGTAGCCGTGCAATGCCGCCCATGCGGTGGCGTAGTTGACCGGTATCGCCGCGCCCTGCTCGAACGTCAACACCTCAGGAAGAGGTATCGCATCGGCCGCCTGGATGTTGACGAGTTCGGCGTAGCCGCCGAATCGCGTTCCGCCGAAAACACGCTCGCCCACGCGTGCGGGGTCGACGCCGTCGCCGACGGCCTCGACTGTGCCCGACACTTCGTAGCCGACGACGCATGGCGGTTTCGGTGCATCGGGATAGAGGCCGACGCGTGCGAGGTGATCGGCGAAGTTGACGCCCGCCGCGCGCACGGCGACTCGCACTTGGCCTGCCGACGGAGGCGGCGGATCCGGCCTCTCCTGAACCTTCAGGACGGAGATGTCACCGTGTTTGGTGATGACGACGGCCCGCATGTCACATCACACTGTCTGGGGTGACTGCTGGCGTGCCCGCCGCCGCATCAGTGCCTCGAATCGCCCGAGCACTTCGAGGTAGTGGGTGGGCGTCACCCGTGTCAGGATGTCGAAGAGATACGCGTCGGGTCCGACCAGGATGCGCGCCTTGCCTTTCTCGACGCCGCGGTGAATGATCTCGGCTGCCTTGTCGGGCTGGGTCATGGTGATGGCGGCGAACTCCCGCACCATGTCCTCGTGCGTGCGGCCCAGGCCGTCGGGGTCCTCACGGAATCGCGCATTGCGCACGATGTTCGTGTTGATCCCGCCCGGGTGCACGTTGATGGCCGTCACGCCGGTGCCGCGCAGTTCCTGACGCAGCGAGTCGGTGAAGCCGCGGACGGCGAACTTCGCTGAGCAGTACGCACTTTGGTTGGGCATTCCGGCGAGCCCGAAAACGCTGGAGGTATTCACGATGGCACCGGAGTTCTGCGCCACAAGGATCGGCAGAAATGCTCGTGTGCCGTTGACGACGCCGTGAAAGTTGATGTCCCATAGCCAGTTGTCGTCTTCGGGAACCGCATCCAGCACAGACGATGCGAGCGCGACGCCGGCGTTGTTGAATACCGCGCCCAGCGGGGCGGGCGCCCAGTCTCGTACCTCGCTCGCGAAGTCCCGTTGCGCGTCGGCGTCGCGAACGTCGAGCACCCGAGTCAGTGCGGGGCCGCTGAGACTGGCCTCGGTCTCCTTCAAGCCGCGCTCGTCGATGTCGGTCAGGGCGACGGGACAGCCATGATTCGAAAGTCGTTGCGCCAGGCCGCGACCGATACCCGACGCCGCCCCCGATATGACGACGGTGCGGCCGCTGATTCTGCGGTGCGTGCTCATTGATACTCCTTCAGCTCGGTCGGGTCGGTGCTGTCGGTGGGCGGCGAACCGACGTGCTCGGTGATGAGATCCATGACGCGACCCCATGCGCCCTGCGGTAGGTCGTGGCCCATGCCCGCAATGGTTTCCAGCCGCGCCCCCCGAATGGCGCGCGCCGTGGCCGCGCCTCCGCTGGGGTTCACCATCCGATCGCGGTCACCGTGGATGACCAGCGTCGGCACCTCGATCTGGGCGAGTTCAGCCGTGCGGTCCCCGGACCGGAAGATCGCCGCGAGTTGCCGCGGCGTGCCCGCGCTGCTGCGATCACGATCCCACCCGATGGACGCCCTCTCGCGCACGCGCCGTTCGTCGAACGGATAACCGTGCGAACCGATGTGGCGGAAAATCGCCAGATCTCGCTCCATCGCCTCCATGCGGGTGCGGGGAGGTTTGGCGGTCGCCAGCCGCCACCAGGTCGACCACGCCGGACGGCCGATGCGCGGGGCACCGGTGGTGGACATGATCGAGGTCAGGGTTCGAACGCGGCCGGGATAATGCGCGGCCACCGTCTGGGCGATCATGCCGCCCATCGAGATACCGGCCAAGTGGGCGTCCTGGTAGCCCAGCGCGTCGAGTAGGCCGACGGTGTCTCGTGCCATGTCCCCGAGGTGGTATTGCCGCGGATGGCTGCCCCCGCGGAAGATGGCCAGCGGTTTCGGCGGCGGAAAGTCCATGTGCGTTGACCGGCCGACGTCGCGGTTGTCGAACCTGGTCACTCGATATCCGCGCGCGGCGAGGGCGGTGGCGAATTCGGTGGGCCATGAGCCGTGCAGCTGCTGGCCCAGGCCGCCGATGAGCACGATCGGCGGATCGTTCGGGTTGCCGATCTGCTCGTAGCACAGTTCGATGCCACGGCCGACGTCGACGACCACCTGATGGGGCGTCATGCCGATATCCGCTCCGGATTGCTGCGAGTCGTCGATGTCGATCCCACCTTTCGTCGGTAGACCACGGCGAGGCCGCCGCGTGCCGGTGCAGTAGCCACACCCCGCGAGTGGATTCGTTCTCCCGCGGCTTGCGTTGTGCCGAACTCGAATTCGCGCAGCAGAGTGCGCAAGGTGACGTTCATCTCCATGTTGGCGAAGGCGGCGCCGATGCACCGACGGATACCCCCGCCGTACGGAATCCAGGTATGCGTGTCGGGGCTGGCACCGAGAAAGCGATCGGGGTTGAAGGTCTTCGCATCTGCGAAGTTCAGCTCGGAGGAATGCGACATCGTGATGCTCGCGATGACAGCATGGCGATCGGGAACAACCCACTCGCCCAGCCTGATTCGCTGGCGCGTGACCCTGACCGTCGCCTCGACGACCGGCCGCACGCGTTGGACTTCCCATATGGTGGCCTGGAGTAATTCCGTTCGGCCCGCGTCGATCTCGGAGGTGAGCCGCGTCAGCAGACGTGGATGTCTGCGCAGCCGCTCGATCGCCCATGCGAGGGTGGTCGCGGTTGTCTCGTGGCCGGCCGACAGGAGCGTGAGAAGCTCGTCGGCGACGTGGTCGTCGCTGATCGGCGAGCCGTCCTCGTACCGCGCAGCCAGCATCAGGGCGAGCACGTCGGTGCGCTGTTCGAACGCGGGGTCGGATCGCGCCTCGGCGATGAGGTCGGCGACGATCTCGTTGTAGCGCCTGCGGTAGCGCTTGACCCGTCCCCATGGGCTCCACGGCCCGAGGTCGCGCTGTAATGCGGCCGGCATCAAGGCCATCCGCGACGCCAGCGGAATCATCGGCGGGAAGAGCTCCCGCAGCTCGTCGAGAGCGTTGCCCTGCGCGCCGAACACGGTACGCAGAATGGCGTTGAGGGTGATGCGCATCATCGATGGCAGCGTCGGAAACTCCTGTCCCTCCGGCCAAGTCGCGATTTCGCGCCTCACCTCTTCTTCGACGACGGCCTCATAGCCGGCCATGCGCTTGCCGTGGAACGGCGGCACGAGCAGTTTGCGCCGCGCGCGGTGCTCGTCGCCGTCGAGGCTGAAGGTCGATCCAGGGCCGAGGACGGTGCCGAGGTTGGACGCCCGGCCAACAAGGTCGCTGCTCGTGGTGAAGAGATCCTTGATCGATGCCGGGTCGCTGATGACGACGGTCTCGCCGAAGATCGGCAGGTTCACGGTGAATGCGCTGCCGTGTCGGCGGCCTATCGAGGCGACCGCGCGATGCCGCGCGGTGAGGAACGCGATCCCCATGACGAGTTTCGGAATCCGCGGTCCCGGCGGCAGTCGCACCGGGTCGGTCGTCGCCTCGCCCATATCCCCTCCATTGCGGTGGTACTCCGAGGTACCGGCTACGGTACGCGACCGTACCGCCGACGACAACCCCTTTCAACATATGTGCAATAGCGGGGCGGTGCGGCGCGGATCTGGATCCGGCATGCTGGTCGACTGTGACGCGCTTTTATTCGCTCGAGCCCGCCGACGCCGATTTCTTCGAGTCGGGGCCGCATGTCTTCACCTACCAGAAACGCTTCGCCGCGACGCCCTCGCAAGTCTGGGAGCAGCTGACGTCGGACGCGTCGATTTCGGCGTGGGGTCCGGCGACCAAGGCGGTCATCTGGACGTCGCCGCGTCCGTTCGGCGTCGGCACCACCCGGGATGTCGTCGCGCCGGGCGGCGCGACGATGCGCGAGCGCTTCTTCCGCTGGGAGGACGGCAAGCGCAAGTCGTTCGCGGTGTATGAGTCGACGCTTCCGATGTTCAAGCGTTTCGCTGAGGACTACATCGTCGAACCGGACGGCAACGACACCTTGTTCACGTGGACGCTGGCGATAGAACCGCGCAGTGCGTTAGCGCTTCCGTTCAGGGTGCTGGCACCGGTTATCAAGGCCGCCTTCGGTCGGATACCCAGCGACGGTCAGCGTTACTGGGCCAAGCATTTTAAGCGCGACTAACTCGCTGCGCGTTCGGTTTTCGGCTAACCGGAGGCGGCGGCGCGGTGTGATGTTTTCGGTCGGCGCGCCAAGTTGCTGGGTGATGAGGCTCCCCACATAATCCCCATCGTGACCTTGACGATCTTGAATCGCATCCCCCTGCTTCGATTTCTGGTTCTCTTGTTTGTGGCCGCGGCAACGCTGTCGACCGCCACGCCCGCAGGCGCAGAGCCCACCGCTGCAACTCCCGGCGGTGCCTCCGTCACCGGCATCGAGCAAGTCAACGACCGCTGGGTGAAGATTTCGGTGTTCTCGCCATCGATGAACAAGGTCATCGTCAACGACGTCTTCAAGGCGCCAAAGGCGGGCGCGCCGACCTTCTATCTGCTGCCCGGCATCGACGGCGGCGACAACCTCGACCCCGGCGTGTATTTCGCGCCCGGCTCCAAGAGCTGGTTCGGCATGACCGACATCCAGGGCTTCTTCGCCGACAAGAACGTCAACGTCGTCTCCCCGCTCGGCGGGCAGTTCAGTTGGTACACCGACTGGGTCGGTGACGGCGGCAAGCAGTACCAGACCTACATGACCAAGGAACTGCCGCCGCTGATCAACAAGGAGCTGAAGACCAACGGTCGCAACGCTGTGGGCGGCCTGTCGAGTACTGGGGGCACCGCGATCGACTACGCCGTGCAGGCGCCGGGTCTCTACAAGGCCGTCGGTTCCTACAGCGGCTTTCCCGCCCCATCGGATCCCGAAGCGGCGCAGCAGGTGTCGCTAACGCTGGCGGGGGGCGGCGCGAGCGCGGAGGCCATGTGGGGTCCGCTCGGCGGCCCGCTGTGGGTGGCGCATGACCCGTCGAGGAACGTCACGAAGCTGAAGGGCGTCGGGGTGTACGCCGCGGCGGCCGCAGGCAATCAGGGTGACGTCGACCGACTCCCGCCCGGCGCAGGCAATTTCACCGGCGGGCTCATCGAGGGCATCGTGCTGAACAACACCAGGAAGTTCGCCGACGCGGCCGCGGCGGCCGGGATACCGGTCAACTTCGTAGTCCGTCCCGAGGGATCTCACACGTGGGGTCTCTTCGAGGCGGAGATGCAGGAGTCATGGCACACCACGATCGGCCCGGCGCTGGGCTCGCGCTGAGACTAGCGGTCCGGCGTTAGCCGCCGCCCGCGGTGAACTGCGGCGTGGAAGACATGGTCGGTCCACGGACATCGGAGGGCATCGCCGTCGTCTGGTACTCGTCCGGCTGGATGATGTCGCCACTCATGCTGCCGTCCACCTCCACAGACGACGCCACGCTGCCGCCCAGGTCTTCACGGACCGGCTCTGCGGCCGCTTGCGCGGCGGACGCCAGTGCGACCCCAGCTAGCGCCGCCGCGATGATGGAACTCTTGATTGTTCGAGCCGCCACAGCAACTCCTCCCCGTCGATAGCTGACGCAAGCGTAAGACTCGATACGACGCGGTGCAATACAAATGGACCAGTGGTAACTAGGGATTTCCTCGAAACTCCGCTTGTTTGCCGAAGGACGAAACGACGGGGCTGCCAGCCTGTCGGCAAATTGCACACTGGTGATATGCAGCCCGGACCAATCTCATGGTGCGCAACGATCGCCCTCGGGCATTAGTAGTCAGCCTTGGTGGCCAGGGCCGGGATCGAACCGGCGACCTTCCGCTTTTCAGGCGGACGCTCGTACCAACTGAGCTACCTGGCCCGACGGCACCGATGTCGCATGCTCCTCGCCTGCGCGAGTGCCTCGCCGCCGTGGCGACCCTGACGGGACTCGAACCCGCGACCTCCGCCGTGACAGGGCGGCGCGCTAACCAACTGCGCCACAGGGCCTTGCTACATATCTTCCTCGCGAAACCACGAGCGTGTACCCCCTACGGGATTCGAACCCGCGCTACCGCCTTGAAAGGGCGGCGTCCTAGGCCGCTAGACGAAGGGGGCCAGCCGAATCTCTCCGGGGTACTCGCAACGCCATGACGCTGGGAGCTTCGATAGCTTAGGGTACCGGGACCCCAATGCTCAAACGGGATCGCCTCAGCGAGGCAGTATCCTTTCTGGGGTCCAGATGCACCACGCCCCTATAGCTCAGTTGGTAGAGCTACGGACTTTTAATCCGCAGGTCCTAGGTTCGAGTCCTAGTGGGGGCACCATTTTCGCCAGTTCAGCACTTGCAATGATGTGCAACAACACCCAGCGCACGGTCCAGTGGGGAACTTCAAAAATGCCCTGGATGTGGTCAGGTACGGCGATTGTGGTGGTGTCCAAGTCGGCCTCGGCGAATACAGGTTTGAACCGGACTTTATACATCGCACGAACGACAGCAGCAGGTGCAAACCGTGATTCGTGCGCCTGTACCGCACAAATAGCGGCTCACCTAATGGGGTGGGCTGCGAGCCAGTCGATCAGCAGATCTGCGACCGCGTCGGGTTGCTCGTCGGGCAAGAAGTGCGACCCCTTCAGCCTCTCAAATCGGTACTCGCCAGTGACGTAGCGTCCGCAGTTTCGGACGCCTTTTTCCTTCAGCGCGAAGTCATCCTCGCTCCACATGAACATCGTCGGGACAGTGACTTTGCGCAAGGCGCGGCGCATATCCGACAGCGGCATTGCGCGATACCAGTTGAGGGCGGCAGTGAACGCTCCAGGTTCGGTCATAGCCCGGGCATCGCGCTCGGCGGCCTCGGGCGCCTGACCTTTCGACCGCGCGAATTGAGCGAGCCTCATGGCCTTTCGGTCTTTTCCCAAAAAGATTCGCTCCGGGATTGCAGGAAGCTGGAAAAACGGGATGTACCAGGACGCCAACGCCTGACGGCTCGTCGCCATCGCGTTCAATGTTGCTGCAGGATGCGGCACCGACATCGGCACCAGAGAAGACAGGCGTTCCGGCATTTCCATGGCAGCCGCCCACGCGACGTTGGCGCCCCAGTCGTGGCCGACCAGATGTATACGTTGCGCTCCACTGCCATCAATCAGCGCCCCCACATCCTCGACCAACGACTGGAGGCGGTAATCGCGCCGACGCGCCGGTCGTGCACCGGGCGAGTAGCCCCGCTGGTTAGGGGCCAGGCAGCGGTAGCCCTGTGCAGTGAGCCGGGCGATGACGGCGTTCCAACTCGTATTGAACTGTGGGAAGCCGTGCAACAACACCACAACCGGCCCGTCTGATGGCCCCTCATCCATGACATCGAAGACAAGCTCACCGCGACGGAATTGCTCCATGCCGCTAAGAATCCCGCATCACCGATCGGGCCGGGCGCATATCGCATCGAAGCCACCCCATGGTGGGAACCGTCACCCATCATGAGAGGGAATTGGCGAAGCAGGAAAACAGGCCCTCTGTGAGTGTCTGATGGGTTTAGCCTCCCGGCATGGATCGCATCTGGCAGTGGGCCTGGGATCGGTACGGGGCGAGGTACTCGTGGGCGATATGCGTGGGGGCGTTTCCTATGACGCTGGCGTCCTACCTAGTATGGCCGGTTCTCGTTGTCGCATTCGAGAGGTCTGATCATTACGTTGAGGCGTTCACCGTGGCCGTTATTGCGGCGGCGATGCTGATATATGTCACTATTCTGCCCGGCTTGGGGCCCGTTCGCGTTATCGAGCGGTGGGCCGCCGGTCATGAGGTCGATCGTGCGAGCGCACTGGACGCCACATACACCTGGGCGCGAACGGCGGTCGTGCGAGTAACGATAGTAGGCACTGTCTGGGTCATGCTGCTATTGGTTGTTGTTGGTGCGATCGCCGGGGCGACTCCGTCGCGGCTGGCCCAGTACGGGGTACTGGGCGCTTTCAGCGGGATTGCCATGCACCTGATGGGCATGCATGGCTTCTCGGAAGCAATGGCGCGGCCAGCCAGGGCCGCGATCGCCGCTGACACGGGGATCGGTGACTCCCTGCCACGTTCTCGTCCGACTTTTGCCGCGTGGTCAACCTCGGCGATGCTCGCGGTCGCATTCGGGTTCGCGCTCACGGGCGCGATGCTGGCGGCGGTCTTCACTCGGGCCAGCACGGTCCCGGTGCTTTGCGTTGTGATTGCCATGGCGTTAACGCTTGGCTTGGCGGTGCCAATCGCGGTCGGCTCCGGGTTCTCGCCGTCGCTGCGGCCCATCCGTGATCTCGCCGAAGGAACTGAACGAGTTGCGCTAGGTAATTACAGCCAACGGCTGCCCGTGGTTCAGGACGATGATCTCGGGGCGCTCGCGGGATCGTTTAACCGGATGCAGGCTGGTTTGGCTGAGCGGCAACGGCTTCAGGCGGCGTTCGGCACCTACGTCGATCCCGGGCTGGCTTCGCGCCTACTGGAGCAGGGTGACGATGTGTTCACCGGTGAACGCCGCGAAGTCACCGTCATGTTTGTCGACATCCGCGACTTCACCCTGTTCGCCGAGACGAACACCGCTGAGGATGTCGTCGCCCGGCTCAACGCCCTGTTCGAGATCGTGGTACCTGCCGTCGTGGATGCCGGTGGGCATGTCAACAAGTTCCTCGGCGACGGCGCACTCGCAGTCTTCGGCGCACCGAACGACCTTGCGGATCATTCGGATGCGGCCCTGAACGCCGCTGTGCTGATCCAGCGCCTCGTCGCCGAGCGATTCGATGGTGAGCTTCGGATCGGTATCGGAATCAACACCGGTGTGGTGATCGCGGGCACCATCGGCGGCGGCAGCAAGCTGGAGTTCACACTGATCGGCGACGCCGTCAACGTCGCCGCCCGCGTCGAGCAGCTCACCAAGACCACCGGCGACACCATCCTTGTCACCCAGCACACCGTTGAGGCCTCGGCTCGTCGACCTTCTGGACTCGTCGACCGGGGACCGCATGCGCTGAAAGGGAAGTCGGCAGCCATACAGGTCTTCGGTCTCTGAATAAGGGCCATCATCGGAGGTCGGAGATGTCGCTTCACCTGCGGTTTCTGTGAGATCCTGATCGGGTGTCTGCGGGGGTGCCGCCGTCCGGCGTGGTGACCTTTCTGTTCACCGACGTGGAGGGGTCCACTCGTCGGTGG
>LZSH01000074.1 GCA_001665255.1 Mycobacteriaceae bacterium 1482268.1 | reverse complement strand
CGCGGCCGAACCCACGTGTGCAGCCAGATAGGCGCCCGACGCCGGACCGGCGACGCGGCCGACCGTCATCGGCATGCTGTTGAGAGCCATGGCCGTCGAAAGTTCGCCGTCACGAATGAGATTCGGCACGATCGACTGCATCGCCGGGCCGCCGACCACGAAACCCAAACCAACCAACAGCGATCCGAGGAGCACGGGGACCGCAGCAGCCATACCGCGCATCGCCGGGTCCAGGAACAGCCACGCCGCTGCCAACCCTGAGCCGGCAACGCACAGCACCCTGCCGAGCAGGATCTGCCGCGCCGGGTTCCCGGTGTCCGCCCACTTGCCGCTGGTCGGGGTCAAGACCAGCTGCGGGCCGAATTGCACCACTCCGACGAGTCCGACCATCAGAGCGGATCGGGTCGCGTCGTACATCACGATCGCGGCGACGATCCCGTGCGTCCACACGGCGACGACGGCGAACATCTTGCCCCAGAACAGCGTGCCGAACACCGGATCGAACATCAGGCCCAAAGCGCCGCGCGGCTGCGGCGGGGCGGTGACCTCCGCGGTCATCCGCCCACCGCCGGCGCGAGGTTGGCGGACGAGGACATGCATACATGCATAGCATCTCGATGTATATGCTCGTCGGGCCGAGTCGGCGGCAACGCGGAGTCGGTTTTGACTGGCGGCGGGGCGGAAACACTTGCGGCATGAGCAAGGCCGTTCGTGCAGTCGCCGCGGCGGCCGCCTCTACGCTGGGCGCCCTCGTCGCCCGTGATCTCTTTCAACGCAAACACGCACTTTTGCGCAATTATCCGCTGGTGGGGCATGCCCGGTACCTCATCGAGGCCATCGGCCCCGAGTTGCGGCAGTACATCGTCGCGGCCGACGACGAGGAGCGTCCGTTCACCCGGGATCAGCGTCGCTGGGTCTACGCGTCGTCGAAGAAAGAGAACAACTATTTCGGCTTCGGTACCGACAACGACCTGGAGTACACCGCCGGCTACCCGGTGATCAAGCACACCACGTTCGCGCGGGCCACACCCAGGTCGACGCCGGAGGCGTCGCGCGAGGTCGACCTCCCGTGCGCCAAGGTGCTCGGTGCAGCCCGGGAACGCAAAGGTGCATTCCGGCCGGAGTCGGTGGTCAACATCTCCGCCATGAGCTTCGGATCGTTGTCGGCGAACGCCATCGAGGCGCTCAACCGGGGTGCCGCGCTCGCCGGATGCCTGCACAACACCGGCGAAGGTGGCATCTCGCGCTACCACCGCAACGGCGGTGAGCTCATCTTCCAGATCGGCACGGCCTATTTCGGCTGTCGCGACGCCGATGGTCGCTTCGATCTGGAGAAGCTCAAGGATGTGGTGGCAGGCGCGCCGGTGCGGGCCCTGGAGATCAAGCTCAGCCAAGGCGCCAAACCAAGCCTGGGCGGGCTGCTGCCCGCACCGAAGGTGTCTGCGGAGATCGCCGAGGCCCGTGGCATACCGGCGGGCCATGACTGCGTCAGCCCGTCCCGGCACGCCGAATTCTCCGACACCGACAGCCTGCTCGACTGGGTGGAACTTCTCGCCACGGAGACCGGCCTGCCCGTCGGCATCAAGTCCGCGGTCGGCGACCTCGACTTCTGGTACGAGCTCACCGATCTCATGCGCAGCACGGGGCGCGGCGTGGACTTCGTGACTATCGACGGCGGTGAGGGAGGCACGGGCGCGGCGCCGATGATCTTCACAGACACCGTCTCACTGCCCTTCCAACTCGCGTTCGCGCGGGTGTACCGGATTTTCGCCGAGAACGACCTCACCGACCGGGTCACCTTCGTCGGCGGCGGCAAACTGGGCCTGCCCGACAACGCAGTTGTCGCGTTCGCGCTCGGCTGCGACATGGTCCACGTCGCGCGAGAACCGATGCTCGCGATCGGATGCATCCAGGCGCAGAAGTGCCACACCGACACCTGTCCCACCGGCGTCGCGACGCAGAACGCATGGTTGGCCCGCGGCCTGGTGCCCGAGGTGAAGGCCGAGCGGGTCGCGAACTACATCAAGACGCTGCGGCGCGATCTCGTGAAGGTGGCCGAAGCGTGCGGTGTCGAGCATCCCGGCCTGATCACCACCGCGTCGGTCGACATCCTCGACGGCAGAACAGGATCCACGCCACTGCATGAGGTCTACGGCTACAAGCCCGGGATGGGTCTTCCGTCGGACGCCGATCGCGACGAGATCATCCGGTTGATGACGTGGGGGAAGCCGCAGGGCGGTTCTGCGCCGCCGTCTTCGTCCGCCGTCGGTTGACAGCTAATCGGGCTCAGCTGAACCGAACGTTGAGCGTGGCCAGCCCGAAGATCTTGCGCCCCGCGGACTTCGCCGCGACGAGGACGACGCCGGTTCGGGTTGCCGGGTCCAGCGACTTGATCCGCCCGCTGAACTCGATGTCGGCGCCCTCAGCGGCCGAGACGATCGCGGGCGCGGACAGCCGCACCGCATAGCGGGTGACTGCGCCGGGGTCGCCTGACCAGGACGAGACGAATCCCGCCCCCAATCCCATGGTGAGCATCCCATGGGCGATCACATCCGGCAGCCCGGCCAGCTTGGCGATGTCCTCGTCCCAGTGAATGGGGTTGGCGTCGCCGGCTACGCCGGAATAGTTCACCAGGTCACCGCGAGACAGACGCGCATGCTGCACCGGCAGCTCGTCGCCGACCTTGACGTCATCGAACTTTCGTGTCCCCGGCGTGCGGGCCGAGTCGTTCTCGGCAATCCGAACCTCACCGTCAGGGCGCACGGTCTTCCGATAGTCGGCATCGGATCCGCCGACTGCGAGGATGTTGACGTCGTGCATCATCTTGCCGGCCACTGCGGTCTTGATTGCGGGGTTCACGTCCTCAGCGGTCAGGCCCACGACCGTGGTGTGCAACGTGTGCACCCGCTCACCGGCGGTGTCGGTGAAGGTGTTGGTCACGGTGATCAGATCCCTGCCTGCGATCCTGCGAACCGACGTCAGTTCGACGTCGATACGCAGTTCGTCGCCGGCGACGATCGGACGGTGCGCCTCGAAGACCTCTTCTGTCTGCATGTAGGTGTCGTATCCGACGACGACCTCTTCGAACATGCGCCGGTTGCACGTCATGCCGGGGGTCGAGGTGAACGTCAACGGGGCCACCAGGTCTGGAAAACCGAGCTCGGCGGCGGCGGCCAGATTCCAGTGCGCGGGGTGGTAGTCCTGCACCGCACGGGCGTACTCGCGTAACTTCTCGCGGCCGACCTGGTAGGTGTCGTCCATCTGGTAGTAGTGGCCGACCCGCGCTTCGAGCGGCGACGTCTCTGCTGGTGCGGTCATGAATTGCTCAACTTTTCTGCCGGCTTGTTGCTGAGGCCGACCAGAGCACACTAACGGGCCGACACCGGCGCGCGACAACCCGGACGGTCGCTGCCGGGGTTTGGACCCACCATGTTTGTCCGGGGTGGCGGAGGGTAAAGAGCCGTAGTCGAGTTCTTCTCGAGCGCAGGAAGCTTGAGCCGGGTGAGCGGCTTGACGGTTCTCACAGCGCTCTCACCGGTTTTCGATGAGGAGGCCACGTTGCTGCGCATTGCGTCCGTGCCGGCTTCTCATGTCTACGTGCGGCATCTCGCCGATCCACTCGGCCAGGATTCCGTGGTCCGGCTGGCCGACCCGCCGCCTCTCGACGGCCGAACTGTTCCCGGTGGTTGGTGGCCGCCGCTGATGCTCGAGCCGGGCTGGGTGAGCAACAATCACGGACAATTCGACGTCTTCCATATACATTTCGGGTTCGACGCAATCGGTGGCGACGTGCTGACCGCAGTGATGCAGGAACTGAAGACGCACGACAAGCCGCTGATCTACACCGTTCACGATCTTCGCAATCCGCACCACCCGGACCCAGAGGCTCACGTCGTGCAACAGGACGTGCTGGTCGCTGCGGCCGACGCGCTCGTCACGCTGACCCCGGGCGCGGCGCGAGAGATTCGACGCCGATGGGACAAGCCGGCACACGTCTTACCGCACCCGCACGTCCTTGACCGTGGGCATATCGAGGCCTCGCGCCAGCACTCGGATCGCTTCGCGGTGGGTGTCCACGTCAAGAGCCTGCGCGCCAACATGGACCCTTTGCCGGTGTTGGATGTTCTCACCGAAACAACCGCCGCGCTGCCGAATGCCACTGTGCGCATCGACATTCACGACGAAGTGTTCGACCCGGAAAATCATTGGTATGCACCGCAATTCGGCGAAGCTGTGCTGGAATTCGATCGACACGAACACGTCGATGTCCGGGTGCATCCGTACTTCTCCGACGCCGAACTGTGGGACTATTTGGCTGAGTTGTCGGTTTCGGTGCTGCCTTACCGTTTCGGTACGCATTCTGGCTGGCTGGAAGCATGTTTCGATCTGGGCACGGCGGTGATCGCACCCAGCTGCGGGTTCTATGCCGAGCAACGGGATTGCGGTGTCTTCACCTTCACCGAAGACGAGTTCGACGCTGAGTCTCTACGGATTGCTGTCGAATCCGCCTACGCCCGCTGGGACAGCGGCAGGATGGCTCCCCGCGCCACGTGGGCCCAGCGGTTCGCCGAGCGAAGG
>LZSH01000073.1 GCA_001665255.1 Mycobacteriaceae bacterium 1482268.1 | reverse complement strand
GCGACGCGGATCGCCATTGCTGTCTCCTCAGGGCCACGACTGGACAGCTGTCCAACTTATCGGATGCGACCCGAGGCAAACAAGGCGCCTGCTAGCAGCTGGAGTGCCGGACAGTTGTCCAGCACTCCAGCCAGCGCCATTACAACTGCGGCCTGCGACGCCCGAGGTAGAAGGCCAGCCCCAGCGCGCCGAAGCCCAATCCCGCGACCAGGCCCGCCGCCGCCATCAGATACATCTGCGTGCGATCAGGCGAGTCGTCGGAGGCCAACTGCATCCGGTAGTCACCGGGCAGCGGCCCCTCCTGCGGTTCACCGAGCCCGGGGTACTGCTGGGTGCGATGCACCTCGAACTGCCGCTCGCCCGTCGGTGCGGTAACCCACTGGCCCCAGGCGGGTGTCGCGCCGTCGAGCAACACCTTCCGTCCGCCGTACTGGACGTCGTCGCCGAGGTCGACGATCTGGTTGACGCGGAACGGCTGGTACGTCGCATTCGAGTAGCGCACCTGGACCGGCACGTTGTCATAGCGCAACAGGGGTGGCGGCGGCACGAACGGCACCCCGGCCTGCGGCACGAAGCCGCCGCCGAAGAACGTGCCGACGGCCACATCGGCGGCCAGGTTCGCGGCGTTGAGCACCACCGCCGTGAAGCTGTAGGCGGCCAGTGCGGCGGCATCCACCAGGATCCGGCCCAACGGCGGGACGAGCACAATGCGGGGAGCGCGCTCGTAGATGTAGATAATTCGCACCGGAGCCCGGAACGGGTTGAAGATCACCGGCCGGTACCAGTGGTCGTACTCGATCCACCTGTGGTCCCACTGGCGAACCCGGTGGTCCCACTTCTTCTTGTCCCAATCCCAGTCGTGGTCGCGGTCCCAATCGTGATCGCGGTCCCAGTCGTGATTGCGGTCCCAGTCGTGATCGCGGTCGCGGCCGCCGATCGAGAATTCCGATCCCACATTGAATTCGGACTCGAACGGCCCGAGCTTGGTCTTGCTCTGGAGATTGAGTGCGGCCGACAGGAACTCGACGTCATCCTTCTTCGCGGGCTCCGGCTTCACCTCGACCGGGTTTGCCTGCCGAGCGAGTTGGAGGTCCTGCTCCGGTGCCTGCAGCGTGTCGGGCGTAGCCGGGGTCACCCGCTGGGCGGCCTTCGTCACCGTTGACGGGTCAGTCTGCTTGTCGTCTTTCGCGTCGGGCTTCTGACCGGGCGCCAGGTTCCTCGCGTTCTGCGCCTCCTCATTTGGCTTGGCCGGCTGCTCGACTGCAGGCAGTGCAGCTGGGTCGTCGGCCTTCGGCGCATCGGCTTTCGGTGCATCGACCTTGGGCGCATCGGCCTTGGGGGCATCGACATTCGGCACATCGACCTTGGGAACGTCGACGGCCGGCGCGTCGGCCTTCGGTGGATCGGCCTTGGGCGCCTCGACGGCTTTCGGTGCTTCGGCTTTCGGCGGGTCAGCCTTCGGCGCCTCGACCTTGGGCGCCTCCACGACGCGCGGCGCTTCCTTCTTCGGCGCCGGGGGTGCCTGGACCTGCGGTGCCGGGGCTTCCTGGATCTGCGGCGCCGGCGCCTCCTGCTTCGGGGGCGCTTGAACCTGCGGCGCGGGCGCTTGTATCTGCGGGGCGGGCTCTTGTATCTGTGGCGCGGGCGCTTGCACCTCGGGCACCGGCGCGGGCTGCCGCGGTAATTCCACTTGTGGCGCGGGGGCCTGCCTCGGCGCAGGGGCACGTTCGACCGGCGCTTCCCGCTGAACCTGCGGCGCTTCTGGAACGACGACTTCCGGCGTCGGAACGATCGGAATGCCCGGATCGTTCTTGTCCGGTTTGGCGAACGCCGGTGCGACTCCCCCGCTGAGCGCACTCAGAGAGACGACGGCTCCCGAGGCCAGCACCGCGACAGCGCTACGCCATGAGCAGGTTTTGACGGGGATAGGCATCTCTGCATCGACTCCTCTGGTCGTCAGAAGGTGGCGAGTAGCCGCCACCTGTCCTATGCAGCCATCTCCCCCGACACTGGAAATGGACCAGCAGGCGCCGCGGTGCTTCTTGTGTTGGTCGGGACGGCGCCTGTGGCGTGGCGACGATCCTGTTCCAACAACTACATCGCCACGCTAATGATTCCGTTACAGCCGTACGATCGGTCCACACCACACTGCGATCGGAGCGCCACCATGGAGACCCGCGACCGGCTGTTCATCGGCAATGAATGGGTGGAGCCCGCCACCGACGCCACCATCGACGTCATCTCTCCGATCACCGAACAGGTGTATGCCCGCACCCCCGACGGTTCGCCCGCCGACATCGACCGGGCCGTTGCCTCCGCCCGCGAGGCGTTCGACAACGGGCCGTGGCCCACCATGGCGCCGCAGGAGCGGGCCGACGCTATCGAGGCGCTGTCGCAGGCCCTGCAGAAGCGCGGAGCCGAGATCGCCGATGTCGTCACCAACGAGAACGGCACGCCGGCCTCGCAGTCGATGGGCACGCAGGTGTTCGCGGCCACCATGGTGCTCGACATCTACGCCGACATCGCGCGCAGTTATCCGTGGAGCGACGAGCGGGTCGGGGCCATGGGGCAGAAGGTGGTCGTGCGACGGGCACCCGTAGGTGTCTGCGCCGGGATCATCCCGTGGAACGTGCCGCTGTACATCATGGCGATGAAGCTCGGGCCGTGTCTGGCTTCCGGCTCGACGATGGTGCTCAAGCCCGCACCCGAAACTGCGCTGGATCCATACCTTTTGGCCGACGCCGTGCTCGAGTCGGGCCTGCCGCCGGGCGTCATCAACATCGTCACCGCGTCGCGCGAGGCCAGCGAGCACATCGTCACCCACCCCGGCGTCGACAAAGTCAGCTTCACCGGGTCGACCGCGACGGGCGCACGCATCGGTGAGCTGTGCGGCGCGCAGATCAAGCGCGTGACGCTGGAGCTGGGCGGCAAGTCCGCGGCGATTCTTCTCGACGACGTCGACCTCGACGGGCAGCTGCAGCACATCATCATGTCAGGCATGCTGAACAACGGGCAGGCATGCGCCGCGCAGACCCGCATCCTGGCGCCGCGGTCGAGGTACCGGGAAACCGTCGATGCTCTCGCCGCGGGCGTGGGTGCGATGCCGGTTGGCGATCCCAACGATCCCGCGACCGCCGTCGGGCCGGTGGTCGCCGAACGGCAGCGCGACAAGATCGTCGGAATGCTGGAGTCGGGCAAGGCAGAAGGCGCCAAAGTGGCGGTCGGCGGCGGCACGCCGGCGCATTTGGACAAGGGCTGGTTCATCGAGCCGACCGTCTTCTACGACGTCGACAATGCGATGCGGATCGCCCGCGAGGAGATCTTCGGTCCGGTGCTGTCGGTGATCCCCTATGAGGACGAAGACGACGCGGTGCGCATCGCCAACGATTCCGAGTACGGCCTATCGGGTTCGGTGTGGACGGCCGACGTCGACCATGGCGCCGAGGTCGCCGCCCGGCTACGCACCGGCACCGTTCCGGTCAATTCGGGGCTCCTGCTCGACTTCAAGTCGCCGTTCGGCGGCTTCAAGAAGTCCGGCATCGGGCGCGAATGCGGCCCCGAGGGCATCGCCCCCTATATCGAGTACCAATCGATCATCTACCCAAGCTAGGCCCTGACTGCAACCGGTACGGTCTGCGATGTGATCGCAGTCGTCAAGGCCGGGATCGCCGCGGCCTGTGCGGCGTTGACCGTGGCCGGATGCGGCCAAGCCACCGTCGTCGACGGGCGAGCGGTGTCGATGCGCTATGACCCGTATCGCGTCGCGGGGTTGCCGACATCTGATGACCTGAGCGGGCCCCGTGTGGCCGCCCCGTCGCCTACCGGCAGGGTGCAGAACACCGACGGCGGGGAGATCGACGGCCAGACGCTGATGGCGGTCGAGGACATCGAGGACTTCTGGTCTCAGCACTACTCGGACGCGTTCGCGGGCACGTTCAAGCCGGTATCGACGCTCGTGTCGGTGGATCCGAAGACGTCGATAACCATCTGCGACGAAGAGGCGGCCGCGTTCGACTACAACGCCCTCTACTGCGCGCCAGATGACCTGATCGCCTGGGACCGTGTCGATTTGATGCCGGTCGCGCGGGAGTTCTTCGGCGACATGACGATCAACGGGCTGATCGCCCACGAATACGGACACGCGCTGCAAATCCGCGCCGGACTTGCAGGCGAGCAGAGGTCGTCGATCCTGGTTCGTGAGCAGCAGGCCGATTGCCTGGCCGGTGTGTACATGCGCTGGGTGGCCGAGGGCCACTCACCGCGTTTCAGCCTGAACACCAGCCGCGCACTCGACCAGGTGATGGCGGGGGCGATCGCCGGGCGTGATCCGATCTCGACCTTCGACACGCTGACCCTCGATCCGCCGTCGCACGGCACGGCTCTGGATCGGGTGAGCGCATTTCAGACGGGCTTCGATGTCGGCGCAGATGGTTGCGCCGCAATAGATTCCGCAGAGATCCAGCAGCGGCGCGGCAACCTCCCGCAGTCGTTGTTCGATCCGGCGAGCCCGCAGAGCGACATCGCGATCAACGAGCAGACGCTCTCCACACTGATGGAGCTGTTGGAAAAGATCTACGCTCCCGCCAATCCGCCGACGCTCAAGACCGACGGCGGCGGCTGCCCGGTGAGCCAGCAGCAGCCCGTCGCCTACTGCCCCGAGACCAACGAGATCGCCGTGGACATGCCGACGCTGCAGCAGATCGGCGCGCCGGCCGACGAAAGCGATTTCGTGCTCCTGCAAGGAGACAACACCGCACTGTCGATGGTGACGTCGCGCTACGCGCTTGCGCTGCAACACGAACGGGGCCTGCAGCTTAACTCCCCGACGGCGGCCATGCGCACGGCGTGCCTCACCGGCGTCGCGCAGCGCAAGATGGCCGATCCCATTCAGGGGCCCTCAGGAAACCAGCTGGTCCTCGGTGCCGGCGATCTCGACGAAGCGGTGTCAGGGCTGCTGACCAACGGCGTCGTCGCCACCGATCTCAGCGGCACACCGGTGCCCAGCGGCTTCACTAGGATCCTCGCTTTCCGGACGGGCCTCATCGGTGACGCCGACGATTGCTATCACCGGTTTGCCTGAGAGAATCGGCGCGTGACCGAACCGTGGTGGAAGAACGCGAACCAGCGTGTTCCGCCGCCACCGCGGATGCCACCACCGCCGCGGCCGGCCCCAACGCCGCAGCCGCGGGCTCAGCGGCGTTCGCGACACGCTCCCCCTCCACGGCGCGGCGGTCAGCTGGTGCTCCTGATCGCCGTCGGCGTCGTGGCGATCGCGGTCGCCACGGTCTTGGTGACGGTCGTGCTGTCGAGTTTCGACGCGTTCAAGGGCAAGGTGCTCGACGTGAAGAAGGCCGAAGCGGGCGTTCAGAGGATTCTGGTCGACCCTGTCGAGGGGTACGGCGCCACGAACGTCTCAGGCGTGGTGTGCAACAGCGGACACGACCCGGAAATCAGGAAGGGTGGCACGTTCACGTGCGCCGTGGTTGTCGACGGCCGGAAACGTGATGTGCTGGTGGTATTCCAGGACGACAGAGGCACCTACGCGGTCGACCGCCCGCGGTAGGTCGTCTGGTCTGTCAACGGGGAAGGCCGAAGAGCTGCACGACGCCATGATCGCGTCCGGCCGTGTAGCCGCCGTCGACGGCGATCGCCTGTCCGGTGACGAACGACCCGTCCGTCGATACCAGGAAGGCAGCCATGGCCGCGATTTCCTCGGGCCGCCCGAGCCGTTGCAGGGCGTGCTCCTCGGTGATCGAGGCCAGCGGGCCATCCATCCCGGGTATGCGAAAGACGTTGTCCAGCATCGGCGTAGCGATGAAGCCGGGACAGATGGCATTGGCGCGGATACCGCTGGGACCGTAATCGAGCGCGATGTTCTTGGTGAGTAGGACCACGCCGCCCTTCGAGGCGTTGTAGCCGCTGCCGCCCGCCGTACCTTCCAGCCCCTCGACGCTGGCAAGGGTAACGATCGAGCCACGCTCGTCGTCGACGCGCGGCTGCGTGATCATCCGGGCCAGCGCCGCTTTGGCGACCAGGAATGTGCCGGTGAGATTGATCGCAATTACCCTGTCCCACTCGGCTTTATCGAGCAGGTGGACCGGACCACCGCCCGCGACGCCTGCGGCGTGAACGACTCCGTCAAGGCGGTCGGGCACAGCGGCGAAGATGTCGGCGACCGCCGCCTCGTCGGACACGTCGGCCGTCACGAACGTAAATCGCTCACCGAGATCGGGTGGCGCGTTCACGTCGGCGCCGACGACGGTGCCGCCTTCGGCCAGCAGGCGCTGCGCGACGGCAAAGCCGATGCCCGACGCTGCCCCGGTCACGACGAAGGAGCGCGCTCGCGCTCGGTCGGTCACCTCTGCCATGGCGGCGCCTTTCGCTTGGTACACAACAGGATTCGTCAGAAGAAGGGGGTGAACACGCAGCGGAACGCGGGTTCTTTGCCGCGGGCATCCAAGAGAAACTTCTCGCCCTCGCGGATTACCGCTCCAAGATACGCGTCGGAAGCCCCTACGGTGCTTGCGATTCCGACGAACTCGGCCGGCGGGTCCTCGTCCCCCACGTACAACGTCACCCGGCCCGTTCGACCGTCTGCCGACGACACCGACAGGTATCCCGTCACCGGTGCGTCGTACACCCGGTTGAGCCTGACGCGGAACCGGGGCTCGGCTTCGTTCGGCTCGACCGTGGTGAGTTGCGCAACCTGCTGTTGCAAGTCCGCCACCTGCCGCTGCAGCTCGGCCACCTGAGCCAGGAGAGCCTCCGTCTCGGTCATGGCGATCACAGTAACCGCGGGATGAAATCGCGTGTTCGGTGAGTTCTCACCGGTTGAGTGACCCTGATCAAACCGAAAAGAGGCGACGATGCGCAGATCTGTTACGGCCAAGTCCTGGACGCTGCGCTGGGCCGCAGCCGTTGTCGTCTCGCTCGTCGCGATGATCGGTCCGCAAGCCGCCGGGCTAGCCGCTGCAGCCGAAGACCCGTCCTGTTCGGACGTGGAAGTCGTCTTCGCCCGCGGCACGTTCGAAGCGCCCGGTGTCGGCGCGACCGGACAGGCATTCGTCGATGCACTCAAAACACGTCTTGGCGCCAAGTCCGTCGATGTCTACGGCGTCGACTATCCGGCGTCGTTGGACTTTCAGGCGGCAGCGAACGGCGTCGCCGACGCCGCCAACAAGGTCGAAGCGATTGCGGCCAACTGCGCCAACACCCAGATCGTGCTCGGCGGCTACTCGCAGGGCGCGGCCGTGGCCGGCTACACCACGACCGACACAGTGCCTGCCGGGATCGCACTGCCCGACGGCATCGCCGGCACATTGCCACCCACGGTTGCCGCGCACGTGGCGGCGGTCGTGTTGTTCGGTACCCCGTCGGACTGGTTCCTGCACCTGGTGGCCCGCGACGCGCCACCGATCGCGATCGGTCACCTGTACGCGCCGAAAACGTTGCAGCTGTGCAACCCTGGCGACCCGGTCTGCTCGCCAGCTGGCACCGACCGTGGCGCGCACAGCGCGTACAAGTCGAATGGAATGGCCGACCAGGCAGCCGATTTCGCGGCTCGTGCTCTGTCGCCCCGCTATTGACGGCGACTTCGGGAGGCGGCCGAACGGGGTGGCTGTGCGCGCCACGGTCGGTGCCAGCTGGCGAGCAGACCGGGTCGCCAGGGTTGCACAGCTGCAACGTTTTCGGCG
>LZSH01000072.1 GCA_001665255.1 Mycobacteriaceae bacterium 1482268.1 | reverse complement strand
CCAGCTCGGGCCCGGATCCGTTGAACGCCTTGAACGTCTCGCGCAGCAGGTCCTGCAGCCGGGTGTCACCGACGCTCGACACCAGCCTGTCGGCCTCGTTGAGCAGACCCTCGATGTCCTGGCCGATCGCCGTGCGGTCCTGCCCGATCGATGCACCGTTGCGCAGCTTGCCCGACGACGGGTTCTCCGGCGGCACGAGGTCGATGTATTGCTCACCGACGGCCGACACGCTCTTCACCGTCGCGGTGACGTTGTCGGGCACCGGCGTGCCGCTGTTGAGCCTCATGTGCGCAACGACGCCGTCGTTGGTCAGACCGACGGAGTCCACCCGACCGACGGTCACACCGCGGTAGGTGACGTTGGCGTTCTCGTAGATGCCGCCGCCGGCAACGAAGTTCGCGTCCACCTTGTAGGCGCCTATGCCCACCGCCGCGGGCAGGTGCAGATAGAAGATCGCAATAGCACTGACGGCGAGCACCGTGACGATCGCGAAGATCGACAGTTGGATACGAGTCAGCCGGTCCAGCATCTACGGCCCCTCGTCGTGTTGAGTCGCCGATCCCGCTGGGATCTTGAACGGATCCGCTGCCTGTCCCGACAGATTGGCCAGCGCGCCGGTGAGGAAGTCGGGCGGGTTGATGATCTCGCTCATGTGGGCCATGTTCGAGTCCAGTCCCCATGAGGTGGTGAACACCGACTCACCCAGGCGACGCAGGGTCAGGTCGAACGTCGTGTACACGTTCAGGTAGTCGCCACGTACGGCCCGACGCAGGTACTTGTAGTGGAACGGGAACGTCGGCAGGAACTGCAGGTCCTTGATCAGGTAATCGACATTGTCGTTCAGCGACTTGATGACCGGGAAGAGATCCTTGAAGTCGGCGGCGAAGTCGTCCTTCGTCTTCTCGAGGATGTTCGCCCCGATCGTCGCGAACCGCTGCAGCGCGGCGAAGGCGTCGACGATGTTCGCGCGGTTCTTGTTCAACACATCGAGTGCGGCGGGCAGCGTGTCCAGGGTGCGGCCCAGGCTGTCCTTGCTACGCGCCAGGATTCCGGAGAACCGGTTCAAGCCCTCGGCTGCCGCGATGATGTCGTTGGTCTGCTGGTCGAGCGAAGTTGTCAGCTCCGCGAGCCTGGGCACCAGATCGGTGAAACTGCCCTGCCGTCCCGCGATCGCGTTGTAGGTCTCGTCGGTGATGTCTTGCAGCGCACCGAGATTGCCCTTGTTCACCACGACGCCCAGCGACGACAGCACTTCTTCTGTGGTTGGGTAGCGTCCCGCGCGGTCCGCGGGGATCTGTGAACCGTTCTTGAGCCGGCCGACCGCCTTTTCGTCGACGGGTGGGGACAACTCGATGTGCTGCGAGCCGAGCAATGAAGTCTGCGCAACCCTCGCCGTCGAATTCTCGGGAAGTTTGACGTTCTCATCCAGCGAAAGCTGCACCGCCGCATAGAAAGTGCCGTCCGAGCGCTGTACGGCGTCGATTCCCGAGACGCTGCCGACGGTGACGTCGTCCACCATCACAGGAGAGTTCTGCGGCAGCGTGGCGACATCGGGTAGCTGGACGGTGACCTTGTAGGCACCGGCACCGTGGCCCGCCGTACCCGGCATGTTGAGCGAGTTCAGCCCGCCGAACGAGCAGCCGGCGAGCATGGCGACACCGGCGCAAAGCGCCACGCTCCGCCGGGCGACACGGGAAGCATTGATGCGCAACCGCTTACTCATCCACCGCCTCCCTCGGCTGGCAGGGGCGCCGGGCCGGGCGCGGCGGGCAGCGCTTCGGGGCCACCGGCGTGCGACGTCGACGGCGCAGGCGGCACCATCAACGAACTCAGGTCGGTCTGGTTCGAATTGGCCGGCGGATTGACGCCCGGCGCCGGCTGCCACTGCAGGTAGGGCACCGGCGTCTGCGCCTTCGCCTCGGTTTGCGGTGTGTCGTAGATGATTTGACCTTTGTAGGCGGTGATGCTGTTGATCGGGTGGAACAGCAGCGGCGGGAAGTTCATGGTGATGCGCCGCAGCACCGGACCCATCCGCTGCCGGCAGATCTCGCCACGCTTGAAGTTGTCGGTCGAGGTGCCGGCGTCGAACACACCGCCGCAGATGAACTGCACCGGGTTGGCGAAGTTCGGCAGCGTCAGCAGGCCGCCGACGGTGCCCTGAGCCGGGTTGTAGATGTTGTAGAAGTTCGCAAGGCCGTTGGGCGTGATGTGCAGGATCTGCTCGATGTCGTCGCTGTGCTCGGTCAGGATGCTGGTGAAATCGGCCAGCTTGTTGACCTGCTTGATCAGCGCATCGTTGCTGTCGTTGAGGAAGCCGCGCACATCGCTCAACGCCTGGTTGAGGGTGCCCAGCGTGTAATCGAGATCCGTTGAGCTGTCAGCCAATACCTGCGATACGGAGGCGACGTGGTTGGTGAACTGCACGATTTGTTCGTTGCTGTTCGACAGCGCATTGACGAGCACCTGCAGGTTGCGGACCGTACCGAAGAGGTCGGCGCGCGAGTCGCCGAGGCGGCCTGCGGTCTGTGACAACTCCCGCAGGGCCTGCCGGAACGAGTCGCCGTTGCCGTCGAAGGTGTCGGCGGCCTGGTTGATCACCGAGCTCAGCGGGCCCTGCATCGACCCCGGTTTGGGTCCAAGCTCCCTGCTGAGGGCCGTCAGCTGCTCTTTGACCTCGTCCCACTCGACGGGTACCGCGGTGCGGTCCAAACCGATGCTCGCGCCGTCGGCCATCGTGGCACCGCCGGTGTAGGCCGGGGTCAGCTGAATGAAGCGCTCCGACACCAGGTTCGGGGAAATAATGAGGGCCTTGGCATCGGCGGGCACCTTGACTTTGTTGTGCAGAGTCATGGTGATCTTGACGTCGCGGGCGCGAGGCTCGATGGAGTCGATCGTGCCGACGGGCACGCCGACGACGCGGACGTCGTCGCCGGGGTAGAGGCCGACCGCCGACGTGAAGTACCCGACGATCTTGTCGCCGGTACGCGAGGGCCACACCACATAGACGGCGATGGCTAGTGCCACGATAAGCACAACGGCCAGCGCTATCCGCAGCCAGCGGCTGCGGGCGGGGGATGGATTCGCGTAGGTCATGGTGACTTCGGCCTGATGATCAATCGTTCGGATATGTATCCCTTGAGCATGTCGGAGAGGCTGTCGGGCAGCTTGCCCGGCTGGAAGTAGAAGTCGAGCAACACTTCGCCGATCGGGGCGGGCGGCAAGCCGTACAGGTTGATCTGGAAGCCGGGACCCGAACCGACCACCTCGCCGAGCGCGGTCGCGTACGGCGGCAGCCGCTTGAGGGCCTCGCCGATGTGCTCACGCCGCTCCAGCAGGTTGTCGAGCACGAGGTTCAGCTTCTCCAGAGCCGGCTTGAACTCCTTGCGGTTGTCGGCGACGAACCCGGAAAGCTGTTGCGACACATCGTCGATGCCGGCGATCAGATTGCTGATGGCCTGGCGCCGCTCGTCGAGCGCGGCGAACAGCTGGTTGCCGTCGACGATCAGCTTGTTCACCTGGCCGGCCCGCTGGGCCAACGTGTCGGACACCCGCTTGGCGTGCACCAGAAGCTGCTCGAGCGCCTCGTCACGCTTGTTGATGCTGCGCGACAGCGCCGCGACGCCGTCGAGGGCTCCCCGCAACTCCGGCGTCGCGTCGCGAAGCGAATCCGTGATCGTCTGCAGCGCCTGCTCGAACCGCGGTTTGTCCAGCTCGCTCGCGTTCTGGCCGAGGTCCTGCAGCGCGGTGTTGAGCGTGTACGGAGTCGTGGTGCGCCCCAACGGGATAATGGTCGACCGCCCGGTACCGCGCGGCGTGACTGCCAGCGACTTCTCGCCCAGCACGGTGTCGGTCTTGATGGCGACCAGGGACTGATCGCCGACCTTGACGTCGCGGTTGACCGTGAACGTCACCTTCGCCGTATCGCCCGCGAGCGCCACGTCGGATACCTTGCCCACGGTGATTCCCGAGACGTTGACGACGCTGCCGGGGGTGATCCCGCCCGCGTCGGCGAAGTAGGCCTCATACGGCTTGCCTTGCGGCCAGAACGGCAGGCTGGTGTAGCCGAACGAGACCAGCACCAGGCATGCCACCAGAACGATGCCGAATACGCCTGTCCGGAGCGGGTTTCCGCCGTCGGGCCTAGCCATCTTCTGAGCACCTCCCCTTTGAGGGATCCGGTGGCCCGCCGAAGGGGATCAGGATGTCGCTACCCGCCGGGCCGTTGATCTTGATTCGTGTCGAGCAGTAGAAGATGTTGAAGAACGATCCGTAGGCGCCGAGCGCGTTGAGCCGCAGATAGTTCTCCGCGAGCGGTTCGATGACCTTGTTGACGTCTGCCTTGCGGGCATCGAACCGCTGCGCCATGGGGCGGACGTTCTCGATGACTCCCTGTAGCGGCCTGCGAGACTGCTGCAGCATGTCGGTCAAGTCGTTCTCGGCCGACGCCAGCGGCGGGATTGCACCCGCAATGGGATCACGTCCCTCCGCGAGGCCGCTGAGCAGCTTCTGCAGCTGATCGACGCTGGCGTCGAACTGCACACCCTTCTCGTCGACG
>LZSH01000071.1 GCA_001665255.1 Mycobacteriaceae bacterium 1482268.1 | reverse complement strand
GCGGCCTACGCCAAGATCCGCGAGCAGTTCGGCAGGACGATCGGCCAGTTCCAGGCGATCAAGCACAAGTGCGCAGAGATGATCGCCGACACCGAGCGCGCGACGGCGGCGGTGTGGGACGCCGCGCGTGCGATCGACGAGTCGCGCGAAAGTGGTTCTGCGCACAGCGCTTTCGAGTTCGCGGCGGCGGTCGCGGCCACCCTTGCCCCGGCGGCGGCGCAACGCTGCACGCAGGACTGCATCCAGGTGCACGGCGGCATCGGCTTCACCTGGGAGCACGACACAAACGTCTACTACCGCCGCGCTCTTGTGCTGGCGGCTTCCTTCGGCCGCGCCGCGGACTACCCGCAGCAGGTCGTCGACATCGCCACCACCAGCGGGATGCGCAGGCTCGACATCGATTTGGATCCGGAGACCGAGAAACTGCGCGAGGAGATCCGCGCAGAGGTGGCCGCGCTGAAGAACCTGCCTGGTGGAGCGGAGCGCAACGCCGCGATCGCCGAAGGAGGCTGGGTTCAGCCCCACCTGCCCAGGCCATGGGGACGCGCCTCCGACCCCGTCGAACAGATCATCATCGCTCAGGAGTTCACCAGCGGCCGGGTGAAGCGCCCGCAGATGGGTATCGCGGCGTGGATCATCCCGTCGATCGTCGCGTTCGGCACCGACGAGCAGCAGCAGCGGTTCCTGCCGCCGACGTTCCGCGGCGAAATGATCTGGTGCCAACTGTTTTCCGAGCCGGGCGCGGGCTCCGATCTGGCCAGCCTGTCGACCAAGGCCACCAAGGTGGACGGTGGCTGGCGGATCACCGGCCAGAAGATCTGGACGACCGCCGCGCAGTACTCGCAGTGGGGCGCCCTGCTGGCACGGACGAACCCGAGCGCTCCGAAGCACAACGGCATCACCTACTTCCTGCTCGACATGGCGAGTGAAGGCGTCGAGGTGAAGCCGTTGCGCGAGCTCACCGGCAACGCGATGTTCAACACCGTCTTCATCGACGACGTGTTCGTGCCCGACGAATACGTGCTCGGCGAGGTGGACCGTGGCTGGGAGGTCAGCCGCAACACGTTGACCGCCGAGCGGGTTTCCATCGGCAACACCGAACCGCCGGGCATGGCGAGCCTCGACGGCCTCGTCGAGTTCATCCGCGACGGGCAGTTCGACCAGATCGCGCAGAACCAGGCCGGCCGGCTGATCGCCGAAGGGCATGCGGCCAAGATCCTGAACATGCGCTCGACGCTGCTGACGCTGGCCGGCGGCGATCCCATGCCTGCGGCCGCGATCAGCAAGCTGCTGTCGATGCGTACGGGCCAGGGCTATGCGGAGTTCGCGGTGTCGTCCTTCGGCACCGACGGCGCGATCGGCGATCGGGAATCCATCCAGGGCAAGTGGGCCGAGCACCTCCTCTACAGCCGGGCCACCACCATTTACGGCGGCACATCGGAGGTGCAGCTCAACATCATCGCCGAGCGGCTGTTGGGTCTGCCCCGCGACCCGTAATCGCGGCTGAGCAACGAGTGGCCAGTTATAGCGCTAATACTCTGTGATTGCTCGTTATAACTGGCCACTCGCGGTCTAATCCATTCGCATGAGCAATGCCAGAGATGTTGAGAAGAGCTGGCGCGACCCGGTGACGCTGCGCCGGGCCGTTGAGTACGGCATCGGCGTGATCGTGGCCGCCGGCATCGCATTCGCGGTTTTCGCGATCGTCGACAAGGGATCCGTCCTGCTGGCCTCCCTGGTGCCCGCGATCCTGTTCCTCGGCGGGGTCGGCGCACTGGTCAAGGCTTACCGCACGTGGCGGGAGGGCGGCACGTGGCCGATCTGGCAGGGCGCCGGCTGGTTTCTGCTGACCCTCATGCTGGTCTGCCTGTCGATTCCCTGGTCAGCTGCCACTTTTGCTGGTGGGTGAACAAACAGGGTTGTTGCAATCGCAAGTAGATGAAAAAGAGTGCGTAAATTGGCCTGTGCTGATCTTGTCGTACTGCCAGTCTCAAGCGCATGCCAAAGCACAGTATGACGCTCCCGGCTTTGCTGATGGGCGCGGCCGCCGCAGGTGCCATCGCCTACGCGCCGATCGCAAGCGCAGACGACCCGCCCTGCCCTGCGGACAATCCGCAGTGCCAGCAACAGCCTCCGATCGGAGCCGGCCAGTTCATCAACCCCGCACTCGACGCCGCAGGACAGCTCCAAGGTGTCGGGCGGGGCGGGGTCCCCGGCGTCTACACCCCAAGCGGGGTGGGGACCGGCGGTGAAGCTCTTATCAACGGCGTTCCGACCTACATCCCACCGGAAGGTCTGACCCTGCCGCCAGGTGCCCAGGTCGGTCCTCCGACCGCGTGGATCGAGAGTGTGAAGCAAACGGGTTGCGCTCCCCAGTGTGTGCCCGAGATGTACCGCTACCTCTTCGAGAAGGCCGGCGACGCCGCGCAAGATGCGGTCGGTGGCGCGATCCCGCAGCAGCAGCAGGAGCAGAAGCCGCCGCCCGGGCAGTAGAACCGAAAGCCTTAGTC
>LZSH01000070.1 GCA_001665255.1 Mycobacteriaceae bacterium 1482268.1 | reverse complement strand
CATCTCAGGCAACCCTTCTCCGCGAGCTGGGGGCATCTCCCCGCGAGCTGGGGGCACCTCCCCGCGAGCGTGCGTGTTTGCACACGACACGCCGCGCAATTTCAGCGCTTTGCGCACGCTCGTCAGGATTCCAGGTGCAGTGAATAGCTGTTCGCAAGATCGTCCTGGGTCACGATCGCGTCCTGCCCGGTCGTGTCGATGACGACGGGCGACGAAGGAGTACTCGTCTCGAAACGCCATCCCTGCGGTAGCGACAGGCGGCTCGCAAGGCCGCGTAGGTCGGCGAGAGTCAGATTCTTGTCGACGGTCTGGCTGTAGGTCTGCATGATCCAGCGTCCTCGATCGGGGTCGACGAGCTGGTAGATCTCCCGGCCGGCGGCGAAAGTGAACACCGCCTTCCTGTCGACCTTGTTCGCCTGATACGGCGCCGGGTTCATCGATGAGAGCGCGACGGTAGCCTGACGGATCATCTCAAGTCCGCCGAATGTCTTGCGCACCAATTCATTTCGGCCGACCTTGCCGATGCTGCTCATCAGCCAGTAGCGAGGACCGTTCAGCAGCGCGGCTACGGCGCCATTCTCGTCAGCGATCGCCTTGGCGTCCAATTTGTCCCACAGTTCTGCGGGACAATCGTTGAGCGGAAACGTGTTGTACACCGTGGCCTCTGGACCCGACTGCGTCGCGCTGACGAGAAGCACCTCGCCGTAGCGCTTGCCGTAAACGCCGTCGACCGTCGTGACATCGCCGTTGGACATGCCGCGACGGTAGCTGTCGGCCAGTCACGAGCGTGCGCAGAATGTCGAAATTCGCGGCGTGTCTAACAGCAGACACGCACGCTCGCGGGGAGGTGCCCCCAGCTCGCGGGGAGATGCCCCCAGCTCGCGGAGAAGGGTTGGCTGTACTC
>LZSH01000069.1 GCA_001665255.1 Mycobacteriaceae bacterium 1482268.1 | reverse complement strand
CAGCGGTCATCGCCACCAACACCCGACCCAACCGCTCCACCAACACCCCAACACCCACCGCATCAAACACATCGGTGCGGAATTCGACCTCGCCGCCGATCCCGGCGGGTTCCCCCGCCTCGGTGAAGCGTTCGGTCAGCGAGAACGTCAAATCCACACGGGCCGTGCGGGTGTCCACCGGCATCGGTGTGACGTGTAGATCGTCCAAGTCCAGTGCGGCGACAGGGTCGTTGTTTTGCCAGGCCAGCATCACCTGCACCAGCGGGTGATGAGTCAAAGAACGGGTCGGGTTGAGTCGCTCCACCAACAGCTCGAACGGCACGTCCTGATGTTCGTAGGCGGCCAGGCTGCGGCCCCGCACCTGGCCCAGCAACTCACCGACCGTCGGGTCCCCGGCCACATCGACCCGCAACACCAACGTGTTGACGAAGAATCCCACCAGCCCGTCGAGTGCGGGGTCGCGCCGCCCGGCGATCGGGAACCCAACCGCCACATCAGAACTCGCGCTCAGCTTGGCCAGCAGCACTGCCAACGCAGCCTGCACGACCATGAAACTGGTCGCGTTGTGTTCACGGGCCACACGTGCCACCTGCTGCTGCAGCTCCGCCGGCCAGCCCATCGCCAGCTTGGCGCCGCGGTAATCGGCCACCGGCGGATAGGGCCGATCCGTGGGCAGGTCCAGTCGCTCGGGCATCCCGGCAAGAGCTTGCTCCCAGAACTCGAGCTGCTCGGTGAGGCGGCTGTGGGCATCGTCGAGATCACCGAGCTGGGCACGCTGCCACAACGTGTAGTCGACGTACTGCACCGGCAGTGGCGCCCAACCGGGCGCTTGCTTTGCGCACCGGCTGGCATAGGCGACCCCCAGGTCGGCCACCAACGGAGTGATCGAGACGCCGTCGGCGGCGATATGGTGCACCACCGCCACCAGCACGTGCTCGTCCTCGCCGACACGGAAAAGCGTTGCCCGCAAAGGAATCTGGGTGGCCAAGTCAAACGGCTCACGCACCACGGCGTCGACGGTCTCCTGCAGCTGACTCGCCGGCCAGTCGCTGGCCTCTACGACTCGCCATCCCGCGTCGACCCGATCGGCCGGCACGATTATCTGCTGGGGGATCCCGTCGGGCGCCGCAAACAGTGTGCGGAGGGTCTCATGGCGGGCCACCACGTCAGTCAGGGCCGCGCCCAACGCCTCGACATCCAGGCGCCCGCTCAGCCGCAACGCCACCGCCATGTTGTAAATCGGCGAAGGACCCTGCAACTGGTTGAGGAACCACAACCGGTTCTGGGCAAACGACAACGGCAGCACGGCCGGCCGCTCGCCGGCCACCAACGGCTCCAGGCGACCCTCTTCGGAGCCGATCCGCGGCGCCAACTGGGCGACGGTGGGCGCCTCGAACAGCGTGCGCACCGCAAGACCGGCATCCAGACCGGTGTTGATCGCGGCGATCACCCGCATCGCCGACAGTGAATCGCCGCCCAGGTCGAAGAACGAGTCATCGACCCCGACCCGCTCGACACCCAGCACCTTGGCGTAGATGCCGGCCAGGATCTCCTCGGTGAGAGTGGACGGCGCGCGGTAACGATCGACATCGGTGAAGTCCGGTGCCGGCAAGGCCCGTCTGTCGAGTTTGCCGTTGACCGTCAGTGGCAGTTCGTCGAGCACCACCACCGCGGCCGGCACCATGTACGTCGGCAGCCGCTCGCCCAGCGCCGCACGGACCGTGGCCGGGTCCGCGGTGCCGGTGACATAACCCACCAACCGCTTGTCGCCGGGTCGGTCCTCGCGGGCAATCACCACCGCCTGCCGGACCCCATCGCAGCCGGCCAGCGCCGCCTGTACCTCGCCGAGCTCGATGCGGTATCCGCGGATCTTCACCTGTTCATCAGCACGGCCCAGATACCTCAGCTGGCCGTCTGTGCCCCACGACACCAGATCGCCGGTGCGATACATGCGCGACCCGGACGGCGCGAACGGGCACGCC
>LZSH01000068.1 GCA_001665255.1 Mycobacteriaceae bacterium 1482268.1 | reverse complement strand
CCCGGGTGCTCGTTGTCGACGACGACGACGACGTGCTCGCGTCGCTGGAGCGCGGCCTGCGGCTGTCCGGATTCGACGTCTCGACGGCGAAAGACGGCGCCGAGGCGCTCCGGAGCGCCACGGAGACCAGGCCCGACGCGATCGTGCTCGACATCAACATGCCGGTGCTGGACGGCGTGAGCGTCGTGACTGCGCTTCGCGCCATGGACAACGACGTTCCGGTCTGTGTGCTGTCGGCCCGCAGCTCGGTCGACGACCGGGTCGCCGGTCTGGAGGCGGGCGCCGACGACTATCTGGTCAAGCCGTTCGTCTTGCAGGAGCTGGTGGCGCGGGTCAAGGCGCTGCTGCGCCGCAGGGGTGCAACTGCCACATTCTCGTCGGAGACCATCTCCGTCGGCCCGCTCGAGGTCGACATCCCCGGCCGCCGGGCCCGCGTGAACGGCGTGGACGTCGACCTGACCAAGCGCGAGTTCGACCTGCTGGCCGTGCTGGCCGAGCACAAGACCGCCGTGCTCTCGCGGGCCCAGTTGTTGGAGCTGGTGTGGGGTTACGACTTCGCCGCCGACACCAACGTGGTCGACGTGTTCATCGGCTACCTGCGCCGCAAGCTGGAAGCCGGCGGTGCGCCCCGGCTGCTGCACACGGTCCGCGGCGTGGGGTTCGTGCTGAGACAGCAGTAGTGCGATGGCCCCGCTGTCGCGGTTCTTGCGCCGCACACCCTCCTTACGCACCAGGGTGGCGTTCGCGACAGCCATCGCCGCCGCGATCGTCGTCGGCATTGTCGGCACCGTCGTGTGGATCGGCATCACCAACGACCGCAAGGAACGACTAGACCGGCGGCTCGACGAAGCGGCAGGCTTCGCGATCCCCTTCCTGCCGCGTGGGCTCGATGAAATTCCGAAGTCCCCCAACGACCAGGACGCCGTGATCACCGTCCGCAAGAACGGCCAGGTGACCTCGAATTCGACCGTGGTTCTTCCGCAACTGCCCGCGGGCTACGGGGACACCTACGTCAACGGGGTGCGCTACCGGGTGCGGACCGTCGAGATCCGCGTGCCCGAACCGATGTCGGTGGCCGTCGGCGCCACCTATGACGCGACGATCGCCGATACCAACAACCTGCACCGCCGCGTACTGATCATCTGCTCGCTGGCGATCGGGGCGGCGACGATCGCCGGCTGGCTGCTCGCCGCGTTCGCGGTGCGGCCGCTGAAACGGCTCGCCCAGCAGACGCGCCAGATCGACGCAGGGGACGAAGCGCCCGACGTCGAAGTGCGCGGCGCGACAGAAGCGGTCGAGATCGCCGAGGCGGTCAAGGGCATGCTGCAGCGGATCTGGACAGAACAGGACCGCACGAAGGCGGCGCTGGCGTCGGCGCGCGACTTTTCGGCGGTGTCGGCGCACGAACTCCGCACGCCGCTGACCGCCATGCGCACCAACCTCGAGGTGCTCTCGACGTTGGATCTGGCCGACGAGCAACGCAAAGAGGTCATCAGCGACATCATCCGCACGCAGTCGCGCGTCGAGGAAACCCTTGGCGCACTGGAGCGGCTGGCCCAAGGCGAACTGTCGACGTCCGACGACCATGTTCCGGTCGACATCACCGAACTGCTCGACCGCGCCGCCCATGACGCGATGCGCGTCTATCCGGATCTGGATGTGTCTCTGGTGCCCGCGCCCACCGTGATCATCGTCGGGCTTCCTGCCGGCTTGCGGCTCGCGGTGGACAACGCGATCGCCAACGCGGTCAAGCACGGCGGCGCGACCCGGGTGCAGCTGTCGGCCGTGAGTTCCCGCGCGGGCGTGGAGATTGCGATCGACGACGACGGCGTCGGCATTCCCGAAGAGGAGCGCGACATCGTGTTCGAACGATTCTCCAGGGGCTCGACGGCCTCGGCTAGCGGATCGGGCCTCGGCTTGGCGCTGGTGGCGCAGCAAGCCGAATTGCATGGTGGCACAGCGACATTGCAGGCCAGCCCGTTGGGCGGTGTGCGGCTGTTGTTGCGACTACCCGGCCCGCGCTAGGGGTCAGTTCTGCGCTCGCCGATCGTGAACCCACTGCGAAAATCTTTGCGCGAGTTCGCCGATCAGCGAACGTCCAGCAGGTCGATGATGAAAATCAAGGTCTTACCCGACAATCGGTGGCCACCGCCTGCCGGCCCGTATGCCTGTGCAGGCGGGATCGTGAGCCGGCGGCGACCACCGACCCGCATGCCGGGGATACCGTCCTGCCAGCCCTGGATGAGCCCCCGCAGCGGGAACTCGATGGACTCGCCGCGGTTCCAGGAGCTGTCGAACTCTTCGCCGGTGTCGTACTCGACGCCGACATAGTGCACGGTCACCGTTCCACCCGGCACCGCCTCAGCGCCACCGCCGACCGTGAGGTCGGTGATGACAAGCTCGGTCGGTGCGGGTCCGTCCGGAAATTCCACCTCGGGTTTAGTTGCCACGGTGGGCTAGGTTACGCGTGAATCGCGCGAAGTCCGACCGCTACAGCGGGCACACTGGTTCTGTGGCAGCTGAAAACAATCCCCTGGCCCGTATTCGCGAACTCGTCGACGAGGAGCGCGAACTGCGTGACCGCTTGCAGAAGCACGAGATCAGTGCGGATGAAGAGCATTCCCGTCTGCGTGCGCTGGAAGTGGAGCTCGACCAATGCTGGGACCTGCTACGGCAGCGCCGCGCGTTGCGGGAGACCGGCGGCGATCCCCGTGAGGCCCAGACCCGACCTCCGGACGAGGTCGAGGGCTATCTCAGTTGATCACTGATCCTCGCTGCGACGTGGTCGTCGTCGGCGGTGGGCACAATGCGTTGGTCGCGGCCGCCTATCTTTCCCGCGCCGGCCGGCGGGTGCGCGTCTTGGAGCGACTTGACCATGTCGGCGGCGCAGCGATCTCGGCGCATGCCTTCGAAGGCATCGACGCCCGGCTCTCGCGGTATTCGTACCTGGTGAGCCTTCTGCCGAGGCGCATCATCACTGACCTCGGCCTGCGTGTGCGCCTGGCGCGGCGCCGTTACTCGTCGTACACGCCCGATCCGGCGAACGGCGGACGGACCGGTCTGCTGGTCGGCCCGTCATCCACGTTCGCTGCTGTCGGGGCGGGCGACGATGCCGAGCCGTTCGCCGAGTTCTACCGCCTCGCCCGGATCGTCACCGCACGGCTGTGGCCGACGTTGACAGCGCCGTTGACGTCGCGGCAGGACGCGCTTGCCCACGTCCTGGCGGGCGGGGATGCCGACGCGGAGCCGGCGTGGGAGGCGTTGGTCTGCCGGCCGATCGGGCAGGCCATCACCGAAGCCGTGAACAGCGATCTGGTCCGCGGTGTGATGGCCACGGACGCGTTGATCGGCACCTTCGTCCGCCTCGACGACCCCTCGCTGCAGCAGAACATCTGCTTCCTGTATCACCTCATCGGCAACGGCAGCGGCGACTGGAATGTGCCGATCGGCGGGATGGGCGCGGTGAGCGGCGCGCTGGCCGCCGCCGCCAGCGGCTACGGTGCCGAAATCACCACACGCGCAGAGGTTTACGCGATCGACCCGGACGGTGAGGTGTGTTATGTGCTCAACGGGCGGCAGCACCGAGTGCACGCCGAGTTCGTGCTGGCTGGTGTGACGCCGGCGGTCCTCGCACAGTTGGTCGGCGATGCGCCGCAGGATGTCGATGCGGGAGCACAAGTAAAGGTGAACCTGCTGCTGCGACGACTGCCGCGGCTGCGTGACGAAACCGTCTCGCCCGAGCAGGCTTTCGGCGGCACGTTCCACATCAACGAGAACTACAGCCAACTCGAGGCCGCATACTCGCGCGCAGCGGGCGGCGCCATCCCCGACCCGTTGCCGTGCGAAATCTATTGCCATTCGCTGACCGATCCGTCGATTTTGTCCGACGAGCTTCAGCGGTCTGGAGCGCAGACGCTCACAGTGTTCGGGTTGCACACACCGCACCGGCTGTCGGCCGGCGCGGATCCGGACCGCCTGCGGGAAGACCTGACTTCTGCGGTGCTCCACTCTTTGAATTCCGTTCTGGCCGAGCCGATTCAAGATGTGCTGATGGAGGATGCGTCGGGTCGGCTGTGCATCGAGGCCAAGACAACTCAGGACCTGGAGCGCACACTGGGTATGACGGCGGGCAATATCTTCCACGGTGCGTTGAAATGGCCGTTCGTCGAGAATGACGAACCTCTGGACACACCGGCCCGTCGTTGGGGCGTGGCGACCGACCATGATCGAATCCTGTTGTGCGGGTCGGGTTCCCGCCGTGGTGGCGCCGTATCGGGCCTCGGCGGGCACAGCGCGGCGATGGCCGTGCTGGAGAGCTAAGGCACCTCCCCGCGGCGTGCTGGGGGCACTCCCCTAGCACGCTGTGGGCCCACCCCGCGTGCAAGGGGGAGTCTGCCGTTAGACACGCCGCCAAAAGCAGCGCTCTGCGCACGCTCGCCGACATGAGCGCTCTGCGGACCGGGATCGTTCGTTCGCGGTCAGGTGGCGAGCTTGGCCAGGATCGCCTGCAGTTTCTTGAGTTCGGCCGTGTCGAGACGCGACAGGACCTCCGGGGCCGGGTCGTCGGTTGCGTCGATCGTCGACACCATGTCGCGGCCGGCCTGCGTAAGCGACACCACCTTGCACCGCCGGTTCGTCGGGTCCGTCTCGCGCACAACGAGACCGCGGTCCTCCAGATCGTTCACGGCCACGGTCGCTGCCGGTGCGTCGATAGTCGCTGCCTGCGCGATCTGCTTGACCGTCATCGGCCGCGCGGCCAACCGGCTGAGAATGCGAATCCGACTGAACGGCAGGCCCGTCCGCTCCACCACCGCGCGTTTCCAGCTGTCGCGGTTGTCGATCACCAGGGCAGCCATCGCACGCCAGGCGCTATCCGCCAACGGGTTACCGGACACGCACACCCTCCCACTGCGAATGGTCGATCAGCGGCGCCAGCCGCTCAGCCGAGCGTGTCGCGCGCGCCGATGTGGAAAAGACACCCAACAAGAAGATCGTGACGCCCAGCGCCGCGCAGATGTACCACAGCGGGCGAGCCGCGATCGCGAAGTCCGCCTCCGTCGTCGCCAATGCCGCACCGGCGACCGAACCGCACAGTGCCACACCAAGGCTGACGCCGACCTGGCGGCTCGTCGACGCCACGGCGGACGCCGCGCCGGCGCGATCGGTCGGCATGCCGCTCACCGCGGCCGTGGTGATCGGCGCGTTCACCATCGAGAAGCCAATGCCGAAGACGGCGAAGATCACCAAAAGCTGCCACACGGGCGTGGTGGCGGTCAGCCGGGTGAGCATCAACGTCGCGGCGGTGATCAAGGTGCCCGCGACAAACAGCGATGGCCCGCTACCGAAGCGGCCCACCAGCCTGCCCGACAGCGGCGAAAAGATCAGCGCGCCAACGGCAACCGGCAGATAGATCAGGCCCGTGTGCATCGCCGAGAAGCCGCGCTGGCCTTGCAGATACAGCGACATCATGAACAGGAACGCACCCCACGACGCGAAGGCGCACACCGCGATCATCGTCGCCGAAGCGAACGGGATGCTCCGGAAGAACCGCAGATCGATGAACGGGTCGTGGCGCCGGGACTCGTAGCGTAGGAACGCGACGAACGCGACCACCGCCATCACAGAAACCGCGACGATGCGGAGGTTCGTCCAGCCAAGCCCCGGACCTTCGATGAGAACGAAGACGACACCGAACAGGAACGCCATGCCCAGCGCCTGTCCGACCGGGTCGACGTCGCGCATGGTCGCTGACCTGGATTCCGGCACGAAGATCGCCGTCAGCAGGATTGCTACGGCGCAGATCGGCAGGTTGATCCAGAACACCGCGCTCCAATCGACGTACTGGATCAGCGCTCCGCCGACGATCGGGCCGAGCGCCATCGAGATGCCGACGACGCCACCCCAGACACCGATCGCGCGAGCGCGTTCCACCCGACCGCGGAAGACCTGCGTGATGATCGACATGGCGACGGGGTTCATCATCGAGCCGCCGATGGCTTGCAAGAAGCGAGCGCCGATCAGCGTCTGAATATTCGGCGCAAGGCTGCACATCAACGAGGCGACCGCGAACACCGTCAGCCCGATCTGGAAGGTGCGCCGCCTCCCGAGCCGGTCGCCGGTTGCGCCAGAGAGCAGCAACAGCGAGGCCAGGACCAGCGTGTAGATGTCGACGACCCACTGAATCTGGGAGGCCGAAGCGTCGAAATCGGCGCGGATGCTGGGAATCGCGACGTTGACGATCGTCGCGTCCATCGACACGATCAGCAGGCTCAGGCAGCAGGACACCAGGACGATGGCCTTGCGCCGAGCACTCAATGACCGGACGACGGTTTCATTCACACAACTATTGTGAAACTACAACTATCTGCAAGGCAAGCCGCTCCGCAGTGAAATGCCTCTCAGGTCCTGCGCCGAGATCGACGTAATGGCGCGTTCGCCCAATTGTCGGTTTGGGCGCAAGTTAGGCGCGGGAGTCGAGGGCTTTGTAGTCGCGCTCGGTGTAGCCGGTGTAGATCTGGCGCGGACGGCCGATCTTGCCGCTGCCCTCGTCGTGCATCTCACGCCAGTGCGCGATCCAGCCCGGCAGGCGGCCGAGCGCGAAGAGCACGGTGAACATCCGCGTCGGGAAGCCCATCGCCCGGTAGATCACGCCGGTGTAGAAGTCGACGTTCGGGTAGAGCTTGCGCTCGATGAAGAAGTCGTCGGTGAGCGCGGCTTCCTCCAGCGTCTTGGCGATGTCGAGCATTTCGTCGTCGCCGCCGAGCTTGCCGAGGATCTTGTCGGCCTGCTCCTTGACGATGCGGGCGCGCGGGTCGTAGTTCTTGTAGACCCGGTGGCCGAAGCCCATCAACTTGACGCCTTCTTCCCTGTTCTTCACCTTCTTGATGAACTCGTGGACGTCGAAGTCGGCCTGGCGGATCTTCTCGAGCATCTCGAGCACGGCCTGGTTGGCGCCGCCGTGCAGCGGGCCCCACAGTGCGTTGATGCCGCCCGAGATCGAGGTGAACAGGTTGGCCTGAGACGACCCGACGAGCC
>LZSH01000067.1 GCA_001665255.1 Mycobacteriaceae bacterium 1482268.1 | reverse complement strand
CTCGGCGTAGGCCGCACCGATTTCGGTGCCGTACGAGAACCCGAGGTAGCTGAGTTGGTTTTCGCCGAGGGCCGCCCGCACCACGTCCATGTCGCGTGCCGTCGATGCGGTCCCGACCGTGGCCAGGAACTGCTTGCCCACCCGATCTGCGCAACTCTGCACGAACTGGCGGTACAGGGCCTCGATGTGGGCGACCCCGGCGGGACTGTAGTCGGCGTTCGGTTCCCTTCTGTAGGCGTCGAATTCGGCATCGGTGCGGCATCGCAACTCCGGTGTCGAGTGTCCGACACCGCGGGGGTCGAATCCGACGAGGTCGAAGCGACGGCCGATGTCGGTGTCTGCGAGTGCCGCGCCCATGCCCGCGACGGTGTCGACCGCCGACGCCCCGGGACCCCCGGGGTTGACCATCAGCACGCCAATGCGGTCACCGCTCGCGGGTATCCGGATGACCGCCAATTGTGCTTGCACGCCTTGGGGATTGGCGTAGTCGATCGGCACCGACACGTAACCGCACTGCGCAGTCGGTATCGGTTTGGTGTCGTTGACGAACCGTTCGCAGCCGGTCCAGACCGGCGCCTGGCCATATGCCTGGGTGGACTGACCCTCTGGTGTAGCCCACGCGGATGGGCCCGTGAAGACCGCGAGCAGGCATGCCAGCAGCGTCACGCCACACCTGCCCACCCGCCGCATGGCGATCATCGTCGCACGCCGGTCACGGCAAGTGCGAAGCCGCTATCGGACGGTGACCGTTCAGAGACCCAGACGTGCCCAGGGGTCGAGTTCTGTTGCTCAGCAACGGCTGTCCGGCGGCGGCACCCTGACATCGATCAGGTAGGTGGCGACGACGTCGTCGATGCACTGGTTGCCCTGGAAGGCGACGGTGTGCTGGGTGCCGTCGTAGGTGAGCAGTGTGCCGCCGAGCTGCTTCGCCAGATCGACGCCGGCCTGGTACGGCGTGGCGGGATCATTGGTCGTCGATATCACCAGCGTGGGCGGCAACTTGCCCTTGACGGAGATCTCGTGCGGCTGGGAAGTGGGCGGAACGGGCCACAGCGCGCAGGTATCCATCGGCGCGTAGCCGGTGAACTCGCCGTAGTTCATGAACGGCGCCAACTCTCGTGCACGCCGATCTTTTTCAACCAGCTTGGCCGGGTCGCTGACGGCGGGTTGGTCAACACAGTTGACCGCAACCCGCGCGTCGGTGGCATTGTCGTAGCGCCCGTCGGGACGCCGGTGCATGTAAATATCGGACAGCCTCAGCAGCATGTCCCCGCGACCTTCGCGAACTTCGTTGAGGCCATCGGTGAGCCGCGGCCAGATGCTCGGTGAATACAGCGGCAGGATGGTGCCGACGATCGCATCGCTGTAGGCGAGGCCGCGCGGATCCTTGGTCTTGGCGGGCTTGTCGACAAGGGGTTCGACGAGGCTCTTGTAAACGTCGGTGGCCTTGGCGGGATCGGTACCGAGCGGACAGTTCGGATCCTTGGCACAGTCAGCGGCGTAGTCGTCGAACGCTTTCTGGAATGCCGCCGTCTGGTGCAGGTCCTCTTCGATCGGGTCGGCGTTGGGGTCGATCGCGCCGTCGAGCACCATCGCCCGCACGTTCTGCGGGAACTCTTCGGCGTAGGCGCCACCGATCCGCGTGCCGTAGGAGTAGCCGAGATAGGTCAGCTTGTCGTCGCCGACCGCAGCCCGGATCGCGTCGAGGTCCTTGACGACGTTGGCGGTACCGACGTTGGCGAGAAACTCCTTGCCCGTCTTGTCGACACAGCGCTGAATGAACGCCTTTGTCTCGTTGTTGATGTGCTCGATGCCCTCTGGCGAATAGTCGACCTGGGGATCGGCCCGCAACCGGTCGTTGTCGGCGTCGGAGTTGCACCACACAGCGGGCGTCGAGCCGGCGACACCACGCGGGTCGAAACCGATCAGATCGAAGCGTTCGCGCACGGATTGCGGCATGGTGCCGATGAGGTTGACGGCCGACTCGACACCGGATTCGCCCGGTCCGCCGG
>LZSH01000066.1 GCA_001665255.1 Mycobacteriaceae bacterium 1482268.1 | reverse complement strand
CGTCGGCTCTCGACGTGGTACGCGCGGCACAGGGCGCCGACGTCGACGTCATGCGGAGTGCCGAAGATGCGCGAGGACACATCGGCGAACCGTGGATCGCCCTGCTCGAGAAGTTCGAAGATGCCGCCGCCGTTGTCGTTGGACACCACGATCGTCAGCCTGCGCGGCATCGGCTCGGTCGGCCCGATCAGCAGACCCGAGCTGTCGTGCACGAAGGTCAGGTCGCCGATGAGCGCGACGGTCCGGGGCGTGGGACCGCCAGACCGGCTGAGGCGCTCGTGGGCCAACGCCGCACCGATGGCCGTCGACACCGTGCCGTCGATGCCTGCGACGCCGCGGTTCGAGCGGACCTTGACGCCGTGCGGGTTGAGTCCGACCAGCGCTGCGTCGCGAACCGGATTCGACGCGCCGAGCACCAGCTGGTCGCCCTCGCGCATCTTCGGCACTCCGCATGACGTCGACGTCGGCGCCCTGTGCCGCGCGTACCACGTCGAGAGCCGACAGATGGAGGTCGATGATCTGGCGGCCGCGCTGAGCGAGCCGTTCGACGGCATGCGGGTGCTGGAGGTGAAGGCCGACCGGTCGTCGCTGCGGGCGCTGCACGCATCGATCAAGGCTGCCCTGTGATCAAACGGGTCAAGCTGTTGGTGCGCAGTGTAATTCCGCACCTGTATGGCGAACCCGGCGAGACCCGCCCAGCGCGCACGTTCCGCCGGATACGCATCGGCATTGTTCTCGCGGCATGTCTGGTGACCGTGCAATCACTGCTGCTGGTGCTCGGCGCGTGGCGCAACGACCGGCAGATCGAAGCCCATATGGGAGTGGCCGCTGCCGAGGTGCTCAGCGCGGGGCCACGGCGGTCGACGATCGAGTTCGTCACCCCCGACCGCGTCACCTATCGGCCTGAACTCGGCGTGCTCTATCCCTCTGAATTGGACACGGGCATGCGGATTTACGTCGAATACGACAAGAACAACCCCGACCTCGTCCGGGTGCAGGACCGCAACGCGGCGCTGGCCATCATTCCGGCCGGATCCATCGCGGTGGTCGGCTGGCTCGTGGCAGGCGCGGCGTTGATGGGGCTGGCGTTCTTCGAACGCAGGATGGTCCGTCAGGCCGAAGTCAGCAAGTTGTCGAGCCAGTCCTCGTCCTGAATATCCACCTTCTTTTGGGTGTCGAGGTCGTAAACCGTTGGCGTGCCGGTGGTTATCGGGTCGATGCCGATCAGCGCGCCGTAGTTGTAGGCGGCCATCTCGCCGATGTTGACGTTGTCGGCGCTGTCGCCTCCGCCGATCCTGTCCGCGACGTCGGCCGGCATTCCGGAATCCTCCGCCATTTTCGCCATCTGCGCGTCACTGGGCCCCGGGCCGCCGAGTTGCTGATGACCCCACAGGTCTTCGACGAACCGCTGAAACTCCGGCCCCGAGGCCATATCCGCTTCGTCGGTCTCCTCGGGCGCGCCGACCGCGAGGAACATCGCATTGGCGACGCGCGCGGAGTACTCGTGGGTGCTCGGGCTGTCGAGGAACGTCAGCGGGCGGTAGGTCACCGCGAGCTCGCCGAGGTTGATCGACCGTTCGATGTCGGCGCCGTAGGCGGTCTGCAGCTGCGCACAGTGGCCGCACTGCGGTTCGGTGTACAACTCGATCTGTACAGGGGCGTCCGGATAGCCCGCGACGATGCCGTATCCATCGTCGCTGAGCGCCAATGGCGGCTGTGTCGGGTCCTGGATCGCGGTGCCGGGTATCTGGTTCGTACACCCGACGGCGCCTAGGAGCAGGGCCGCCGTCAACGCCACCGCTGCGCGGGGAATTCGCATGTCAACCGCCCTTCCTTGTGCGCAGAATACCCTCACGGCGGCAGCGATGGACTTGGCTTTGAGCACGAGAACTTCGCGTGTCGTATCCCCGCAGGCAACCTCGCCGACAGCCGCCGGTGCGACCATCGTGGGGTGCGCGTTGCGATCGTCGCAGAGTCCTTCCTCCCGAATGTCAACGGCGTCACCAACTCGGTGCTTCGGGTGATGGAGCATCTCCGTCATCACGGCCACGAAGTCCTCGTCATCGCGCCGGACACGCCGCGCGGCCAGGCGCCGGCGGAGCGGGTGCACGACGGTGTCCGTGTCCACCGGGTGCCGTCGCGGATGTTCCCGAAGATCACCTCGCTGCCGCTGGGTGTGCCGCGGCCCCGAATGGTGAAGGTGCTACGGGGATTCGATCCTCACGTCGTCCACCTGGCTTCTCCGGCACTGCTCGGTTGGGGCGGTATGCACGCCGCTCGCCGCATCGGTGTGCCGACCGTTGCGATATTCCAGACCGACGTCGCCGGCTTCGCGGAGAGCTACGGGATCGGCTTCACGGCGCGGGCTGCCTGGGCGTGGACCCGAATGGTGCACAGCCGCGTCGACCGGACGCTGGCGCCGTCCACGGCAGCGATGGAAAACCTTGTCGCGCACCGTATTCCCCGGGTACACAAGTGGGCGCGCGGGGTCGATATCGCCGGGTACGCGCCGTCTGCAAGAGACGAGCGGTTGCGCCGCCAGTGGTCGCCCGACGGAAAGCCGATCGTGGGCTTCGTCGGCCGCCTGGCACCCGAAAAGCACGTTGAGCGCCTCGCGGTGCTGGATCGCCGCGACGACCTTCAGCTGGTGATCGTCGGCGACGGTGTGGACCGCGCGAAGCTCGAATCCCTTTTGCCGTCAGCTATTTTCACCGGAGCGCTGTACGGATCGGAGCTCGCGGCGGCGTACGCCAGCATGGACATCTTCGTCCACCCCGGCGAACACGAGACCTTCTGCCAGGCCGTACAGGAGGCTATGGCGTCGGGTCTGCCGGTCATCGCCCCGGACGCGGGCGGGCCGCGAGATCTGGTGGCGCCCATGCACACCGGGCTGTTGCTGCCGGTGCGCGAGTTCGAAAACAGGTTGACGACATCGGTCGATCACCTGCTCGCCGAGCGGCATCGCTACTCGGTGGCGGCCCGCCGCAGCGTGCTCGGCCGCACGTGGCCGGCTATCTGCGACGAGCTGATCGGCCACTACGAAGCGGTGCTGGGCACCCGGGGCGTCAAGGCCGCCTAAGGGGAGTCACTGCCGTCATCCCGATTCAGCTGCGGAATCAGGCCGCCAGCCAAAATGTACTCGGCCTGACGCGGCGAAAGCCGATGGCGCACTTCGAACGACGACTTCTGGGTGACGTTCTCAACCTTGATGGGTTCGGTTCCCTCCATGGCCTTGTGCAGGTCTGCCAGGGCTAGCGTGTCATCCTGATCCACGCCGTCGTAATCGTCAGCTTCGATGAACTCCAGTGCCAGTACGCCGAAGTTGGCGAGGTTCTGCCAATGGATGCGGGCATACGATTTGGCGATGACCACCCTCAGGCCCAGGTGGCGCAACGCGATCGCCGCATGTTCCCGCGACGAGCCCTGTCCGTAATTGTCGCCACCGACCACGATGTGGCCGGTTTCCCGAGCGGCGAGTGCTCGCTCGGGGTACGACTCGTCGATTTGCGTAAAGCTGAAATCGGCCAACTTGGGGATATTGGATCGGTAAGGCAGAGCACGGGCCCCGGCGGGCGAGATCTCGTCGGTGGAGACGTTGTCGCCCACCTTGAGCAGAACGGGCGCCTCGAACTCGTCGAGCAACGGCTCGGGGTCGGGTAAACGAGAGATGTTCGGTCCCTTGACGACCGTGACTCGTTGTGCCTCTTGTGGTTCGAGCGGCGGTACGAGCATTGCAGTGTTGATGCTGTGCCGCTTCGGCATGTCCAGCGTTGGATAATCGATGCCCTCGTTGTGTGCCCAATCCCGAGGGTCGGTGATGGCGCCGGTCAATGCTGATGCGGTTGCGGTCTCCGGAGAACACAGCCACACCTTGTCTTCCTTCGTGCCCGACCGGCCGGGAAAATTACGCGGCATCGTGCGCAGCGAGTTGTGCCCAGTCGCTGGCGCCTGCCCCATACCGATGCATCCCATGCACCCGGCCTGGTGAATCCTCGCGCCGCCGGTCACCAGAGAAGCCGTAGCGCCCATTTTCGTCAGGTCCGTGAGAATCTCCCGGGATGTCGGGTTGACATCGAAGCTGACGTCAGGTGATGTCTGTCTGCCTTCGACCATTGCCGCCGCGATGGCGAAGTCGCGCAGCCCGGGATTCGCGCTCGAGCCGATTACCACTTGGGCTATCTTCTCGCCCGCGACTTCCCGTACGGGTACGACGTTTCCCGGCGACGACGGCTTCGCGATCAACGGCTCGATTTGCGAGAGATCGATCGTCTCGTCGATGTCGTACTCGACGCCGTCGTCGGCCACGAGCCGGATCCAGTCCTCCTCACGGCCCTCAGCCCGCAAGAAGTCGCGCACTTCCTCATCGCTGGGAAAGACGGTGGTCGTCGCGCCGAGTTCGGCGCCCATGTTCGCGATGACATGTCGATCCATTGCACTCAGCCCGGCCAGCCCGGGACCGAAATACTCGATGATCCGGTTCACGCCGCCTTTGACGTCGTGGCGGCGCAGCAGCTCGAGAATGACGTCTTTGGCCGAACACCACTCTGGCAGTGTGCCGACGAGACGGATACCCCATATCTCGGGCATCCGTAGATGCAGCGGCTTGCCGGCGATGGCCACCGCAACCTCTAGGCCTCCTACTCCGATCGCAAGCATGCCCAGTGAGCCCGCGGCAGGAGTGTGCGAGTCGGAACCCACCATCGTCTTGCCCGGAATGCCGAAGCGCTGCATGTGCGTTGGGTGGGAAACCCCATTGCCGGGCTTGGAGAACCACAGACCAAAGCGCTGGGACGCGGTGCGCAGATACTCGTGATCCTCGGCGTTCTTCTCGTCGGTCTGCAGCAAATTGTGATCGACGTACTGAACGCTCACCTCGGTTTTCGCAGTGTCCAGGTCAAGTGCCTCCAGCTCCTGCATCACCAGGGTGCCGGTGGCGTCCTGCGTCAGCGTCTGGTCGATGCGAATGGCGATCTCTTCGCCGGGCGCGATCTCTCCGGAGACAAGATGGGACTCGATCAACTTGTGGCTGACACTCGCCGGCATCGCTCTCTCCCGCCGCCATCGTTGGTTTCTTTCGGGCTTGCCCGATCGGAACCTCGTCAAACGAGTAGTTGAGGCCGCCCGGTCGCGGGGTACCTGCCCGCAGGCGGACGACAACGACAGCCCAACGACGGCGTTACCGCTCTGCAAGATGCCCTTGTCCTTGTTGACCGCCGGGCACGCCGACAACTCGGACCTCAGAGGCCGCCCGATCAGCCCTGCGCCAGAACCGAAACCGGCTGCCACTCCTCCCACGTCTTGAGCCGGTTCTCGTAGTCGGCCTTGGCCAGCGACAGCGGCAACTCGCCGAAGAAGACGCGTAGCGGAGGCTCAGGCGCGTCGACCACCTTCAGGATCGCGGCCGCCGACGCCTTCGGATCGCCGGGCCTGGCGACCCGCTGGGCGCGGATGCGATCGGCTTCCTCGTGCGCCTCTTTGTAGTCGGGCAGCGGCGTCGAGCGCTTGGATGACGGGCCGGCCCAGTCGGTGTCGAAGCCGCCCGGTTCGATCAGCGTCACGTGGATGTTGAACGGCGCGACCTCCTGCGCCAGCGCCTGCGAGAAGCCTTCGAGCGCCCACTTCGACGCGTGGTAGATGCCGACGTTCTGGAAGGCGACGATGCCGCCGATCGACGACACCTGGATGATGTGCCCGCTGCGCTGGGCCCGCAGATACGGCAGTGCGGCCTGGGTCACCCACAGCGCGCCGAAGACGTTGGTCTCCAGCTGGTCGCGGGCCTCCTGCTCGGTCAGCTCCTCGATGAAGCCGAAGTGGCCGTAGCCGGCGTTGTTGACGACGATGTCGAGCCTGCCGAAATGGTCGTGCGCCTGTTTGACTGCGGCGAAGTCCGCGTCGCGGTCGGTCACGTCCAGCTGGATCGGCAGCAGCGCGTCGCCGTATTTCTCGGCCAGGTCGGTCAGTGTGGTGGTGTCGCGAGCGGGCGCGGCGACCTTGGCGCCGCGCTCCAGGGCTGCGATCGCCCACTCCCTGCCGAAGCCACGTGATGTCCCGGTGATGAACCAAACTTTGTCTGCCATGACAGGTGCAATGCCCAGCTAGGCGCTGGCCATTCCCGCTGTACGGAAGTCCACAGGTAGCGTCGCGGTCGTGAACAGGGCGTCGCTGGACAAGGATCCGCATGAGGTGGCGTCGATGTTCGACGCGGTTGCGCGGCGCTACGACCTGACCAACACCGTGCTGTCGCTCGGGCAGGACCGGTTCTGGCGGCGTGCGACGCGTTCGGCGTTGCGCATCGGCCCGGGTGACAAGGTGCTCGATCTGGCGGCGGGGACCGCGGTGTCGACGGTCGAGCTGACGCGGTCGGGCGCGTGGTGCGTCGCGGCCGACTTCTCGGTGGGCATGCTCGCCGCGGGGGAGGGCAGGGCGGTGCCCAAGGTGGCGGGCGATGCGACGCGATTGCCGTTCGACGACGGGGTGTTCGACGCGGTGACGATCAGCTTCGGGTTGCGCAACGTCGTCGATCACGCTGCGGGTTTGCGTGAGATGGCTCGGGTGACGCGGCCGGGCGGGCGGCTTGTGGTGTGCGAGTTCTCCACGCCGACCAACCCGCTGTTCGCCACCGTCTACAAGGAGTATTTGATGAAAGCGCTGCCGCGAGTCGCGCAGGCGGTGTCGTCAAACCCGGACGCGTATGTCTATCTGGCGGAATCGATTCGGGCGTGGCCGGACCAGCCGACCCTTGCGCGCCAGATCGCCGACGCCGGTTGGTCGGCGGTGCGCTGGCGCAACCTCACCGGTGGCATCGTCGCGCTGCACGCGGCGACCAAACCCACTCATTAGCTCCCACTCATTAGCGCGAGCGTGCTGGGGGCACCTCCCCGCGTGCAAGGGGGAGTCTGCACCACGACACGCCGCGGAATTTCGGCAGTTTGCGCACGCTCGTCGCTAGCTGAGCGCGTCCCACAGCCGTTGGCTCTCGGCGCCGATGGTGGGGTCGTGGGTCTGCTGGAAGTTGCGACCGCCGCGCCGAAACGTCGCGATGACGGCAGCCGGCACTTTCTGTTCGGGCAATGGCATTGCCAGCCAACGACATTCTCGGACATGCACCAGGTCGACAGCGGCGGCCTCGTCGTCGCTGTCATAGAAGTACGGGCCGCGGATCCGGCCGAGCCAGTACATGCCGTCGGTGTCGCGGGTCCAGACGAACGAGCCGTCGTCGACATCGCGGAAGCGGTCGATGCGGCGGGCCTGGCGGTCGTCCGACGGCTCCTTCGGCCCGCCGAATCCGCACAATCCCTTGGTGAGTGCGCGCTCGACGGCCGCACCCCAGTCGACGTCATCGCGGCGCGGCCGCATCGGCGCTCTGTACACCGCTAACGACATGCCACTCACCTTTCCGCGAGCGTGCGCGTCTGCTGCTCGACACGCCGCCGATTTGCAGCAGTTTGCGCACGCTCGCGGAAAGAGGTGCGCGTCAACTGAACGGTGGGCGGCGGTCGAGGCGGCGCGAGCCTGCGCCCGCGCGACGCCACACGCGGGCGATCCAATCGGCGTCCTCGTCGGTGACGAGGTTGGCCATCACCCGCACCGCGATGTTCATCAAGAACTCCGACCGCATGGCTAGGGGACCCGTCAACGGCAGGAAGCGCGGCAGCGTCAGCAGCAGCGCCAGCCGGCGCGCAACCGAGAATCCGCGCGAGTAGTGCTGCTGCAGCAGCGCGGGCCACGCCTGCGAGTAATCAGTCAGGTCACCCGCGTCGAGCATCTCGGCGGCCAGCCGGCCCGTCTCCAGCCCGTAGTCGATGCCCTCCCCGTTCAACGGGTTTACGCACGCGGCAGCGTCGCCGATCAGCATCCAGTTCGGCCCGGCCACGCCCGACACCGCGCCGCCCATCGGCAGCAGCGCTGACAGCCCCAGCCGCGGCTCACCCGCGAAACCCCACTCCTCACGCCGCAGCGACGCGTAGTACGACATCAGCGGCCGCAGCGCCGCGTCCGCGGGCCGCTTCGACGTCGCCAGCGCGCCGACACCGATGTTCACCTCGCCGTTGCCGAGCGGGAAGATCCAGCCGTAGCCCGGCAGCACCTCGCCGTCGGGCGACCGCAACTCCAGATGCGACGTGATCCACGGCTCGCTGGCGCGCGGCGTCGCGAGGTAGCCGCGGATCGCCACGCCGTACACCGTCTGTTTGTGCCACTGGCGACCGAGCACACGGCCCAGCGTCGACCGGGCACCGTCGGCGACGATCAACTGCTCACACTCGATCGAAGCACCGGAATCCAACCGCACAGACGACACGCGTCCCGTCGAATCATGCTGTACCTCAACGGCTTTATTGCCGAGCATCATCTTCGCGCCGTCGTCGACAGCCACCATCCGGATGCGGTCGTCCAGCTCCATGCGCGGCACCGCGCTGCTGGTCTTGGGAAACGACGGGCCGGGCCACGCGATCTCGACGTCGGAGCCGAAACCCGACATCCGAAGCCCATGGTGGGCAATCCGGCCGTCGAGCCACGAGCCGAGGCCGAGCAGCTGCATCTCGGCGATAGCGCGCGGCGTCAACCCGTCGCCGCACGCCTTGTCGCGGGGAAACTGGGCGGAGTCGATCACCAGCACATCGCGGCCGCTGCGGGCCGCCCACGCGGCGGCGGCCGAACCCGCCGGGCCCGCGCCGACCACGACCACGTCAGCTCTGGTGTTCATGCTCCCCAGTATGTTGGCAGGGTGAGGACACCGGCGAGCGTGGTCGCGGGCGTAGATTTTTCAGACCCCGCCTTCGCGCAGAACGTCCGCGACGGCGTCGCCCGCATCGAGGACCTGATGTCCACTGAGCTGGGCAAAGCCGACGAGCTGATGGCCGAGGCCGTGCAGCATCTGTTCCAGGCGGGCGGCAAGCGCTTCCGTCCGCTGTTCACCGTGCTCTCGGCACAGCTGGGCCCCGACCCGGACAACTGGCAGGTCACCGTCGCGGGTGCCGTCATCGAGCTGGTGCACCTGGCCACGCTCTACCACGACGACGTGATGGACGAGGCGCAGGTGCGACGCGGGGCGCCCAGCGCGAACGCCCGGTGGAGCAACAACATTGCGATCTTGGCGGGCGACTATCTGTTCGCGACGGCGTCGCGGCTGGTGTCCCGCCTCGGCCCCGACGCGGTGCGGGTGATCGCCGAGACGTTCGCTCAGCTGGTCACCGGCCAGATGCGCGAGACCCGCGGCGCCGCCGACCACGTCGACTCCGTCGATCACTACCTGAAGGTGGTGTACGAGAAGACAGCCTGCTTGATCGCGGCGTCGGGCCGCTTCGGCGGCACGTTCTCCGGGGCCAGCGAAGACCAGATCGAGCGGTTGAGCCGGCTCGGCGGGATCATCGGCACCGTGTTCCAGATCTCCGACGACATCATCGACATCGACAGCGACCCCGACGAATCCGGCAAGGTGCCGGGCACCGACCTGCGCGAGGGTGTGCACACGCTGCCCGTGCTCTATGCCCTGCGGGAAACGGGCCCGGACGCCGACCGGCTGCGCGAACTGCTGGCAGGCGCAGTCGAGGACGACGACGAGGTGGCCGAGGCGCTGAACCTGCTGCGCAGGTCGCCGGGCATGGCGAAGGCCAAGGAGACGGTCGCCCGCTACGCCGAACAGGCCCGCAACGAGCTGGCGAATCTCCCGGAGGGTCCCGGCAGGCAGGCGATGGCTTCGCTGGTCGATTACACCGTCAACCGCCACGGCTAGGAACCCTCGACAGGCTACGAAGCGTTGGGATAGCGAAGACCCATACAGGAGGACGCTGATGAGCTGGCATCCACATGCCAACACGGCCAAGACTTTCGTCCTGCTGGCGTTGTTCTCGGCGCTGATCGTCGCCGTCGGGGCCATGTTCGGCAGGAACATCATGTTTCTGGCCGTGCTGTTCGCGATCGGCATGAATGTCTACGTCTACTTCAACAGCGACAAGCTGGCGTTACGCGCGATGCACGCGCAGCCGGTCACCGAGGTGCAGGCGCCGTTCATGTACAAGGTGGTGCGGGAGCTGGCCACCACCGCGCATCAGCCGATGCCGCGGCTGTACATCAGCGACACCGCCAACCCCAACGCGTTCGCGACCGGTCGCAATCCCCGCAATGCCGCCGTGTGCTGCACGACCGGCATTCTGCAGATCCTCAACGAGCGCGAGTTGCGCGCGGTGCTGGGCCACGAGCTGTCGCACGTCTACAACCGCGACATCCTGATCTCGTGTGTGGCGGGCGCGATGGCGTCGGTGATCACCGCGCTGGCCAACCTGGCGTTCTTCGCCAGCATGTTCGGCGGTAACCGCGAAGGTGGTGCGAATCCCTTTGCGATCCTTCTGGTTTCGCTGCTCGGCCCGATCGCGGCGACTGTCATCCGGCTGGCGGTGTCGCGGTCGCGGGAGTATCAGGCCGACCAGTCGGGCGCCGAGCTGACCGGCGACCCGCTGGCGCTGGCGTCGGCGCTGCGCAAAATCAGCGGCGGCGTGCAGCAGGCCCCGCTACCGCCTGAGCCGCAACTGGCCGACCAGGCGCACCTGATGATCGCCAGCCCGTTCCGCGCCGGCGAGAAGGTGGGCAAGCTGTTCTCCACCCACCCGCCGATCGAGGACCGCATCCGCAGGCTCGAGCAGATGGCCGGCCGCGGCCCAGGTCTGTACTGAGTTCGGCGCGGCTGGTTGCGCTGCGCGCAACTGTGCACGCCGAACCCGCACGTGGTGCGCCCGCCAGCGGCATCGCCTAGGGTGTCAAACCGTGCTGAACAGAACTCTGATTGGCGCCGTGGGGGTTGTGGGGGCGACGGTCTGCGGCCTGCCCGGCATCGCGGCGGCCGACGATGCGGCTGCGGTGCCCAATATCAATGCGTTCCCATCGGCCAAGCCGTCGGAATATGTCGTGCAGGACGGCGCGTGGCTAGCGTTCAGCGTGCCCGATGGGGTGACGTGCGTGCTCGACAAGCAATCCGGGGGCTACGGGTGCAGCGGGCCGATTCCGGCCGCGCCGGGCGGAGCCAATATGGTCACCGCCACGCCGTCGGCAGCGCCGGGGTTCGCCAGCTCCGCGCGTCCGTTGTACGGCGTGGTGGAAGGGGCCAAACCGCTGCCGCCGAACACCCGGTTGAGCTTCCGGACGGTCAGCTGCGGCACCGACGGGGTCGTCACGAGCTGCTTGAACACCATCAACCAGTCCGGCTTCGTGATCAGCCCCGCGGGCAGCTATACGTTCGGCTAGTTCCTCTGCTGGTCACTTCACCCAACATCTAAGCTGTGCCGATGCTGAGCAGAACGATCTTGTCGGGCGTTGCGGCGGTCGCCGCGATTGCTGCGCCGGGCGTCGCCGCGGCTGATCCCGCCGATCCGCCCGCGCCGCCACCGGCACCCAACGTGAACGCCTACGCGCCGGTGAAGCCATCGGATTTCGCGGTCCTCGACAACACCGCCTATGCATTCAGCACACCCGACGGGCTGACGTGCATGCTGCAGCGCTCCGGCGGCTACGGCTGCAGCGGCGCGATTCCGGGGGCGCCGGAGGGCGCCAATCTTGTCAGCGGCCGGATCGGCGGGGTGCCCGGCTTTGCCAACGCGAGCGGCAACCCGTTCGCGAATGCCGGTGCGATCAAGCCACTTCCGGCTGGTTCCCGGTTGAGCTTTCAGACCTTGAGCTGCGGCACCGACGGCACCGTCACGTCGTGCGTCGACAGCCGCAACCAGGCGGGTTTCGTGATCAGCCCCGGCGGCAGCTGGATCGTGGGCGAGGTCAATCCGTTGCTCGACCGGCCAGAGGGAACGAACCCCTACTTCAACTAGAAGGCAGCGCGTCAGTTGATGACTGTGATGCCGCAGTCATCGGCCAGCTCGAGGACTTTGTCCAAGCCCTCGCCGATATAGAGGGGCAACGGCGGGGTGTCCGGTTCAGACTTGAGATCCTTGAATCGCTTCACTCTGTCTCCCCATAGCATGATCGCGAGCGAGTCATCGTATTGCCTTGAACGCCAAATCAATCCGTCGAACGGTGGATCGCATTCATATAGCGCCTTGCCCCACAGTGCGGTCCGCGGGTATTGCCGGGAACTTGCCTCGATGAGGTTGGCATGAGTGGCGCCCACTCGATTCGGGCCCGCCCCGTGCAACCTGACCAGACGCAGGTTCCTCGTCGGGATGATCGTAGACAACATCATGTGAATCATCGCCCTGCGCTGAACCCGCTTCGCCTTGCCGCGTACGGGTACGTCGTGAAAGACCGTTTCCGACAGCGCTCCCTGGTCCATGTCGGCGCCGTAGATCGTCGACACCGTGCCTTTGGCGTTGGTAACCGGTCTGAACCGTCTCGAGACGGCAGTAGTGTTGAATTCCGTTGCACCCATGTCGATGTGGTGGCAACGGACAATCGGTTTGCCTTTTGGCCATTCGTCCACGAGCGGTTCGGGCAGCGGGTTGGTTACGCCTGGTACCCGAAGGCTCACGCCGTGACGTCCTCGAAGGCGTGACGAGCGGCTTCGACGACGTCGTCGGGCGACCTCGTCAGCAAGTCAACAGGTCGTTTGTCGTCAAGCCAGCCGGTGGCGGTGGTAAACCACAGCGCGGTCTCCCAGCCATCGAGCCCATACGGCTCGAACAATTCCAGGACCCGTTTGACAACAGGTCTGGGGCGTCCGTCCTCACCGAACTGAAAACCCGGGTACAGCTTGGTGCCCCGGTGATCCACTGCAACGATTCGCTTCTCGCTCAACCATCGTGAAGCAGTGGCCGAGCGGTTGCGCGCCGTTGAGCCGGCCTCCTTGGCTACCTTCTCGCTATCCCAAAGACCGAACTCGTTGATCAACGCTTCGCGCGCGTCGGCGTTGCGCTGCTGCTGCCTCGCGACTGCCGACGTCGCAAGGCCTGCCTCCGGAAGCATGGCATCGACCAATCGCTCGTTCTGGAGATCGGTCGCCGCGAGCACCCTGGTGAAGTCGGCAACGCGTCCGGTCAACGTGGCGCCACCCACGACAATGACCACGCGCTCGGCACCTTGGTGGTGCCGGAGCGCATCAGCGATGGCTGCGACGTCGGAAACATCCGCGTGCGCCACACTGACCTTCGCATCCGAGCCGAGCCCGGACGTGAAATCAGTGAAGTCGATGGCTGCCTTCATGTAATTCACTATACGCCGGAAGACGGACCGGCCAGAGGGAACGAACCCCTACTTCAACTAGAAGCCGGACCCGTGCACCTCGTGCCCGGGTTTCTCGGCGGCCAGGCCCCGGTAGGCCTGCTCGACGGACGAGCCGTGGTTGACGACGCCGTCGACCTCGCGCGCGATCGGCATCGACAGCCCGTACTTCTCCGCGAACTCCATGATCACGCTGGCCGCCTTCACTCCCTCGGCGACCTGGTTCATCGAGGAGATGATTTCGTCGATCGACTTGCCGGCGCCCAGCTGTTCGCCGACGTGACGGTTGCGGCTGCGCTGCGACGTGCAGGTGACGATCAGATCACCCATTCCCGCGAGGCCGGCGAACGTGTCGCGGTGCCCGCCCATTGCCTCGCCGAGCTTCGACATCTCGCGCAGCGCGCGGGCGATCACCATCGCGCGGGTGTTCTCGCCGATGCCGAGGGAGTAGCCCATGCCTACGGCGATGGCGTACACGTTCTTCAACGCGCCCGCCATCTCGACGCCGACGACATCGTCGGTGGTGTACGTGCGGAACCGCCTGGTGCGGAACAGGTTTGCGAGGTTGGCCGCCAAATGCTGGTCCGGCATCGCGAGCACCGCGGCTGCGGCGTATCCCTCGGCGACCTCGCGGGCGATATTGGGCCCGGCGAGGATCCCCGCCGGGTGTCCGGGCAGCACCTCGTCGACGACCTGGCTCATCCGGTAGTTGGTGCCCTGTTCTAGACCCTTCACCAGCGAGACCACCGGCACCCACGGCCGCAGTTCCTTGGCCAGTTCGGTCAGCACGTCGCGAAAGCCGTGCGACGGCACCCCCATCACGATGACATCGGCGCTGTCAGCGGCCTCCGCGAAGTCGGTGGTGGCCCTCAGTGTCTGCGCCAACTCGACCTCGTCGCCGAGGTACTTGGTGTTGCGGTGCTTCTCGTTGATGTCCTTGGCGGTCTCCTCCGAGCGCACCCACTGCAGCGTCGGCCCGCGTCGGGCACAGATGGAAGCCACGGTGGTGCCCCAGGAGCCTCCCCCGAGAACGACGACATTGGGTTCGCGTTGAGCAGGTGCCATGCGCTTCAGCGTATTGCGCAGCCGTGCGGTTTCACCGGCAGTTCAGAAACTGCGTGCCCGCGGTCCTCCGACGTTCGCCAGTGCCCGCGAATTGGTGCAGATGACCCCTCTGCGCCGCTGGTAGCGTCAGTCGCCAGCTGGCAGAAAGGCTCCCCGTGCCCGAACCGATCAAGGTCGACCCGCAGGAGTTGACCCGTGCGGCCCAGCGGATCCGTGACTACGCCGAGCAGCTCCGTGCCGGCCACGGGTCGTCGCTGGCGACGGCCGACGGCGCTCGGCCCGGTCTGGTCGGGCATTCGGCGCAGGCGGTTGACTCCCGAGCGCAGCGGTGGCGGACCACCACGGCAGAGCTGCATGGCCTGCTGACGTCGCAGGCCGACGCCTTGGCCAGCGCCTCGGTCGCCTACGCGCGAACCGAAGACGACAACAGCGACATGATCGCCGCGCTGGATCCCACCCGCCTGTAGGCCTTTTATGACGTTGACGATCCAGGACGTCATCCGCTGGGATCCAGGTGCGGTGCGGGCGGTGGGCGATGCGGCCCGGACGCGTGCCCAGACCTCCATCGACGTCGCGAACAACGTGCCGACTTTTCCTGAGTGGACCGGCCCGGGCTCCGAAGAGGCCAAGCAAGCGATCGACAGGATTCGTCAGACATTGATGAGGGACGCCGACGCGGCGTTGGCGGCGGCGCGGTCGGCAGATACGGCAGCGACCAACGTCCAGATCGTCAAAGACAATTTGCAACAAGTGCTGAACATGGCGCGCGATTGCGGCATGATCGTCGATCCGGTGGCGGGCACCGTGCACCCTGCCCGACCGGGCATGGCACAGCCGAACGACTGGCACAACGCCGAGGTCCTGCAGCAGGCGCTGCAACAGGTTCTGGCGCAGGCCAATAGCGTCGATCAGCAGCTGGCCACGGCGATGGACCAGGCCGACGACGTCGTCGACGTGCCGCCGGAGGCGCGGCCGGTCCCGATGCCGCCGCCCGGCGCCGATGCCGAGGCCGTCGAACAGTGGTGGAAGTCGTTGAGCCAGAAGGACCGGGAGCGGCTGATCGACGAACATCCGCCAGAGTTGGGCAATCTCAACGGTATTCCCGCAGCGGCCCGCGATGCGATCAACCAGCAGGTGCTCGCCGACGACCTCGGCCGGATCACCACTACCCTAACGCAGCACGGTGTTTCGGCAGAGCAGGTGTTGGCCGACCCCGGCTTCTACGGCTTGTCGGCGGCCGACGTCACCCGCTACAACAACGCGCTGAAAGTCCAAGAGGGCTTGAACCATCAGCGCGGTCCCGAACCGGACCCGTCGCGTCAGCGGCCGGTGATGCTCTGGAAGTACGAACCGCTCGCCGACCGGGGGCAGGGCCGCGCCGCGATCGCCATCGGCAATCCCGACTATGCCGACAACACATCGGTCATCGTGCCCGGCACGGGCAGCAGCGTGAAGGGCGGTTGGCTCAGCGACGGACACAACGACGCGATGAACCTGTGGGATCAAGCCCAGCTGGCCGACCCCACGCACACCCACGCGGTCATCTCCTGGATGGGCTACGACGCGCCCGACGGCTTCAGCGACACCCGGGTCGCCAACCCGGATCTTGCGCGCTCGGGCGGCGACCTGTTGGCCGCCGACGTGAACGGGCTGTGGGTCACGCACCAGGATCCCAACCAGCATGTGACGGTGATCGGACACTCCTACGGGTCGACGACGGTGGCCGACGCGTTCGCCGCGTCCGGTATGCACGCCAACGACGCGGTGCTGTTGGGTTGTCCGGGAACGGATTTGGCGAAATCCGCCGCCGACTTCCATCTCGACGGCGGCCAGGTGTACGTCGGGTCGGCATCGACGGATCCGGTCAGCTACATCGGCACCGCACCGGAGTACCTGCACGACTACCTCAACCGAAAGCTGGGCTATCCGGTGGGGCTCAATGCGGGACTCGGAATCGATCCGGCAGGCGACCAGTTCGGCTCGATCCGGTTCGACGCCGAGGTCGCCGGCCGCGACGGTCTGGACACCAACGACCACTCGCATTACTACGATGCCGGCAGTGAATCGCTGTACAGCATGACGCACATCGTCACTGGTAACGGTGACGGCCTAGCCGCCGAAGGCCTGACGGCAGAGGGTAGACGTCAGCCGCATGTGGACTTGCCGACCGAGATCGATCTGCCGTTCGGCGGGAGGCTGGAATTGCCGCCGGTAGGCTTCGATGTGCCGGGGTCGCCTGCGTACATCGATCCCGAAGCCGGCCGTCCATCGGAGTCAGTGACCAAAAACCATGCGTACTAGACGATTTCAGACTGCAGCGGTGATCCTCGGGCTCGCCGGTGTGTTAGGAGGATGCTCGATGTCTCCTCACCACGAGGACCCTTCGGCGACACGCCCGCCGCCCGCACCGGTGAAGACGCTCTCCGACGAAGACACGATGAAAGAGGTGATCGATCCGGGGAGGCAGATCATCCAGGTCGCCGGCCTGCAGGAGGTGTCGGGTGGGTTCGACTTCGAGGCGTGCAACGACCAGGGCGAGCCACCCTATCGCGGCAGGCTCGACATGGGCTTTGCGATCCCGAAGGACGTCGAGCCGAAGAAGTACATCGAGCAGATTGCGCAGACGATGGTGAACCAGGGGGTCGGTTGGTACGACGGCCCGCCGGCAGGTAAGCGGCTATTCGGAACAGTCATTCACACCGATACGGTCTTCGCCGTCATCAGCCAGCACCCCGTCGCGAAGGAGGACGGCGCGGTGCGCATCTTTGGCGAGTGCCGAAACATGGTCGACCACCGCAACGACGCCACGACGGGCGTCGACGTCACCGACCGACTGCTCAGCGGTAGTTGACGAACTGCAGCGCGACGTCGAGGTCCGCCTTCTTCAACATGGCGATGACGGCCTGAAGGTCGTCGCGCTTCTTCGAGGTGACGCGGATCTCGTCGCCCTGGATCTGGGTCTTGACGCCCTTGGGCCCGTCGTCGCGGATCAGCTTGGTGATCTTCTTGGCGCTCTCGCTGTCGATGCCCTGCTTGAGGCTTCCGCTGACCTTGTACGTCTTGCCGGAGGCCTGGGGCTCGCCGGCGTCGAAGGCCTTCATCGAGATGTCGCGGCGGATGAGCTTTTCCTTGAACACGTCAACGGCGGCCTTCACCCGTTCCTCGGTCGATGAGGTGATCGTGATCGCCTCCTCGCCCTGCCATTCGATGCGGGTGTCGGTGCCGCGGAAGTCGAAGCGCGTGGAAAGCTCCTTGGCGGCCTGGTTGAGGGCGTTGTCGACTTCTTGGCGGTCGACCTTGCTGACGACGTCGAAGCTTGAATCCGCCATTGGATCCCGTTCTCCTCTCGTTGTGCCTTCTACGTACGTACTATCCCACGACGCCCAAACCAACATATGGGCGCAGAAGTGCGAGTAGATCGCGCCAAAACGTCAATCTCGGGGGAAGGGCGGTTGGCCGTTTTCATTCCTGGTGCCACCTCGTTGTACCCTTGCTACTCGCACCAGGCAGGTTGCCCGAGCGGCCAATGGGAGCGGACTGTAAATCCGTCGGCTTACGCCTACGCAGGTTCGAATCCTGCACCTGCCACCCAGGTCAGGCCCCCTTTCAAGGGGCCCTTCACTCATTTCAGTTGGTATCTCGTTGAGCAAGGCGGACATTGACGCGATGGCGCCCGGGGCATTCGAGAAAATGATCCTCGAATACGAGGAACGCAGCTCCCGATGAAAGCTCAGGCATTCTTCGGGATAGCGCTGCCTCCACATGACGCCGCTAGCAGGGAAGGGGTATGCCGGTGAACATGTCGTTGCCGTTGCACTCCGCCGCCGCTCCCGGAGGGATCTCGGGGCCGTCCCACAGTTCGCTGCGCTCCAACGTGAAGTAGGAGCCGCTGTCGGGGGTCATCCCGGTGTGCACCTGATGCGCCACATTGCCCATCCCCGTCTTGACGTACTGCCAGGTGTGACACACGTTCATGTCCCAGGTGTACTGCCCCCCTGGCCCGTACGGGCTGTACATGGGCGTTCCGGGGCACCACTGGTGCGGCTGTGACGGAATGGCCAGGGCCGTCCCCGAGCCCAGGATTAAGCCGGCCACCGTGAGCCCCGCCGAGGTCATTGTCGCGGCGAGCACCCGTTTAGCGTGCATGAATTGTCCCTTCGTCGTGCGCCGGTGATTGGTGCGGCGTCGTTGAAGGTAAGTGAACCCCGGACCATGCGGCTACCGATCCCAAAAAAGGGGTCCCTTCGGACACGTGTGGCCCCTTCTATGCCGTGGAGCGGTGACGATGTCAGTCTGCGTCGAGGTCTACGCAGGTTCGAATCCTGCACGTGCCACCAAGGTCAGAGGCTATTTGGCTTCTCGATCGGACATTCGAGTCAGCCGTGACGCCCACCACGATGAGGCCGCGGGTCTGCCCGGCGCTGTCCGAGCGCAGGATCGTCCAATCATGAAGAGCGCCACGTCGATCGCTCCGGGGCCGCCATGCCCCCGAAGCCGATGTCGGAAAGCCTGCGCGCGCCCGTCCTATTTAGTTACTGTCCAGTAGGCCCGGATTTGTGGAGATGTGCGATGACCGCTACGGAACAAGTCAGCGAACGACAGGCCAGGGAAGTCGCCGAGCAGGCGCGCGAAGCCCAATGGCGCCAGCCCAGTTTCGGCAAGGAATTGTTCCTCGGCCGACTGCGGTTGGATCTGGTCCATCCGCATCCGAGTGGTTCGGCGGAGGCGAGGGAGCGCGGCGAGGCATTCCTGGCCAGGCTGCGCGATTTCTGCGAGTCGAAGATCGATGCCGCGGTGATCGAGCGCGACGCGCGGATCCCGGACGAAGTCATCCAGGGCTTGAAGGAGCTCGGCGCCTTCGGGATGAAGATCGGCACCGAATACGACGGGCTCGGTCTGTCGCAGGTGTATTACAACAAGGCGCTCATGTTGGTCGGTTCGGTACACCCCTCGCTGGGCGCGCTGCTTTCCGCGCACCAGTCGATTGGAGTGCCCCAGCCGATCAAGATGTTCGGCACTGATGAACAGAAGCGCACGTGGTTGCCCAGATGTACGCGCGAAATCAGTGCGTTCCTCCTGACCGAACCGGACGTCGGCAGCGACCCGGCGCGGCTGCACGCGACCGCCACCCCGGACGGCAATGACTATGTGCTCAACGGGGTCAAGCTGTGGACGACCAACGGTGTGATCGCCGACCTGCTGGTGGTGATGGCTCAGGTACCCAAGAGCGAGGGGCACCGCGGTGGCATCACCGCGTTCGTGGTGGAGGCCGATGCAGAGGGCATCGTTGTGCAGAATCGCAACGCGTTCATGGGATTACGCGGCATCGAAAACGGCCTGACGCGGTTGAACGATGTGCGGGTACCCGCCGCCAACCGCATCGGCAAGGAAGGCGAGGGCCTCAAGGTCGCGCTGTCCACGCTCAACGTGGGACGGCTGTCGTTGCCGGCGGTGTGCGCGGGCTCGGCGAAATGGTGCCTCAAGATCGCCAGGGAATGGTCTCGGGAGCGGGTGCAATGGGGCCGGCCCGTCGGTGAGCACGAAGCCGTATCCGGCAAGATCGCCTTCATCGCAGCCACGGCGTACGGGCTAGAGGCAATGCTCGAGCTGTCGAGCGAACTTGCCGACGCGGGCGCACATGACATTCGGATCGAGGCGGCACTGGCCAAGCTCTACGGCTCGGAGATGGGCTGGCTGATCGCCGACGAGTTGGTACAGATCCGCGGCGGACGTGGCTTTGAGACCGCCCAGTCGCTCGCCGCGCGCGGCGAACGCGGGGTGCCCGCTGAGCAGGTGCTGCGGGACATGCGCATCAACCGCATCTTCGAAGGCTCCACCGAGATCATGCATCTGCTGATCGCCCGCGAGGCGGTCGACGCGCATCTTTCGGTGGCCGGCGACATCATCGACCCCGATGCCGATCTGAAGCAGAAGGCGAAGGCAGCGACGGAGGCCGGCAAGTTCTACGCCCGCTGGCTGCCGACCTTGGTAGCCGGAAAAGGTCAGCTGCCCACGTCTTTCCATGAATTCGGGCCACTGGCAAGCCATCTGCGCTACGTCGAACGGGCGAGCCGCCGCCTGGCGCGCAGCACTTTCTACGGAATGTCGCGATGGCAGGGCAAGCTAGAGCACAAGCAACGATTCCTGGGACGGATCGTCGATATCGGCGCGGAGCTCTTCGCGATGACCGCGGCGTGCGTCCGGGCACAGCGAGACAGGGCCGACGGCACAGCCGTCGAGCTCGCCGATGCGTTTTGCCAGCAGGCCCGGGTTCGGGCCGAGCGGCTGTTCGACGGACTCTGGCAGAACAGCGACGATTCCGACTGGACGCTGGCTCGCGGAGTGCTCGAGGGTCGCTACACGTGGCTGGAGGAGGGCATCATCGACCCGTCGATCGAGGGGCCGTGGATCGCGCAGGATGGCGGTGCCGCGAACGAAAACGTGCACCGCGTGATCCGCTGACAAATGCCGTGACCATGGCCCCGGACTCGCCGCAGCCAGCCACGGCTCGCTAAGCGCGCGAGATCCTGGCGAGCAGCTGAGGATAGGCACCGGTGTAGGCCATGCCGCCGAGTGATCCGCGGTAGGTCCGGCGGCGACCCGCACGGCGCCCTTCGAAATCGAGCCGGACACCAAGATTTCAGCAAAGATTTTTGCTGTACCTGAGAGTATGGCGTCATGCCTGCCGCTGACCTGGTGATTCAGGGAACCATTCTCACCGTCGACGAGTTGCAACCCACCGCCGAGGCGCTCGCGGTGTCCGCCGGTCGCATCGTTGCCGTCGGCACGCGAGACCAGATCGAGAAGTGGATCGGGCCCAGCACGCAGAAGCTCGACATCGATGGCTGCGTGATGCCCGGCTTCGTGGAGGCGCACGGCCACCCGCTGAACGAGGCCGTGGTGCTGTCCGACCGGATGGTCGACATCCGCCCGGTCACCATGCGCAACGCCGACGACGTCGTCGCCGCGATCCGCAGTGAGGTCGCCAAGCGCGGTTCCGATGGGGCCTATCTCGTAGGCTGGGACGCGCTGTTGCAGACAGGTCTTCCGGAGCCGACGCTGGCCTGGCTCGACGAGATCGCTCCGGACACGCCGCTGTTCATCATGCACAACTCCGGCCACAAGGCGTACTTCAACACCGTCGCCGCCAAGCAGGCCGGGCTCACCCGCGACACCCCAGATCCCAAGGGCGCCAAGTACGGTCGCGACGCCAACGGTGACCTCGACGGCACCGCCGAGGAGACCGGCGCCGTCTTCCCGCTGCTCACCGGGGCGATCGATCCGACCGCCTACCCGGCGATGCTGCGCGCGGAGATGGCCCGCCTCAACAAAGCGGGCTTGACGACGTGTTCGGAGATGGCCTTCGACCCGATCTTTCGGCCGATGATCGCGCAGATGCACGACGCCCTCACCGTCCGTTTCCGCGTGTACGAGATCTCCACCGCCGCAATGACCACGGACGAGACTCCCGATAACGGCGACGACCTCTTCCGCCAGGTTGGCATCAAGATCTGGGTCGACGGCTCCCCGTGGATCGGCAACATCGACCTGTCGTTCCCGTATCTGGACACCGAAGCGACGCGCACCATCGGTGTGACGCCCGGATCGTGCGGTCACGCCAACTACACCCGCGAACAACTTCACGAGATCGTCGCGGCGTACTTCCCCCAAGGCTGGCCGATGGCCTGCCATGTCCAGGGCGATGCCGGCATCGACACCATCCTCGACGTCTACGAGGAAGCACTGTCGCGCCACCCGCGCGCCGACCACCGGCTACGGCTCGAACACGTCGGAGCCATCCGGCCCGAACAGCTGCAGCGCGCCCACGACCTCGGCGTCACCTGCAGCATCTTCGTCGACCAGATCCACTACTGGGGCGACGTGATCGTCGACGGCCTCTTCGGTCCTGAACACGGCGAACGGTGGATGCCCTGCGGCACCGCAGTCAAGACGGGCATGCGCATCTCGTTGCACAACGACCCGCCCGTCACGCCGGAGGAACCGCTGCGCAACATGAGCGTCGCCGTCACCCGCACAGCGCCGTCAGGCCGGGTGATCGGCCCAGAGGAACGCATCACGGTCGAGCAGGCGATCCGCGCCCAGACCATCGACGCGGCGTGGCAGCTGTTCTCCGACGACGTCATCGGCTCGCTGGAAGTCGGCAAGTACGCCGACATGGTGGTGCTGTCGGCCGATCCGCGCACCGTACCTCCGGAGGAGATTGCCGACCTCGAGGTGCTCGCGACCTTCCTTGCCGGCCAACAGGTTTACGGCGCATGACACAGCCGGCCGCCAAGACACGTGGCGGCCCACCCGCGGTGTCGGGGCTTGCGGCGACCATGACGATCGCGGCGATGGGCCTGGGTTACAGCATCACCGCTGCGGACCCAACCATCTTGTCCGCCAACATCTCCGAAGTCCGGGCTGGGCTCGAACTGTCGCCGAGTACGGCCAGCTTCGTGGCGAGTCTCGCGACGCTGACATTGGCCGCGGCGGTGCTGGGTGCGGGCGCGCTCGGCGACCTGTACGGCATGCGACGGATGTTCACCGTCGGATTGTTCGGCGCGATCGGGTTCGGCCTGCTCGCCGCCGCCGCGCCCAACAGCCTGGTGTTGATCGTTGCCCGTGCGGGAAGCGGTGTGGCGTTCGCCTTCCTGCTGGGCTTGTCGCTGGCCATCATCAACGCGGTCTTTTCGCCGGAGCGACGGGCTTCCGCGATCGCGCTGTACCTGGGCGCCGGGTTCGCGCTGACGACGCCGATGCCCGCGGTGGGAAGCCTGCTGGCCGAGCATCTGGGTTGGCGCACAGGATTTCTCGTGACACCGGTCGCGGGGCTCATCGCCCTGGCAATCCACCTGCGTTTCGTGCCCGAAACACTTCGCGCGCCACGTCGACTCGACGTTGCCGGACTGGCCTTGGTGGCCACGGCGCTGCTTGCGTTGGTGTACGGCATTTCGGGACTGCAGAGCGGCTTTCATGCGAAGGCGCTCGTTCCCATCCTGGTCGGCGTCATCGCGGGTGTCGCGTTCGTGATGCGCGAAAGCCGGACGCCCGACCCGGCGCTGGACTTGCGGATCTTTCGTTCCGGCCGGTTCAACGCCGCGGTCGCCGCCGGAGCGACGTTCAATTTCCTGACCGGCGGGTCGACGATCCTGTTCGCCTTCTATCTCGTCACCGTGCGGGCGGAGTCGCCGGCGCTGCTCGGACTGCTGCTGGTTCCGGCGACGGTTCTGCAGGCGTTCGCGGCGACGAGCTCGGGACGTGCCACCGAAAAGTTCGGCGACCGAACGGTTCTCGTTGCGGGTCTGGCGCTTCTTCTCGCCGGGTTGCTGGCGCTGACGGTGATTGACGAGCACACGTCGCTGGTGGTGTTCTTCGTCGCGGTGGCGTTGAATGCGATCGGCGGCGCGGTGGTGCAGACGCCGCAGTCGACAATCATGATGTCGTCTGCACCAGCGGATCTGGGTGGCTCGGTGTCGGCGGTCAAATCGGCTGTCGGCCAAGCGGGATACTCGTTGGGGCCGGCGCTGTTCGCGCTCATCGGCACCACACTGTTCACCCACGACGCGATGCGCAGGCTCTCCCAAACCGACATCACCGTCGATCAGGCGCGCGAAGCGCTGCGTATCGCACACGGCACCTCCGTCGCGTCGACCGGCGGGGCGAACATCGTTGACGCGCAACGGGCTCGGGAGATCGTCGCGGGCGCGGAGGCAAGCATGGTCGAGGCCATCCACACGCTCAGCCTGATGATGGCCGTCGTCCCGATCGCCGCCATCGTGCTCGCCCTCGTGTTACTTCGACCCGGCTCTACCGAACAGGAGCACCGATGACCCATCATCCGCAGACACGCCACGCCGCGACGGAATCGCCTGCCGCGCTGCGCACCCCGCGGTTCTGGTTGGCGCCCGTCGTCGTCGCGCTGGTGGTGCTCGGGACGCTTGCCGCCCTCTATCTCGCGGGGATACTCAACCCGAACACGAACTTGCGCCTTTTCCCCGTCGCCGTCGTCAACGCCGACAAGGGCACGTCAGGAGCGCAGATCGTCGAAGGGCTGGTGTCGGGTCTCGACTCCGAACAGTTCGACGTGCGCGTGCTGTCGGCCAACGAGGCCGACGAGCAGTTGCGCACCGCCCAGATCTACGGAGTGGTGCAGATACCCGAGGACTTCTCGGCCGAGTTGCAGGGGTTTGGCGCAAACGCTCTGAAACCGGGGTCGTTGGCTAAGCCGGTCGTGACGATCTCGGTGAATCCGCGCGCCAGCGAGATGGGCGCGAGCATCGCGGAGGAGGCACTGGGCAAGGCCGTTCACGCCATCGACACCGACGTGGGCAAGCAGGTCTCTGCTCAGGTGGCGCAGGGTGCCGGCTCGACACCGCTGCCCGGAGCGGCGTCCCTGGCGTTGTCGAATCCGATCGACGTCCAACTCAACGACTGGAACCCGCTGCCGAACGGCACCGGCAACGGTTTGTCGGCGTTCTATTACGCGCTTCTGCTCCTACTCGCCGGGTTCACCGGCAGCATCGTCGTCAGCTCTCTGGTCGATTCGATGCTGGGCTTCATTCCGGCCGAGTTGGGCCCGGTGTACCGGTTCGCCGAGCAGGTCAGCATCTCGCGGTTCAAGACCCTGCTGGTGAAGTGGGCGTTCATGGTGGTGATCGCCGTGCTGGCGTCGGTGCTCTACATCGTCATCGGTCACGCGCTTGGCATGCCGATCCCTAACGTGTTGGCACTGTGGCTCTTTGGAGCGTTCACGATCTCGGCTGTGGGGATCACCTCGACGTCGCTGATCGCCGCGCTCGGGTCGACGGGCCTGCTGGTCAACCTGTTCATCTTCGTGATGCTGGGCCTGCCGTCGAATGGCGCCACCATCCCGCTGCAGGCCGCGCCGCCGATCTTCGGCTGGCTGGCGACATTTGAGCCGATGCATCAAGTCTTCCTCGGCACACGCGCGCTGCTGTACCTCGACGGCCGCGCCGACGCGGGCCTGGCCGGGTCAGTCGCGATGACCGCGGTCGGTCTTGTCATCGGCCTCGTGGTCGGCGCGGCGGCTACCCGCTTCTACGACCGTATGGGGCTGCACCGCCAACACGAGCACGCGCTGGAGCCGGACGAGACAGGCGCAAATTCGGTCAATCCGGAGTGACGCCCGGCGTCATGACCGACTGCGATTATGCGCACTGACCGCCGATGTCTTGACTGCGGAAGCCGAACAGCTCGCTTGCGTCGGTGCAGTTGGTGGACAGCTGAGAGTGCGTCAACTCCGAGCCGTTGGGGCCTGCGGTGCCGTTGGTGTAGACGACAACCGCCGTATCGTCGGCGTCAGTTGGTTCGATCTCGCCGGTGTCCGGGGTGAAATACAATTCATCGAAATGATGTGTTCCCGTAGGAAGTTCGGCGTCAATGGGCGCCTTCACCACGTACGTTTGCAGCCCGTCGATTTCGGCCGCACCGCGGACCGCCTCCTGCGCCGAGTTCTCGAAGGTGACCAGTAGTCGCGCATTGGAAATGACGAGGCGATAACAGATCTCCGGCGCGCGCAGCAATGGGCTCAGCGGCACCAGCACCGCACCAACTTTGAGAACACCGAAGTAGGCGATCAATAAGTGAGGCACGTTGGGCAATTGCACCGCCACCTTGTCGCCGCGCCCGACGCCGATGGCGCGGAGGCTGGAGGCAACGCGACCTGAGATCTCGTCGACCTGAGCGTAGGTGAAGGTGTGAGCTCCGAGATGACACAGCGGTCTCTGCGGATGGGCCCGTGACGACTCACGAAGGGTCGATGCGAAGTTGAAGCTCATCAAGGACTCCTACGTTCCGAGCTCAGCGCCGCTGTGAGGCAGGAATCGCTTCGGTGTCGGAGTCGTCACGGTCGTCGCGGCGGTGACGCGAATCTTCGTCATAGTCACTGGACCTGTTGTCGTCGGCGCCCTCGAGGTCGTCGCGGATGGCGTCCTGGGCGTTGGGCGGCAGCGTGTGCATGATCTCGCGCACCCGGGCACGCCTGCGTTCGACGGCTTGTCGCACGGGCATGCCGGGGGTCGCGGTGATCTGCGGCGGCACGCCCTCGATCTCGTCCACACCGCCGTGGTGGTGGCCGGCGTCGACCATGGCCTGCTCTTCGGCCATCTGCGCCTCGTCCTTTTCCTCGGACATGCCGATGGGCCCGATGCGCCGGCCGTTGAGGAACTGCCGGACCACAGGCTCCTCGCTGGTCAGCAGCACCTCGCGCGGGCCGAACATCACCAGATGCTTGCGGAACAACATCCCGATGTTGTCCGGCACAGTGCGGGCGACGTTGATGTTGTGCGTCACGATCAGGATGGTGCAGTCGATCTGCGCGTTGATGTCGACCAGCAACTGGCTCAGATACGCCGTGCGAACCGGGTCCAGACCCGAGTCGGGCTCATCGCAAAGGATGATCTGCGGGTCCAGCACAAGGGACCGGGCCAGGCCCGCACGCTTGCGCATACCGCCGGAGATCTCGCCGGGGAATTTGTTCTCGTCGCCGGCCAGACCGACCAGCTCGAGTTTCTCCATGACGATGTTGCGGATCTCGTTTTCCTTCTTCTTGGTGTGCTCACGCAACGGGAAAGCGGTGTTGTCATAAAGGCTCATCGAGCCGAACAGCGCCCCGTCCTGGAACATGACCCCGAACAGCGTCCGGATTTCGTAGAGTTCCTTCGCCGTGCACTCGATGATGTTGGTGCCGTCGACGATGATCTTGCCCCGCTCGGGCCGCAGCAGCCCGATCAGGGACTTCAGGAACACCGATTTACCGGTACCTGAAGGTCCGATGAGTCCGCTGACCTCGCCGGGCGGGAGTTCGAACGTGACGTCCTCCCACACTGTCGAAGTCCCGAAAGACTTGGTCAACCCCTCAATTGTGATTCCGATACCCATTGAAATTCTCCGACCGTGATTCCCCGCGCTACCGCGATGGAATGGGTATAGCCATTCCATCGCCCGAGAATCACGTTGGGCCCGGGAATTTCGAAAGAATTCCGAAATTGAATTCAAAACCCTTAGTTATGCATACGGCCCGAGATCACTCGCGATGACTGACCGCGGTGAACAATCGCGATTTCAGTCCCGATCCCGTGCCTGATAAATGCGGATCATGATCACGTGTGAGGTGTCGGTGCATTGCTGCGTCACGGCTGAAAGCGCGTCAGGACATCGACTCGTCCAACTCCCCGAGGGCCTCGATCAGGTCACCGTTGACCGAGTAGTCGACCGGGCAGTCGATCACGCTGACGGTGTCGTCCTCGAGTGCGATGCGCAGGGTCGGCAACAGTTCCTCTGCGCTCGAGATCCGATAGCCCTTGGCTCCGAAACTCTCTGCGTAGGCGACGAAATCGGGGTTGGCGAATTCGGTATCGACGTTATGGCCGATCTCGAGATCCATCTTCCAGCTGATCAACCCGTAGGAGTGGTCATCCCAGATCAGGATCACCATCGGTATCTTGAGCCGCATCGCGGTCTCGATCTCCTGCGAGTTCATCAGGAACGCACCGTCGCCGGTGGCCACGAGCACCTTTGCGTCGGGCCGGGCGATCTTCGCGCCGATGGCTCCGGGCAGCGTCCACGCCATTGTCGACAGCCCGTTGGAGATCAGGCACGTGTTCGGCTCGAAGGTCGGGTAGAGCCTGGCCATCCACATCTTGAGCGCACCCGTGTCGACCAGAACAATATCGTTGCGCTGCAACGCCGTTCGTGTGTCAGCGACGATCCTGGCAGGCGTCAGCGGGAACCTGTCGTCCGTGCTTCCCCGGTCGAGCTCATCCGATAGCAGCTGGCGTATCTTCTCGCGACCGGACACGGCCGGATGCTCCCGTTTTACCCTGGGCGCTAGCTCATCGAGCGTCCGGCTGATGTCGGCGTGCAATCCGACCGAGACGTTGTAGTGGGCGTCGACTTCGGCGGGGAATCGGTGAATATGGATGATCTTGGTGTCCCCGCTCGGGTTGATCCGGACCGGGTCGAACTCCTGCAGCTCGTAGCCGACAGCGACGATGGCATCGGCCTCGTCGAAGCCGAAGTTCACGTAGTCATGGCGCATGAAGCCGACCGCCCCCAGCGCGAGCTGATGGTCATCGGGTATCACGCCCTTGCCGTGGAATGTGGTGGCCACCGGAATTTCGAGCGCGTCTGCGAACCGGCGAACGGCCTCGGCCGCCTCGCTGCGGGCCGCGCCGTGACCAGCCAACAGGATCGGGTTGCGGGCAGTGCACAGGATCTCCGCAGCACGATCCAGCTGGGTCTCAGAAGGATCGTCGGGTCGCGGGACGTTGAGGGGCAACGGGCTCGATTCCGAGGGGACCTCGGCTTGCTCGACGTCTTCCGGCACGGCGAGATAGACGGCTCCCGGCCGTTCGGTCTGGGCGAGCTTGAAGGCTTTGCGGACCATCTCGGGCACCGCGGGCGGCGACGCGACGAGCGCGGCCCATTTCGTCGCCGGCTCGAACATCGACACCAGGTCGATGCCCTGATGCGACTCCTTGTAACTTCGCCCCATCCCCACCTGCGCCGAAAGCGCAACAACGGGAGTCGAATTCGTGGTCGCGTCCGCCACGCCCAGCAGCAGGTTGATCGCACCGGGGCCCAGTGTTGCCGAGCAGACACCCGCTCGCCCGGTCAAGCGTCCGTAAACCTCGGCCATGAAGGACGCGCCCTGCTCGTGGCGTGTCAACACGTATTCGATCGAGGACTTCGCCAGCGCATCGACCAAGCGGATGTTCTCTTCACCGGGAATGCCGAAAACGTGCGTGACGCCCTCGTTCTCCAGGCATTGGACGATCAGATCGGCGGTGGTGCGGTTCGGTTCCCCCATGGGTCGAGCCTAACCGCGCCAGCCAGAGGCCTGGGGCCGAAATCCGATCAGCGCGCCAAATCCCACTGGCCGAAATCGGCGGCCAGGATGTCGTCCTCGTCCACATGGGTGCCGCCGAGGCTGATGCCCGGGTCTGACGCAGTGACGATCACTCTCTGGTAGAGCACAGCGGAGGGCTCGCGCTTGCCACCCGACCACGCCCTGGTCTGCCAAGCCCACCGATAGCCCGGGGTGGTCGAATGTCCGATGACGCCGTCGGCGATCGCCCACCCGCAGACTCCGGCGGAACCGTAGACACCCGTGCGCTCCGCACCGAGAACCGAGTTGATTCCGCGAAGCCATTGAACGGCAACGCTTTTCCACGTGCCCGCGTCGATGTCCTCGTCGATGCTGAAGAATATCGGCGCCGTGGCCGGGCCGCCGGCCGCCGCGTGCAGGCCCATGGCAGTCTGGGCGTCCGCGACGCCGCCGTCGTAGCCGCGAGTGAAATCCGACGGCGTCGGCCAGCCCGGCTTGCCGTACTGATAGCAGCTGACCACGTGAAGTCCCAACGCCCGCAACGCATCCGTGTATCCGCGTGTGACGGGCTTGAAATCGAACGTAGCGCCCGGCCGGAGCTCGGAAACATAAACGAGTGCGCCAGAATACCCCGCTGCCGCCACTTGGTCCGCGGGCACCTGCCGCTCAGCGAAATCGATCAGCTTGCCGTTGGCAGCTGTGGCTCGCGGCTGGTTGACAGTCCCGGCGACGAGGCCGGCCAGGACGGGAGCACCCAGCGTGTATTTGAGCGCCTCACGTCTGGTGAAAGCGTGGCCGCGTCGACTGCTACTGGGATCCGATGACATGGCACTCGACCGCACATGAGTAGATCGTCTGCGGCGAGCGCGGCGCCTGTGCCTGAGGTTGCGCCGGCGCCGGCGCGACGGGAATCGTCGATAGCGGTGAGACTGCAGCGGGTGACTGCTGCCCCGCGGCCGGCGAAGGCAGGTGCGGCTGGCCGGCCGGAGGCGGAGCCGCGGGGGGAGCAGCCGGTGGCGTGGCTGCGGGAGGAGGTGTGGTCGCCAGCTTGAGGGCTGTGAACAACGCCGCCTGCTCGACCTTTCCTGTCTCCACGTACTGCGTGTGCGCGTTGAAGTCCCTGCCGGACGAGCACACGAAGTCGTCGTCGACGCACAGCTCGAGCGTCTTGTCGGCATACAGCGGGCCCACCACGACGTCCGGCTGATTGATCGCGCGCATGAACCGGTCGTTGGGCTTTCCGAACAGCGTGACGGCGGCGACGTGCTTGGCCACGTCGGGCGGCATCGGGTTCGGTACGCCCTCGGGCGCTCCGTCGGGAATCACATTGGCGGTCACGAAGCCGGCTACCGCCGCGCCTTGGGAGAAGCCGCCGAGCACGATATTGGTGTTGGGACAGTTCGCCGCAAGGGATTTGACGCGCTCGCTGGCGTCGCGGATACCGTCGAGCGCCCGGGGAAACTCGGTGGTTGCCGGATAGTCGACCGGATACACCTCGAGCGACTTCGTTCCGATGCGCGAGCGCAGGGCAGTGACGAATGCTTCGCCGGTGGGACCGAGACCGGGTGCCTCGGCCGTGCCGCGTGCGAAGACCACCTCGACGTCAGGGCAAGGCTGCGCCGATGCGGCCGGAATGGCGCCCAATGGGATGAAGCCGGTGACCGACGCGATCAACATCGCGATATTGCGTGCCTTCACGCGCGCAATGTTGACATAGCCTGATGGCGCTCGCGATTCGAAGAACTAACAGCTAATGAATGTCTTATGAATCAGCCACCGGCAGCTTAGTAATTCGACGTCCCCAAACTGCACTTGGCTTACACCGAATGATCATTCGGCTCCGCCGAGTTCTGCAGGAGGGCGGCGAAGTGTTGGCAAAATACGACCATCCGGCCGAAATCGATGAACGCCAAGAGCCGGCGGCTAGATCATTTCCTTCTCGGTCAGGCGGCGCATGAGGAACCACCCCGCGAACACCGGCAGCCAACACGTGAGCACCCGGTAGAGGAGCACCGACGGGACCGCGACTCCGGCGGCCACCCCGAACGCGGCGAGGCCACCGATCAGCGCCGCTTCCACCGCACCGACACCGCCGGGGGTCGGTGCCGCCGACGCAAGGGTTCCGCCGATCATCGTCACCACGGTCACCGTGATGAAGGAGGCGTTGCCGCCGAACGCTTCAATGCTCGCCCACAATGCCAGCGCTCCGCCGAGAGTCGTTGTCGCGCAGCCGAGGACGATGAGCAGCAGGCGTCTGGGCTCACTGGCCAGCTCGCGGAGATCCCGAAGCACCTCTTTGATACGCGGCCCGAGCGTGGCCCTCAGCCACCCGCGGAGTTTGGGCACGATGACGAACGCCGCGACGAGCAGCAGCAGCGCACCGCCGACGGCGTACACCACGGTCGCCGAAGGAACGAAATGGGACAGGTCGGCCGACGCTCCGGCGAAGGCACTGAACAGGATCAGCAACGTGATGTGGGTGACCACTTGCACCGACTGTTGCAGCGCCACCGCGGTGGCTGCCCGCAGCGCGCCGAGCCCGCCCTTCTGCAGGAACCGTGCGCTCAGCGCCAGGCCGCCGACGCCCGCCGGCGTCGTCGTCGCCGCAAAGGTGTTGGCCACCTGCATCAGCGTGAGATTGCCGAAACTCACCAACCCGTCAGCGCACGCCCACAATGCTGCTGCCGCGCCGACATACTTCAGCGCCGACACCGCCAGGCCGAACAGGGCCCACCACCAGTTCGCAGTCTTCAACTCCGAGAAGAAGGTGGGCACGGTACTGATGAACGGCAGCGCGACGTAGACCAAAGCGACGAGCAACACCATCTGCAGGATCTGGTTGCGGTTGAAGCGCGTCACCGTCTCCGTTTCGATCTCGTCGGCACCGGTCTGCAGTTGCACCTCTTCGCGGGCGGCCGTGATGACTCCGCGGGCATCGGGAATCGAATCCCGGATTCGTTTGGGCACAGCGGCTTTCGCAAGCCGACGCGACGCGGTCAGCACCGCGCTCTTGCCGAAGACGCCGATCGCCGCCCGCACCGCGGTGGGCGCGTCGTACAACGCGCTCGTCGTCACCAGCAGATGCGCGATGTCGGATTGCATTTGCGCGTCGGTCGCGCCGTACTCCGCGTGGTCGAAGCCGCCAAACAACACGGCGTCACCGTCGACGGTGATCTTGCTGGCGCGCAGATCGCCGTGAGAGATGTGCTGGTCGTGAAGGACTCGCAGGGAGCCCCAGATCCGCGCAACCAACGTGGTTTCGGTCGCGTCGGCCAGCGGCGTGCCGCGCGCGGGCGTGTGCGCGTACAACGTCCACCCGCGATCGAGCGGCGTGACGGCCAGCGGCACGGTGTTGGCGACACCCAGGTCGCCGATCGCGATCGCCATCAGCGCGCGATGCTCGACAACGCGCCGCATAGACGCATGGAACGGCGCGGTTTCGCCGCCACGCAGCGTGAACTTCCGCCAGAGCTGGCTGAGCGCCCCGCCGCTGCGCTGGTTCGGGCTGTACAGCTCGATTTCCTTGATGGAGTCGTCGCTGCACGCCGCCGACAGGAGCAGAGACCCCCTGCCAGCCAGCCGAACCACGGTCAGCCCGATCACCGACAATCCTCGGCGGTCCATCGCGCGCACCGCGCCCTCCAGCGGCACCTCGAGTGCAGGCGTACCGACCACGAGGATCACCAGCGCGCCCACGAACCAGCCCACCGCGAGACCAAGCAGCGAGCGGGCCGGAACCACCGCGCTGACCACCAGATGGATCGGAACGAAGGCCAGCAGAAGCGCCCACCACCAGTGCCGCCACCGCGCGGGCAACCACGGCCCCGACACCGTCAGCATCGCGGCGAGCATCGCTATCCAGCGCGGGTCGTCGAGAAACTGCGACAGAAACGTCTTGGGCTGCTCGGCCACGTCGAAGTGCCAGCGCGGTGCGGCGATGCCGTCGGGCCGGACCGACAGCGCGAGCACGGCGATGACCCCTGCCGCCGCATAGGCCCCCAGCAGCTTCCAATGCCTGCCGACGATCAGCCCGACCAGGATCGCGAACGGCAACACCAGGATCGCGATGCCGTAACCGAGATAGACGAGATTCGACTGCGTGGGCGTCAGGACCCCGACGATGTCGGAGATCGAGCTTTCCAGCGAAACCCAGTCGTATCGCGTGATGAGCGAGCTGGCGATGACGACCGCAAGAAAGATGGTGGCCAGCAGCAGGCGCAGAATATCGCTGGTGCGGCGAGTCAGTGGTTGCAGCAAGCTGCCTGAAACGGTGATGTCCCGCCCGTCGACCCGCACGCGGACTAGTTAACCGGACGCCACCGGACGGCGGTCGTATCGTGACAACTCCGCAATCCGCGCGGGCTGTCCCAGACCCAATGGGACAGAACCGTTTGACGCGATTGGATGAAATTCACGCCAGTAATCCCCACGCAATTCCCAAAGTAATATTTACTATGACGTTAATTAACGTTTATCGCGCGGCAAATGGCAATTCAACGGCGAATTCGCTCAGTGGCACCAAAGCCGACGCGGTAGCTTGGCAAAGACCGTCTAGAAGGGATTCGCGCGTTGGTACTGGCTCAGCATCGGCGACTCACTCCTGAGCTGACCGAAGAGGCCGCGCTGCGGTATCAAGCCGCGTTGGTCAACCATGTCAGCGACGCGATCATCGGCATCACCGCGACCGGAAACATCACCAGTTGGAATCCCGCCGCGGAGTCCATCTACGGACGATCATTCGACGAGGCGCGAGGGCACCCGGTCAGCGAACTCGTCGGCGCCGCAGTCGATCCCGCGGCAATCGTCGCCTCCGGCGGCATCGCGCACACCACCCACCGCTCCGCAGACGGCGCGCCGTTGAAGGTTCGGCTGTCCGCCGCGGTGATGCCGGACGGATACGTTCTGGTCTGCTGTGATCTGACGACTCAGTATCGAGCCGAGCAACATTTTCAGACGGTCGTCGACTCAATGGCCGAAGGTGTCATCGTGCTCGACAAGGACGGCCGCATCAAGTCGATCAACCCGGCGGCCGTGCAGATCATGGGAGTCGGCGTCGAATACGTCGGTAGTGACTTCTTCACCATTACCGACCAGTTGCCGTTCTACGATGCCGACGGCGTAAACATTCCTACCGACCGAAGGCCGGCCCGTGCCGCGCTGCGCGACGGCGTGTCGAGCATCAACCAGATATACGGGTTCGACCGGATGAGCACCGAACGCGTCTGGTTGATGTCCAGCTGCCGGCTGCTCAACCCGGATTTGCCCGGCCGGTCCGACTTGCTGATTTCTTTCGTGGACGTCACCGCGGAGCGCGCCGACGCCGACAAGATCCTGTTCTACGCCACCCACGACGCGCTGACCCGCCTGCCGAACCGGGTTTCGGTTCTGCGCCGACTCAGGAAGGCACTCGCATCGGGTGATGGTGGCGAGCCGCTGCGCTGGGTGCTGTTCATCGATCTCGACAACTTGAAGTTGGTCAACGACACCATGGGCCACACCGCGGGCGACCAACTGCTGTGTGCCGCCGCGGAAAGCCTTCGTAGCGTGGCGGATTCCGATGAAGTGGTGGGGCGGTTGGGTGGCGACGAGTTCGTCGTGCTGGTGTGCCATGACCTGTCCCGCAGTGAACTCGACGACAAGATCGCGCGCATGCGCGCCGAGTTGGCCACGCCCGTCGGCGTCGGCGGTACGCACGTGTCGATCAACGCGAGCATCGGGGTGGTCGAGGTCCATCGCGACGAACAGCGCACGGCCGACGAGATCCTCCGCGACGCCGACCTGGCGATGTACGAAGCAAAGCGGGCCCGCCGGGCTGTCAACCGAAATGGTTGACAGCAGCTGCGGGATGTGCACTGACCGGGCGCTTGGGTAGTCTCTGACCTGGATGACAGGTGGAGGGGGTTAGCTAATGGACCTGGTGCTCGGTCTGTCGGTGACCTCGACCGCGGTGCGATGGGTGCTCGTCGAGGGTGTGACGGGCGACGGTGATGCCATCGACCGCGGGGTGCTTGACCTTGTCGACGGCTCAACTTTCGACGCCGAAGCCCTGCTCACAGTGTTGCTGGACGCCAATGAAGCCGCCGTGGAAAACGGCGTGAACGCCGTCGGGGTGACGTGGACTCCGGCGGGCGAGCTCGTTGCGGGAGCCATCCTCGAGGCGCTGCAGGCGCGGGACCTTCCGAACGCCATCGCAGTGTCGGAGGACGAGGCCGCCGAGGCGCTGGCCAGCGGTATCGCCGACATCGCCGGATACCAAAGCGTCGCGGTCTGCGTCTTCGAGCCCGACTATCAGCTGGTCGCCGTGGTCAACCCCGCGGGTGTGACCGCCGATCCCCAGAATCTGCCCGACGACGTCGAGTTGGCAGGCAGCGTCATCGCGCTGGACCTCAACGACCGCCAGCTGGATGCCATCTTCGTCGTCGGATCCGCCGACCTCGACCCGGTCGTGTCGGCGATGGAAGCCGTCGCCGCGGCTCCGGTGTTTTCCTCGTCGGAAGCCGATATGGCCGTGGCGCGTGGCGCGGCGGTGGCCTCGGCCCTGGCGGTGTACGCCATGGACAGCGGCACGCGAGCGCCGCTGAGCCTTCGGAACATGTCGCGCACGACCGTGTTGACGTCTGTTGTCGTCGCCGCGGCCGTCACCCTGGTCGTGTCGCTCTCGGTCGTGCTCGGTCTGCAGGCGACGTCGGACGCCCCGCCGCAAACCACGAACGCCAACGCCACCGGCGAGCAGCTGAAAAAGGCCACAGTGCCGTCGGAGGCCAAGGCCGCGCTCGTCGCGCCGAAGGTGGAGCCGCGGCCGGCGGCGGCGCCCGCCCCGGCGCCCGAGGCCCCGCCGGTCGTGGAGACGATGGTGGCCGTGCCGCCGGCGCCTGAGTCGGTGCCGGACATCGACCCCCCTGGTTCCCACATGCCCGACACCTGGGTGCCGCCCGCGGCGACGCCGCCCGCCCCGGTATATGTGCCGCCCGCCCCGGCCTACACGCCGCCGGCGCCCGCGTACGTGCCACCGGAACCGGCCTATACGCCACCGGCGCCCGCGTACGTGCCCCCCGCGCAGCCGCAGGTTCCCGCGGTGCAGCCCCAACCGCGTCTGCGCGACAAGATCATCGAGCGCATCCCGATCATCAACCGGTTCCACGATCCACAGCCGATGTATCCGACCCCGTAGGTGAGACGGGGCCGTCAGCGTCGCTCGAAGTGCTGATAGTCCTTGGGTGTTCGCCAGTCGCCTCCCCAGCGCCACCCGCGGTCGGTGAAGGCCAGGACGGCGAGGTCGCCATCATGCAGCATGCCCGGATCGGTCCGGCCGCGGTCGAGGTACGGCCCACCCGTCGCCGGCTCGATATGGCCCTTGCTGTCGATGTACGGGTTGATGAGCGGGTTGACGTCGATCGCCCGGCCGAACGCATGAAAGGACGGCGTGTTCGAGCCGGGCAGGGGTCGGCAGTTGTACGCCGAGGTGTTGTTGTCCCGCATCGACAGCTCATCCTCGGCGCCCGGGTAGTGGTCGACGGACTGCATCTTCGCGATCGGATAGCGCAATTGCCGCAGCCGCTCGAAGATCGCGATGACGTCGGCGACCACATCCTGGTGCACGACGAGCTCCCCGCGGTGCGGCTGACCGTCGAACCCGACGTAATCGAGCTCGACGCGGCGTAACAGGTCCGGCCCGACGGGGCAGCCCGGCCGCCACGTCGCGCCGAGTTCATCTGCGGTGACCGGATGCACGGCGGCGGGTGTCGGCGCCGGTGAGGCGCTCGTTGCCAGCGACGACGTCGGCGGCTTGCTTGCGGTGGTGGTCACCGGTGGCGCCGGTTGCTCAGGGGGCGTAGTACGGCCGCATTGCACCACCGCGACACTCATAGCGGTGCACAACAGCACACGTGCGATTCGACGATAATTCTCGATGGCTCAACGATAACGGCGTCGGAAGATGACGGATCGCGTCTACAGGTCGCCGGGGTCGTCGGGCACGTCGACAGCGTGCTCGGCGAGCGCCTCCAGCGGCACGACCTCGAGAGTGCGCTCGTGCGTCGACGCCATCACCACCGGCGCGGCGCGGCCGTCCTCATAGGCCTTCAACCAGTTCGCCGCGGTGACGCACCAGCGGTCACCGGGAACCAGACCGGGGAAGCGGAATTCCGGTCGCGGCGTGGACAAGTCGTTGCCGATGAAGCTCTGGTGCTCGAGGAACTCGGCGGTCATCACGGCACAGATGGTGTGACGTCCGATGTCCTCGGCGCCCGATGTGCAGCAGCCATCACGGTAGAAACCGGTGAGCGGGTCGGTGCCGCACGGTTCCATCGGTGTGCCCAACACGTTGAGATCCGGCATCGGCCCAGTATCGCCTCATGACTAATGTCGTCGCCATGCCCTCCGTCACCCACGTCCCCGGCAAACCGAACATGATCATCGGCGCCTATGACATCGCCGATGTCGGATATACCGCCAACGAGTTCTTCGTGACGGGTACCGCGTCGTCGTTCGCGGGTGAGGGCGCACTCGGCGACGCGGAGTACACCACCAGGATCGTGGCGCTGACGCCGACCGATGTCGACAAGTTCAACGGCACGGTGATCGTCGAGTGGCTGAACGTCAGCGGCGGAGTCGATGCCCCGGCCGTGTGGTTGATGGCGCACCGCGAGATCGTGCGCGAAGGCTACGCCTACGTCGGCGTCTCGGCCCAGGCGGTGGGCATCGTGGGCGGTGAGAGCCTCGTCGGCGACTTCTCGTTGAAAACCCAGGACCCGCAGCGGTATTCACCGTTGAACCATCCCGGTGACGCATATTCGTTCGACATGTTCAGCCAGGTCGGCCAGTTGGTGCGGGACTCGCCGGCCGAGGTGCTGGGGCGGCTCACCCCGGAATTCGTTGTGGGATTTGGCGAGTCGCAGTCCGCGATGTTCCTGACCACCTATATCAACCATGTCGACCGGCTCGCGCATACTTACGACGGGTTTCTGGTGCACTCACGATTCGGCGGCTCGGCGCCGCTGACCGGCGGCTCGGTCCTGAGCGAACTGGAGAAGGGTCACCAAATCGATCCGTCCCCATTCCGCGAGGATCTGCGGGTTCCGGTGATGAACGTGATCACCGAAACCGACATCGTCGGCGCGATTCTCCCCGGGTATTACATGGCGAGGCAGTCCGACGGCAACCTGCTGCGAACGTGGGAGATCACGGGTACGGCGCACGCGGACGCGTACACGGTCAAGGTGGGTTTCACCGACACGGCGTCGACGCCGATCGAGCAGCTGGCCGCGGGCTACGCGCCGACCAAGGAACTGATGGGCCAGCAACTGCCGCACTTCATCAACTTCGCGCCGCAGCATCATTACGTGTTGCAGGCCGCGATCGCCGGGCTGCAGTCGTGGGTGCGGACCGGCGCACCGCCGTCGCACGCGCCGCGCCTGGAGACCACCGACGCGAAGCCGCCGTCGTTCGTCGTCGACGAGAACGGCATCGCAAAGGGTGGCGTTCGCACGCCGTGGGTCGACGTTCCGATCGCACGCACCTCGGGCGCCGGCAGCGACGACAACCCCCTGGCGCTGCTGTTCGGCTCGGGTGAGCCGTTCGACGAGGCCACCCGTCGCAATCTGTACCCCGGCGGCAAGAGCGAGTACCTGGAGCGCTTCACCGAGTCGCTCGACGCGACAATCCGCGCCGGCTTTCTGCTGCGAGCCGATCGCGACGAAATTCTGGCGCTGGCCGCGGCGAACTACTAGGCGCTCGTGAACTTGATGGCGCGCATGCGTTCCCGCTGGGCTGCCTCGGTGAACTCCTCGAGGGTGGGAACGCGGTTTTCGCGGAACTTCAGACCCATCATGCGTTGCGCCTTGTTTGCGCCGTAGGACTCGGCGGCGCGGTGAGCCAGGTCGGCGACGGCCGCCGGGTCGCGGATGAGTTCGCCGCGCATGGTCGTCGTCTTGCCGTTGTAGAGCACCTCGGCGTCGGCGCCGTCGCTGAAGTTGGCCGTCCAGCCGGCGTTGGCCAGCGCGTAGAGTGTGTTGTCGATCCGGTGCGCGCTGACCGGTATGGAGAACTGGCGGCCGCTCTTGCGGCCCGTGAAATTGAGCACCATCATCTGCCGGCGCAGACCGCCGCCCAACTGGCTGCCCAGCAGGAACTTCACCACGGGCTTGACGGCGTTGAGGACTTTGTCTGGCGGGTGTGACGAGGTGATGGCGGGCGTCTCTGCTGTCATGCCGCTACCGTAGAACGTATTGGGGTGGATGACGCCCTATTCGCACTGCGCTCTGTCGGGGGAACGACGGCCGCGTCCCGCGTGACTCGTTTGACGAATGCGTTAAGCGGACGTCCGATGCGGGAACAACTGCTTGCAGCCGCACGTCGAACAGACGGCGTGGGCGTACGACGTGCGAAGGGACGGAAAGGATTACGCATGGCCTCCGCGGAAAGCGGCGCACGGCTGGGAACGCGATTCGGGCCCTATGAGCTGCACTCTTTGATCGGTGTCGGCGGTATGGGCGAGGTGTATCGCGCCTACGACACCGTCAAGGAGCGAATGGTGGCTGTCAAGGTGCTGCGCGCGGAGATGGCTGCTGACAAGAGCTATCAGGAGCGTTTCCGCCGCGAGTCGCGGGTGGCGGCACGCCTGCAGGAACCCCACGTGATCCCGGTGCACGACTTCGGCGACATCGACGGGACCCTGTACATCGATATGCGCCTGGTCGAGGGAGCCAGCCTGAAGGACGAGCTGCGGGTAAACGGCCCGCTGGAGCCCAAGCGTGCGGCGTCGATCATCACGCAGGTCGCGGCGGCCCTGGATGCCGCGCATGCCGACGGGTTGATCCACCGCGACATCAAGCCGGAAAACGTACTGCTGACGCCGGGCGACTTCGCATACCTCGTGGATTTCGGAATCGCGCACGACGGTGGCGACGCGAGAGTGACGTCGACGGGGCTCATCATCGGGTCGTGTGCCTACATGGCCGCGGAACGGTTTGCCGGCGGTGCCGTCGGGCCTGCGGCCGACATCTACTCGTTGACGTGTCTGCTGTACGAATGTCTGACCGGCAGGGCCCCTTTCGAGACCGGCGGGGATTTGCGACAGCTGATGTCGGCGCACATGTTCTCGCCGCCGCCGCGGCCGAGCATCATGCGCAGCGGGATCACGCGCGCGTTCGACGAGGTGATCGCCAAGGGCATGGCGAAGAAACCGTCTGACCGGTTCGCGACCGCGGGTGAGCTGGCGGAGGCGGCGGATACGGCGTGTAACCCGTTCCCGACGGGTTCTCGTAGACCGCCGAGAACTGCCGCGTTCTTGT